>JBDHSU010000235.1:0-2586 GCA_039808325.1 Variibacter sp. | reverse complement strand
GGATCGTTGGAAGCGGAACGGCCGGGGCGGCTCGTCATCCCGAACGCCGTGAACTTGCCGTGCAAGGACCGGCTTTCGGAAAAGAGCGCCGTGTCGGTCGGGTTGGCGCCGGGATAGCCGCCCTCGACGTAATCGAGCCCGAGCCGGTCGAGCAGACCGGTCACCGCTTCCTTGTCATGCAGCGTGAAATCGACGCCGTTCATCTGCGCGCCGTCGCGCAACGTGGTGTCGTAGAGATAGAGCCGTTCGCGCGTCATGAGTTCACCAGAACCCGTAAAGCTTCAGCACGATCGCAACCGCCGCTGCCAGGACGACGAACTTGAGCACGATGTAATAAAGCCAACGTTTGGGAAACGGCGTATCGGGACGTTGCATGATCTCACCACAGGTAATAATTGGCCGCCAGCGCGACGGCGACAAGGATCGCGATAATCGAAACGATGACGTGATGCCGCTGCAGATTCATTGCGAAGCCTGTTTCATTGAAGAGCCTGCCCGCCGCCAAGCGGCTTTTCCATCGTGGTGTTGGCGAGCCATTCGCCGCCGCGTGACACCGAATTGCGCTGCATCGGCGCATAGCCGCGCTTGTGGAAGAAGTCATGCGCGGTGTCGCTCGCCTCGACCGTGAGCTTTGCCGCGCCGCGCGCCGCCGCAAGCTTCTCCAGCGCGTCGACCAGCATGGCGGCCGCGCCCCGCCCGGCCGCGGCCGGATGCACATAGAGCATGTCGATATGCTCCTGCCCTTTCAGCGAGGCGAAGCCGACCGGCGCGCCGTCGAGCGTCGCGATCAGCGTGAGCTGTCCGCCGAGCCGGCCGGCGAAGGCCACCGCGTCGTCCGCCGCCGACATCCACGCCTCGATCTGCGATTGCGAATAATCGTCGGCCGCTAGTTCCTCGATGCTGGCGCGGAAGATATCCGCCAGCACCGGCGCGTCCGCCGGCAGGAACGGCCGCATGGCCAGTTCGGGATTGGCGCGCGCCATCATCGCGCGATCTCCCAGGTGGTGCCCTCTTTCGAGTCCTTCACGATCACGCCCATCGCGGCGAGCTCGTCGCGGATGCGGTCGGACTCCGCCCAGTTCTTCGCCTTGCGCGCGTCGAGGCGTATCGCGATCAGCCGCTCAACCGTGTCCTTGTCGACCGCGCGCCGGCTTTCCGGCCGCCTGTCGAAGCCGAGCGCGCGCAGCGATGCCGCGAGCGCCGCAAAGTCGCCCGCGCGATGCAGGGCATGCAGTTCGGCAATCGCTCTCGGCGTGTTCAGATCGTCGCACAAGGCGTCGAGCACGGAGGACGCGAAACCACTCTCGCCGCCGCCAGTGAATTCCGGGCGCTCGGTCAGCGCGCGCAGCGTGTCGTAGCTTTCCTCCAGCCCCTTCAGCGTCCAGTCGATCGGCTGGCGGTAATGCGTGCGCAGCATGTTGAAGCGCGCGACCTCCCCCGGCCAGTCGTTCAGCACCTCGCGGATGGTGATGAAATTGCCGAGCGACTTCGACATCTTCTCGCCTTCGACCTGCAGGAAGCCGTTATGCATCCAGGTCCGTGCCATCAGCCCGGTATGGAAGGCGCAGCGCGATTGCGCGATTTCGTTCTCGTGATGCGGAAACACGAGGTCGATGCCGCCGCCATGGATGTCGAAGGTCTCGCCGAGATGCTTCCACGACATGGCCGAGCATTCGATATGCCAGCCGGGGCGGCCCGGCGTCCCAATGCCTGACGGCGAGGGCCAGGACGGCTCGCCGGGCTTCGATGGCTTCCACAAGACGAAATCCTGATCGTGACGCTTGTAGGGCGCGACGTCCACGCGCGCGCCGGCGATCATCTCGTCGAGCGGGCGCTTGGAGAGCTGCCCGTAATCCTGCATCGACGGCACGGAAAAGAGAACGTGCTCCTCCGCGACATAAGCATGGCCGGACGCGACCAGCTTCTCGATCAGCGCCTTCATCTCTTCGATGTGTTCGGTCGCGCGCGGCTCGACAGTCGGCGGCAGGCAGCCGAGCGCGGCGACGTCGGCCTTGAAATTGGCGTAGGTCTCCTCGGTCAGGTCGCGGATGGAGACGCCGCGCTCGGCCGCGCGCGCGTTGATCTTGTCATCGACGTCGGTGATGTTGCGGACATATTTGACGTGGGTCTCTCCGTAGAGATGGCGCAGCAGCCGGTAGAGCACGTCGAACACGATCACCGGCCGCGCATTGCCGATATGCGCGAAATCATAGACCGTCGGCCCGCACACATACATGCGCACATTCAACGGATCGAGCGGCACGAACGGCCGCTTCTCGCGCGTCAGGGTATCGTAGAGCTTCAAGTCCATGGAAGCTTCAAGTCCATTGGAAAACGTGTCCCCGGCGCCTGCTGGCCCCGGGCGTTCTCTTTATCGCGATGGACAAAAGACGGCCGCAGCCAGCGGGGGCGCTAGCTCATAATCTCCCGGCAAATGCCGAAAATTGTCTTGCGGATCGTCATTGATAAGCCTTCCGGGCGCGGACAATGGGCAAGGGAGGGCGCGCCGTCAATAGCCATTTCGCGGGCGCCGCACCCGCCCCGCCCCCTCCAGGCCGTGGCGGCAAAGCCTCACCCCGCGCCCGA
>JBDHSU010000234.1:0-2692 GCA_039808325.1 Variibacter sp. | reverse complement strand
CCCGCGCGCATGGCGCGGTGGAGGTCATCATCGCCAATGCGCAGCGTGCGCATGAGGTGACGACCAGCGGCGCGATGGAATTCTCCTTCGGCGACGCGGCGAGCGGGGCTGCGATGCGCATTCCCGAGCGCGAGCCGTGGCTGCCCGCCGAGCGGCTGCAGCGCGAATACGAGGCGATCGGCTTCTTCCTCACCGGGCATCCGCTGGACGATTACACCCAGGCCCTGGCGCGCATGAAGGTGCTGAACTGGGCCGATTTCTCACGCTCGGTGAAGATGGGCGCGACCGCCGGCAAGACCGCGGCGACCGTGGTGTCGCGGGTGGAGCGGCGCACCAAGACCGGCAACAAGATGGGCATTATCGGCCTGTCCGACCCCTCCGGCCAATACGAGGCGGTTTTGTTCTCGGAGGGCCTGCAGCAATATCGCGACCTGCTGGAGCCGGGAAAGGCGGTGCTCTTGTTCCTCTCCGCGGAGGCGCAGGGCGAGGAGGTGCGCGCCCGCATCCAGTCGGTCGAGCCGCTCGATCAGGCGGCCGAGAAGATCCAGAAGGGCCTGCGCATCTTTCTGCGCGACGACAAGCCGCTGGAGGGGATTTCCCGGCGGCTGGAGGCGCGCGGGGACGGGGATGTCAGCATGGTCCTGATGCTGGCGGACGGGGGGGAGGTCGAGGTGAGGCTGCCCGGCCGTTTCAAGGTGTCCCCGCAGATCGCCGGCGCGATCAAGGCGGTGCCGGGGGTGGTGGCGGTGGAGGCCATCTGAGAACGGCGCGAAAAGCCGGTTCCCGGCGGCTTTTGCCACCGGTTTGATCGCTTTTTCTTGCATCCGGCGAGTCGGGCGGCTATATCCGCCGCCATCACACACGCGGAATGTGGCTTTTGACCCCGACAATGGGTCGCGCAAAGCCGTCCGGTGGCTCAGCCCGCAAGGTCTGGCTCACACGTCCGCGGAGGATCAAACCGGAGAAAACCTATGTCGCTACCTGAATTCAGCATGCGTCAGCTCTTGGAAGCCGGCGCGCATTTCGGCCATCAGGCCCACCGCTGGAACCCGAAGATGGGGGAATACATCTTCGGCGTGCGCAACAACATCCATATCATCGATCTCGCCCAGAGCGTCCCGGCGATGCATCGCGCGCTGCAGGCGATCTCGGACACGGTCGCCAAGGGCGGCCAGATCCTGTTCGTCGGCACCAAGCGCCAGGCGCAGGATGCCGTCGCCGACGCCGCCAAGCGCTGCGCGCAATATTACGTCAATTCGCGCTGGCTCGGCGGCACGCTGACCAACTGGAAGACGATCTCCGGTTCGATCCAGCGCCTGCGCAAGCTCGATGAAATGCTCTCCTCGAACGAGGCGCAGGGCTACACCAAAAAGGAGCGCCTCGATCTGCAGCGCGAGCGCGACAAGCTCGACCGCTCGCTCGGCGGCATCAAGGACATGGGCGGCATTCCCGACCTGCTGTTCGTGATCGATACCAACAAGGAAGACATCGCCATCAAGGAAGCGCAGCGCCTGGGCATTCCGGTCGCCGCGATCGTCGACACCAATTGCGACCCGCAGGGCATCACCTTCGCGGTGCCCGGCAACGACGACGCCAGCCGCGCCATCTCGCTCTATTGCGATCTGATCGCCAAGGCGGCCATCGACGGCATCTCGCGCTCGCAGGGTGAGCGCGGCATCGATATCGGCGCGGCGGAAAGCCCGATCGCGGAAGACCTGTCCGCGAGCGCGGACGAGGCCGGCTACGAGGTCCTGCCCGGACCGCGCGGCGTCGCCGACGACCTCAAGAAGCTGCCGGGCGTGTCCGGCGCGATCGAGAAGCAGCTCAACGACCTCGGAATCTTCCACTATTGGCAGATCGCCGACTTGAAGCCGCAAGCCGCGCATAAAATCGGCGAGGAAGTCGGCCTGCCGGGCCGCGTCGATGGCTGGGTGGCGCAGGCCAAGACGCTCGTCGCTGAAGCGGAATAACGTGATGCGCGGCGTGTCCGCCGCGCATCTGTCGTCCTCAAGACTTTCGGACCTGAACAATGGCAGAGATCACCGCAGCGCTGGTCAAGGACCTGCGTGAGAAGACCGGCGCCGGCATGATGGATTGCAAGGCCGCGCTGACCGAAAACAACGGCGATTTGGAAGCGGCGGTGGACTGGCTGCGCAAGAAGGGCCTTGCCAAAGCCGCCAAGAAGGCTGGCCGCGTCGCCGCCGAAGGTCTCGTGGGCATTGCGCGCAGCAGCACCAAGGCGGCGGTCGTCGAAGTGAATGCGGAAACCGACTTCGTGGCTCGCAACGACCACTTCCAGGGCCTTGTGAAGATGATCGCCGACGTGGCCCTGACGGCCGGCTCCGACGTGGAGAAGATCAAGGCGGCCAAGGCCGGCTCGATGACGGTCGATGAAGCGATCGCGTCCGCGGTCGCCACCATCGGCGAGAACATGACGCTGCGCCGCGCGGCGATCGTGTCCGTCAATCAGGGCGCGGTCGGCACCTACATGCACAATTCCGTCTCCGACGGGCTTGGCAAGATCGGCGTGATCGTCGGTCTCGAATCGCCGGGGCAGGCCGATGAATTGAGCGCGCTCGGGCGTCTCGTGGCGATGCATATCGCGGCGGCGAACCCGCTCGCGGTCGACGAATCAGGCCTCGATCCGGCTATCGTCGCGCGCGAGAAGGACGTGCTCGCTGACAAGTATCGC
>JBDHSU010000233.1:0-2858 GCA_039808325.1 Variibacter sp. | reverse complement strand
TTCGCTGATCGGGAAATATCAGAGCCGACGTGATGCGTCGAAAGTGGTCGCCCAAGCGGCGTATCAGCCCGATCAGCTTTAGCTGGCTGCCACGCCCAGCCCGCTGTCTTCCTTTTCAGCGACAACGATCGAGCCTCGTTGCGCATCGAAGATCCCGAATCTTTCAGACGAAGGAGTCAGCCACTGCAAAGCTCGAAGCGCATGGTTTTTGAGCATTTCGCGCTAATGCGGTAGAGTTGTTGGTGGCCCAACGTGCTCAGACCATCCTCAGCGTGACCAGATGTTGCCAAGGATGAAGATCACTTTAGATCACCGACTACCGACCCCAAACTCATACCCCAGCGATTTCTTGTCTCAATAGAAATTCTTTTTGAATCAATGCGATATCTTCGAAAACAATATTGGTGCACAACCATCCGTCCGGCGACACGACCCCGTCGCGCGCCGACATCCAGATGACGAAAGAGATTCAGACGATCGCGCAACCGATGGGGATCGCGCTGCACGACCATATCATCGTCGGGCGCGACGGGCACGCGAGCTTCAGGGGATTGAAGCTGATTTGATTGACGCGGGTCGCGAAATCGATCCGTTACCCTGCGGTGCGCGGCGCGCCAGCGCCGCCTCGAAAGGCGACGGCTCGAACACCTTCGCCGTCCATCCTTCCAGACTCGATGCGCGAACGCCTCAGGATGACGGGTTAAATCCTGCGCGGAGATTACGCAGCGCGCGCAAGCCGGCTACTGCCGCATCAATCGCAGCGGCTCGCTGCCGCGTGGGATGCGTTGCCAGGCGCCGGCATCGTCTTCTTCGAAGCGCCAAATGTCGCCGGCTTTCGATGTGAGCACGAGCTGGCCGCGATCCATCAACCAACTCGCCGGCGCGAAATCGGTAATGATGCCGCTGCAGCCCGGTTTGATCTTGAGCGCGAGCGCGCCGCTGTCGTTCTTGACCAGGGATACCTGGCAGATCGGCTTACCGTCGGTGCGCGCGAACGCCCATTCGCCGGCCATCTGCTCGACGGTTTTGCCGCTATCGGCGGCCTCGGCGGCGGTGCTTTGCAGGAAGAGGAGACCCTCGCCCGGGCGCTCGCCCTCGTAAAGTCCGCCTTCGACTTCCGAGACTTCGAGAACGGCTTTGCCCTGGCCGTCGAGGAAGCGCAGCGCCTCCTTGTCGCCGACGACCCAGGCCACCGCGGATTTCGTGAACGGAAACATCGCCGCGCACTTTTCGTCCCATTGCAGCGCATGGGCGGACCCGGCGGCGTCGCTCCGCAGCGTGACCGTGCACGTGCGGTCCCGGTCGGCGTTCGACATCTCCCATGCGCCGAGGACGGCTTTGGCGCCGTCCTCGGCGGGAGCGGATGGGGCGGGAGCAGGTTGTGCGGGAGCGGACTGGGCAAAAGCGCCGCCGGCGAGCGCCGACGACAGCAATACGGCTAACAGCGCAGCGCGGAAGCGCATGAGGCGTCTCCTCGGCGCTCTCGCGCCTGTCATTTTCGCCTGGACGGCGTCTCCGGGACGGGGGTCAACGGCGCTTTACCGGCCTTCCAGGCGACAAGGTTGTCGACGACCAGTTGTTCCATCGCGCGTCGGGTGTGAACCGAAGCTGAACCGACATGCGGCAGTAGAACCACGTTCTCCATGTCCTTCAGCGCCTGCGGCACATGCGGCTCCTTGACGAACACGTCGAGGCCGGCGGCGGCGATGGTCTTGTTCTTCAGCGCCGCGATCAGCGCGTCCTCGTCGACGACGGAGCCGCGCGCCATGTTGATCAGGATACCGTTCGGCCCGAGCGCCTCGAGAACCTTGGCGTTGATCAGGTTCTTGGTGCCCGCGCCGCCCGGCGTGATGACGATCAACGCGTCGACGTCCCGCGCCATCGCGACCAAGTCGGCGTAGTATTTATAGGCGACGTCCTTCACCTGGTTGCGGCTGTGATAAGCGACCGGCAGCAGCATGGCGTCGAGACGCCGCGCGATGGCGCGCCCGATGCGGCCGAGGCCGACGATGCCGATCTTGCGGTCGCGCAGCGAGTGCGACAGCTTGTAATCGCCATGCTTCTCCCAATCGCCCGAGCGGGCGTACCGGTCGGCCTGGATGAAATCGCGGGTCGTGGCGAGGAGAAGGCCAAGCGTGGTGTCGGCAACCTCCTCGTTCAGAACATCCGGCGTGTTGGTCACCATGATGTTGTGGGCGGCGGCATACTTGACGTCGACATTGTCGTAGCCGACGCCGAAGTTGGACACGATCTCGAGTTTCGGCAGTTTCGCCATGGTCGCGCCGCTGATGGCGCCCGGATGTCCGCCCACCGCGACATACCGCAACGTCGGAGCCAGCTTCGCCGTCATAGCGTCATCGACGTCCTCCGGCCGGGGCGCATGGTGGATGACGAACGCCTTATTCAGTTCGGCGAAAAGATGAACACGATGCGGACCGATGAATAGGACGTCGGCCTTGTCGTTGGCCATAGTGCTTACCCCTTGGAAAGAGCGGCAGGAGCATCCGCGGACGCGGGAATGCGGCGGCACCATGATGCCAAGCGGCCGATTTGCCAAGAGGGCAGGGATAGGAAACGGATCGGGCCTTGCGTGAAATCCCGCACGAATGCGGCCCGTGGCGTTGCGGGTTGACGCTGGCGAGCGAGTGCAACTTTTGCGCTTGATTTCTTCCGCTACGCAGCAACAATGGCTAACAAAATACGTGGCGGCGGATCGCTTCGGCGGCTCGAACGAAGCCATGAGGTCCTGGGAGGGTTTTGATGGCGTCCGTGCTTGTCAGTGACGTGCGTAAGGCTTTTGGGGCAACGCAAGTCATTCACGGCGTAGATGTTTCCATAGAAGACGGTGAGTTCGTGGT
>JBDHSU010000232.1:0-2927 GCA_039808325.1 Variibacter sp. | reverse complement strand
TAGTCCTCGATCGGGTGGCTGCGGGCCATAAGGGTGTCCTGATCTCTGTTCGCCGGTTACCAGCGGTAATGCGAGAACGCGCGGTTGGCTTCCGCCATGCGGTGCGTGTCTTCGCGCTTCTTGACGGCATTCCCCCGGTTATTCGATGCGTCCAGCAACTCCGCGGAGAGGCGGTCCATCATCGTCTTCTCGTTGCGGTCGCGCGCGGCGGAGATGATCCAGCGGATGCCCAGCGCCTGGCGGCGGGTCGAGCGCACTTCAACCGGGACCTGGTAGGTCGCGCCGCCGACGCGGCGGGAGCGCACTTCGATCGAGGGCATCACGTTGTCGAGCGCCTGCTCGAACACCGAGATCGGGTTCTGCTTGGTCTTGCCCTCGATGATATCGAAGGCGCCGTAGATGATGCGCTCGGCGGCGGATTTCTTGCCGTCATACATGAGCACATTCATGAATTTCGAAACGACGAGATTGCCGAACTTGGGGTCCGGATTGATTTCGCGCTTTTCGGCGGAGTGACGACGGGACATGACGCGCTACCTCACTTCGGCCGCTTGGCGCCGTATTTCGAACGGCGCTGCTTACGGTTCTTGACGCCCTGCGTGTCGAGCACGCCGCGGATGATGTGATAGCGAACACCCGGAAGGTCCTTCACGCGGCCGCCGCGGATCATCACCACGGAGTGCTCCTGAAGGTTGTGGCCCTCACCCGGAATATAGCCGATGACCTCGAAACCATTGGTGAGGCGCACCTTGGCGACCTTGCGCAGCGCCGAGTTCGGCTTCTTCGGGGTCGTCGTATAGACGCGCGTGCAGACGCCGCGCTTCTGCGGCGCCGACTTCAGGGCCGGCACGGCGTTGCGGTAGACCACCTTCTCGCGACCCTTGCGGATCAACTGGTTAATTGTCGGCATCAGATCAGGCCTTCGTTCTCACGTCTGGGGCGAGCCCCGGCCGGCGCACGCCACCCGCCCCGGCTTTTGCGGGATAGCGCTCACGTCTCAGAGGACCCGGCCGCCTAAAAGCGACGGGGTCGTGAATCCAGCAGTTCTGACATCAAAGTCAGCGGCAGCGTTTGAGGATCATCCGTCGAGGCGAGGTGCCGGCCAGAAAACCGAAAGAGACATAAATCTCAATGGCTTAGCATATCCGGGAATGCCGTGCCGACGAGGCGAAACTCACCGCCTGCCGAAAGTGGGCCGTATGTATCGGCGTGAATCACCTGAGTCAAGGCGAAAGTCCGCGCAAAACCGGGACTTTCGGCCCATCGCGCCGTCCTTCCCCGCGCGAAACGGCGTTACGCGCCGGAGAACAACCTTTTCCTAGCACAAAAAAGGGCAAGCCGGGGACGAAAGCGGCAGCCTTTCTCCGGAATCCGGCCCGGCGGAGCGGATTCGGCGAAGGCTTGTACCTCTCCCTCTCCGATTCCTCGATCGTCCCAAACCGGGGCCGTCGCGACTCGGCCATTGGCCGAGCAACGCACGAGCGAATCGTCCTGCGACCGAGAAGCCTGCCAGCAAAAAAGGGCCACCGTTTCCGGTGGCCCTTTCTGATGTTTCACAACCGCGGCGCCGCGATCGTCTTTTATCTCGGACCGCGGATCACTCCGCGGCCGGCACCGGCAGCGCGGCCGGGGCGGCCTCGCCTGCCTTCATCGCTTCCTTCTCGCGCTCTTCGAGAATGAGCTTGTCGCGCTTGCTGGCGACCTCGCGCAGCTGATTCATCATCGCGCCCGTGCCCGCCGGGATCAGGCGGCCGACGATGACGTTCTCCTTGAGGCCGTCGAGCGTATCGGCCTTGCCGCTGACGGCGGCCTCGGTGAGCACGCGCGTCGTCTCCTGGAAGGAGGCCGCCGAGATGAAGCTGCGAGTCTGCAGCGACGCCTTGGTGATGCCGAGCAGAACCGGATGGCCGGTGGCCGGCTTCTTGCCCTCCTCGATCGCACGGGCATTGACCTCGTCCAGCTCGGTCTTGTCGATCTGGTCGGCATGGATGAGATCGGTTTCGCCGACGTCGTCGATTTCGACCTTCTGCAGCATCTGGCGAACGATCACCTCGATGTGCTTGTCGTTAATCAACACGCCCTGTAGCCGGTAGACTTCCTGGATTTCGTTGACCAGGTAGGCGGCGAGTTCCTCGACGCCCTTGATCGCCAGGATGTCGTGCGGCGCGGGGTTGCCGTCGACGATATAATCGCCCTTCTCGATCACGTCGCCGTCCTGCAGATGGATGTGCTTGCCCTTGGGGATGAGATACTCCACGGGCTCGATATCCTTCTCGGCCGGCTCGATCGAGATGCGGCGCTTGTTCTTGTAGTCGCGGCCGAAGCGCACGGTGCCGGAGATTTCCGCGATGACCGCGGATTCCTTCGGACGGCGCGCCTCGAACAATTCTGCGACGCGCGGCAGACCGCCGGTGATGTCGCGCGTCTTGGCGCTCTCGGTCGGGATACGGGCGATGATGTCGCCCGCCTTCACCTGCGCGCCGGTATCGACCGACAGGATGGCGTCGATGGCAAGCGCGTAGCGGGCATCTCCACCGCGCGCGAGCTTGAGAATCTCGCCCTCCTTGCTCTTGATCACGATGGCGGGACGCAGGTCCGCCGCCCGGCTCGACGTGCGCCAGTCGGTGACGACACGCTTGGTGATGCCGGTGGATTCGTCCTGCGTTTCCGCAACCGACTGGCCCTCGACCAGATCCTCGAAATCGACAGTGCCGTCGACCTCGGTGATGATTGGACGGGTATAGGGGTCCCACTCCGCCAGGCGCTGGCCGCGCTTGACCTTGTCACCCTCGTCCACACGCAGGCGCGCGCCATAGGGCAGACGATGCGTCGCGCGCTCGGTGCCGTCGGCATCGACGACCGCCAGCGTGACGCTGCGGCTCATCACCACGAGGTCGCCCTCGGAGTTCTTCGCCGTCGGCTTGCCC
>JBDHSU010000231.1:0-2927 GCA_039808325.1 Variibacter sp. | reverse complement strand
CTGTACCAGGCGGGAATGTCCGGCACTTCGCCGAGAAAGCGGATCCGCTCCGACAGGCCGGCCGCCTCGATGCGCCGCCGCAGCGCCTCGGCGAAAGGCCTGTGCTCGGCCGTCACGCGTCCGGTGATGACAGCCGTCCAGTCGGGGTAGCGGGGCAGGAGATCGAGCATCGCTTCCACGAAGAGGTCCGTGCCCTTCTGGTGGCGGATGCGGCCGAAGCAGCCGACCGCATGGCGGCCGGGCAGGCGCGACGCGCTGAAGCGGTCGCTTTCGGCTTCCGCCGGATGGAACGTCGCCACGTCCACGCCGTGCATGACGACGCGGTGGGGCACCTCCAGGAAGCTGCCCGAGCGCGCGCTGGTCGCGATCACGGCATCCATGCGCCGGATCAGCCATTTGGTGAAGGGCCTGTGGTCGCGCTGCGCGGCGGAGGTGAAGACCAGCTTCAGCGGCGCGCGCAGAACGTATCTCAGCGCGATCCCCGCGATCATCTCGACATTGCGGCGCGCGTGCCAGATGCGCGGGCGGCCCGAGCGCGGCAGGCGCAGCAGGCCGGGCACCTGCCACCATTTCAGATGCGGCAGGCTGCCGGGAAGGCCCGGTCCGATCGTGGCAATCCGCAGCGAGCGGGCCTGGACGGGCACGAGCTGGACGATCGTGCTGGTGACGCCCGAGAGCCTTCGCTTCAGGTTGGGGGCGACAACCTCGATTTCGGCAACGTCGAGCGTCGCGTCATGCGCGGCGCGGGCATCCGCCATGCCGCCGCCTTCACCGCGCACGGGAAAGCCGGCGCTCACACGTACTGGACTTTGACGATCTCGTAGCCGCGCGCGCCGCCCGGCGCGTTCACCTCGATCGACTCGCCGACGCCCTTGCCGATCAGCGCGCGCGCGATCGGCGAGGAGATGGAGATGCGGCCGGCCTTCACGTCCGCTTCCTGGTCGCCGACGATCTGGTAGGCCTTCTCTTCCTCGGTGTCCTCGTCCACGAGATGCACAGTCGCGCCGAACTTGACCGTGCTGCCGGAGAGCTTCGCGACGTCGATGACCTCGGCGCGGGCGACGAGATCCTCCAATTCGTTGATACGGCCCTCGTTGAGGCTCTGCGCCTCCTTGGCGGCGTGGTACTCGGCGTTCTCCGAAAGGTCGCCGTGCGAACGCGCCTCGGAGATCGCTTCGATGACGCGTGGACGCTCCTCCTGCTGGCGCCAGCGGAGCTCTTCCTTCAGCGTCTCGAATCCCCGAGCCGTCATCGGGACCTTGTTCATGATGACCTCGCCTTCCATTCCACAGCCGCTCGCGCGGCTTTAGATGACGGCCGCTTACGCGGCCCTCGGACTCAAAAAGAAAACGGCCCCACAGCCTCAACTGTCGGAACCGCTTCGCCCGTTGCAGACAATATAGCAACTCGGTGCGGCTTTTCACGATGAATTTTGAACAAAATGCCGCGAAATCCGGCATGCTCCCCGAAAAACCGGAGGACGGGACGGCCGCACGGCGGGACAAGCCGAATCCGGCGGGTTCGCGGCCCTCTCGTGACGCCGCCCTGAAATCGGCTATCATGGGTGCCTGCAAGGGAGGATGCCGTGCGCAGACGCACGCAGAAGGAATGGGAACTGTCGATCGGACCGGACACGGTGCGCCTGTTCATCCTCAAGGCCAAGGCGATCAGCGCCGGCCTCAGCAGCGACTATGAAGGCGGCAGCGAGCATGAGATCGAGATCGAGGATCAGGTCCGCGACGGCCACCATCACGACGGTCTTGCCGAGGAAGAGGAGCAGGATCTCACGGCCGAGGAGCTGCGCGAGCTGATCAGCGACCTGAACGTCGACGAGGCGGCCGAGCTGATCGCGCTGGCCTGGATCGGCCGCGGCGACTATGACGGCAGCGAGTGGGCGGAAGCGCTGGCCGAAGCCAGGCAGCGCGGCAACCGCAAGACGGCCGCCTATCTCATGGGCATGCCCATGCTGGGCGACTACCTCGAAGAGGGTCTCGAGGCCATCGGCGCCTGACGGTTCCCACCCGAAACGGACACATGCGGTCGTCGCCTGTAACCGATCGTGATCGTCCGCACGATTGCCAGCGCGCGCGCCGCCACCATCTGCCTGAAGATGAAGAGATCGTTCGGAAACGCGGTCGTCGCTCTCTGCGCTCTTGTTCTCGCCATCCAGCCGGCAGCCGCGAAGGCGCGCCATCATCCCCGTTCGCTTTTCGAACAGATCTTCGCGCCGAAGGCAAAGGGCAAACCGGCCCGGAAGGCGAGGAAGAAGCGGCCGCGCCCCGCAGCATCGGCTGCGCCTGCGCGGCCTGCCGGGCCTGCGCTGCCCTCCGAAGCCCCCGAGCCTACCCCAAGACCCGATGGCACCGGTAACAGTGGCTCGGCCGGCACCGAGGCTCCCCGGCAGGGCGAGGTTCAGACCGTTCCAAAAGATGGCCAGGCGCCAGTGCCCGAAGCGCGGCCGCGGGAGAATGCCGGCGAGCCCAAGGAGGGCAAGCCGGCCCTCTCCGATCCTTACGAACGCGGTGGGGAAGGCAGCGTCGGGCGCCACAACCGGGAAACCGCCGCCCGCCCGGACGACGCCGAAAGGCGGGAGGACACAGCCTGCCGTTCGAGACTGAAGGCGCTGGGCGTCGTGTTCGCGCCGCAGGAGCCGCTCTCCGATCCGGCAGGTTGCAGCGTGCCCTTCCCGATCTCGGTCTCGAAGCTGGGGGATATCGCGATCGACCCGCCCGCGGTGCTGAACTGCGCCATGACGGAAACCATCGCGCGGTTCACCAGCTCCGTCGTTTCCCCAGCCGTGAGAAGCGCTTACGGCACGAGCCTCAAGAGCATCGCCAACGCATCGGCCTATGTCTGCCGGCCGCGCCACGGCACCGCGAAGCTTTCGGAACACGCATTCGGGAATGCGCTGGACATCGGCGCCTTCG
>JBDHSU010000230.1:0-3021 GCA_039808325.1 Variibacter sp. | reverse complement strand
GCGCGACGCCGAGAACCGGCGTCGCGGCGAGCACCGCCACCACAACACGTGAAAACAGTCGGGACATGGAACGCAGAGCTTTCTTGGAACGCAGAGCCTTCACCGGCGACGGCGGGGTTTGGCCCCGGCCGCCGCATCATCACGATACGCGTTGCTACTTGAACGCCATGCCGGCAGGGCAACCCATTTTCCGGAAGATCATCGCCGCCGGACAGAAGCCGGTGAACGATGCCTGCATCAGGTTGAGCCCGACAAAGGCCGTGAGCAGGTACCACCATGGCGAAACGTAGAAGCCGAGCGCCAGGGAAGCCAGAACCATGCAGCCCGCGAACAATATCACCGCGCGATCGATCGTCATTGTCATCTCCTTTCGGTTTGCGAAGCGGCTGGAGCATGATCCCGAAAAGCGGGAACCGATTTTCGGAAATGATCACGCTCAAAAGAAAAATAAACGACGGCTCTGATTCAACGTCGTTGGATCAGAGGCTCGTCAGCCGTCTCCATGTGGACGTCCTTCAACTTCTTGATGCCGAGCATGTCGAGCACGAGATTCTCGTAAAATGTCTCGGCCCTGCCCTGCCGGATTTTGTGCAGAAAATACTTTTCGAAGCCGATCTTGGCGGCGTGCACCCATTTGCCCTGCGACGACCAGTTGACGTTGCGCGGCGGGATCTGCGGCTGCGCGACGAAGGCGATGCCGTCGTCGCCGAAATCGGCGAGGCACACCGCATTCCAGGTCGCGACCGCTTTCGGCCGCTCGCCTTTGAGGATCGAAGCGATGTTCTCCGCCGTGGCGGTGACCATGGATTCGATCATGAAGCCGGTCTTCGGCACGCCGACCGCGAGGGCCGTCTTGCCGACCGGAGGAATGGCCACACACACGCCGACCGCGAAAATATTGGGAAAGGCCGGATTGCGCTGGTGCTTGTCGATGACAATGAAACCGCGCGGATTGGTCAGACCCTCGATGCCATATACCGCCGGCACGCCCCGGAAAGCCGGAAGCAGCATCGAGAAGGCGAACGGCAGTTCATGCGTCGCCTTGACCGCGCCGTCGTCGTTCACCTCCTCGACGACGAGCTTGTCGGCTTCGACCTTCGTCGTGCGGGCGTTGGTGATCCACTTGATGTGGCGCTCGCGCATGGCGCTTTCGATCAGGCCCTTGGTGTCGCCGACGCCGTCGAGCCCGAGATGGCCGATATAGGGTTCCGGCGTCACGAAGGTCATCGGCACCCGGTCGCGGACGCGGGCGTTGCGCAGGGCGGTGTCGAGAATGAAGGCGAACTCGTAGGCCGGGCCGTAGCACGACGCGCCCTGCGCCGCGCCGATCACCACCGGCCCAGGTGCTTTCACGAGCCTGTCGAACGCCGCTTTGGCCTGCACGGCATGGTCGATCTGACAGACGGATTGAGTATAGGCATTCGGGCCGAGTCCTGGCACCTCGTCGAAGGCAAGGTCGGGGCCGGTGGCGACGATCAGATAATCGTAGTCAATCATCGCGCCGTCGTTGAGTTCGATGCGGTTGTCGCTCGGATACACGCGCCTGGCGCCTTCCGGCCGCAGTTCGATACCCCGCGGCTTCAATACCGGGACGAGATCGACGGCGATATCCTCCGGCTGCCGCCAGCCAACGGCGACCCAGGGATTTGACGGCACGAACGAATAAGTCGAGCCGAGATTGACGACGGTGAGACGGTCGTCGCGCCCCAGTTTGGCCTTCATCTCGTAGGCCATGATGATTCCGCCGAGACCCGCGCCGAGAACCACGATGTGAGACATGGCATGCCCTCCGTTGAAACGTCCCGCCGGCCTCGACCGGCGGTTTTCGCCCGTTGCTTCTCCGAATAAGATCTCCGGCACCGTAAGGACTGTTCGCCCCCGGGTGATTGAGCTTCCTCAATCTTCCGGTTGCATGTAACATTCAAGAAATATAAATTCAAGAATATGAATGTAAAAGATATGATCCCGGCTGCGGAGTCGGCTGCCGTGCTGATGCGCAGCCTTTCCCACCCACAGCGCCTCTTGGTGCTCTGCGCTCTCGTGGAGGGGGAAAAGTCGGTCGCCGAGCTGCGCCAGGAACTCGGGATCGAGCAGGTGCCGATGTCCCAGCAGCTCATGCGGCTGCGATCGGACGGCCTGGTCGAAGCCCGTCGCGAAGGAACGACGGTCTATTATTCCGTCGTACGGCCGGAGGTCATGGCCGTCGTGAGCGCGCTGCATTCCGCGTTCTGCGCGCCGGCCAGGGGCAAGCGCCCGCGCGCGGCCCAGCCGAAGCGATAACGCGGCGGCATTCTCTGCGCGGCACGCGGGCGGTCACTTGGCAGAATGAGGATTTCTGCCCTGACCGCGGGCGCACCGCACCTCCCTCGAGGGGCGGCGGCGACGTTCACGTTTGATGATGCGCTTCTGCGTCGTTCGAACGACGAGCGATGCTCCGCCGTCATCCCGCTCTCGCCTTTTGCAGATCGCAAGCGCGCGTCGCCTGCTTTGCCGGATCAGTGGCAGCGTTGCCGCCTCTGATCATCGCACCACCGCGGACAACGACGTGCCTGTCCGCCACGCGATGAGCAGGCGCGAATGCACTGCGAGATGCCGTTCGGCCCGCAGATATAGTTTTTCTTTTGACTCTTCTGAGCCTCGGCCGTCGTCGCGAGGCCGAAGGACAATACCGCCGCGATGATCGGCGCAATCCATAGCTTCATTTGACCCGCCTTTCGTGACGCAAGATCAAAACGCTACGAGATGAGGGCCTCTCCCAGCAAGGGCGATAAAGCGAAGCAGCCAAAGAGACGGGATATGCCGATAGGCAAGCCGGTGGCGGGAGCAAGCGAAGCTGGCTCCGCCGGAATCATGACGGCCGTACAGTTCTCGACCGGTCTTGCAAACAAGCGCGGAACCCGACTTCGCGAGAAGCCGGGTTCCGTCGTCGGATCGATTGATCAGGAGCGCGGCGCGGGGATCGTGTTTCCGACGACCTGCGGGCCTTGCTCGCCGCCTTGCGGGCCGGCGTCGCCCTGCTGC
>JBDHSU010000229.1:0-3065 GCA_039808325.1 Variibacter sp. | reverse complement strand
ACAAACTCGCAGAGTCGGTCGAGCGCGTCATCTCTATGTGCGCCTAGCTCCGCTGGAATAACGATATCGGGGAACTAACGATCATGACGGTAACGAGGCCACGGCAGAGACAGATGCGCCGTATGGAACGTTCTTCCCGCCGTAACGCCGGACGCGAATGTTCGCCTGCTCCGCATGACCGACAAACCCCTCCAGGGCGCAGAGGCGCGAACAATAAGCTCCCACCAGAGCGGCGGCTTCGTCGGTCACAACGCGCTGATATGTTACTGTCTTTAAGAATTTTCCGACCCAAAGTCCGCCTGTGTATCGAGCGGCCTTGCGTGTCGGGAGCGTGTGGTTGGTTCCGATGACCTTGTCACCAAAAGCCACATTGGTGCGCGGGCCGAGAAAGAGTGATCCGTAGTTGGTGAGATTCTCGAGGAAGTAATCGGGGTCGCGCGTCATGACTTGGACATGCTCGGACGCAATGCGATTGGCCTCGCGCACCATCTCCGCGTCATCGGCGCAAACAATGACTTCGCCGTGCGCTTCCCAAGCCTTCCGCGCAATCGCTGCCGTCGGCAGAATGCCGAGTAACCTTTCAATTTCAGCAAGTGTGTCCTTGGCCAGCTTCTCGGACGTCGTCAGCAGGATCGCCGGTGAATCGGGGCCGTGCTCCGCCTGACCGAGTAGGTCGGTGGCGCACAACTCGCCGTCGGTGGAATCGTCAGCGATCACCAGGGTTTCGGTCGGACCAGCGAACAGATCAATGCCGATCCGGCCGAAGAGTTGCTGTTTGGCCTCGGCCACGTAAGCATTGCCCGGTCCGATCAACATGTCGACGGCCGGGATGGTTTCCGTTCCGAGCGCCATCGCGCCGACCGCTTGAACGCCACCGAGACAGTAGATTTCGTCGGCGCCAGCAAGCTTCTGTGCCGCTACAATGGCCGGAGCTGGGCGACCTTGATAGGGCGGCGCGCACGTCGCAACGCGCTTCACGCCTGCGACCTTCGCCGTGATGATCGACATATGCGCCGAAGCGAGCAGCGGATATTTCCCTCCGGGAACGTAACAACCGACCGCGTCGACGGGGATGTTCTTATGGCCGAGAATGACGCCAGGAAGCGTTTCCACTTCGACATCTTTCAGGGCGGCGCGCTGGACTTCAGCAAAGTTGCGAACCTGTTTCTGCGCGAACCGGATATCGTCGAGATCCTGGCGCGATAGCTGGCTGATGCAATCGTCAATTTCCTTGTCGGTCAGCCTGAAATCGACGCGATCCCAGCCATCGAATTTACGGGATGCCTCGCGCACCGCGGCCTCGCCGTGCGCGGCAATGCCCGCCAGCAGGGCTTCGACGATCGCCCGAATGCTTGCATCTTCAATGGCCTTGGCGCTCGCGTCCCTTCCTGACTTCACAATTTTTGGCATGTCGACTATCCTTTCATCGATTTCTCTGACATGTCACATCTGACATGTCAACGAACGCGAGGATGAGTCTTGGGTGAAGCGATCGAAGGTCAGATCAAGGACCAGTTCTATGAGACGCTAAAGCTTGCGATCATCTCCTGCGAGTTGCCGCCGGGCGAGGAACTGTCCGAGGGCTATCTTGCGGCGCGTTATGGTGTCGGCAAGGCTTCCGTGCGGCACGCGCTGTCGCGGCTCGGGCAGGATGGGTGGGTCACGAGTAAGCCGCGCAGTGGCCATGTCGTCGCGCCCATGACGATGGAAGATGTCGCGGATATCTTCGCCATGCGCGAGATTGTTGAGCCCGAGTCCGCGGCGCGTGCGGCAGGCAACATTTCCGAAGCAAAACTCAGGCGCCTGAACAAGGCCTGCGCCAATCCCTATCGCGTGAGCGACACCGCCGCGAAGCGGCGATTCCTGCTCGCCAATCGCGACTTTCACATCGCGATTGCGGAGGCGAGCGGAAGTCCTCGGCTGGCGAAATCGGTGGCAGGACTGCACGACGAGTCATTGCGTATCCTGTATCTGACGGCCAGCGCAAAGGAACTGTCGGACGATTGGTCTCGGGGCCATGGCCCTATGATCGACGCTATTGTCAACGGCGATCGAGCGGCGGCGCATAAAACCACGCTCGATGGGATCAGGCGCAGTCAGGATCGGGTCATGGCCGTCTTTGCTGCTGCGCCTGAACTCATCACCGGTCGCCGGACCTTGAGGATCCCAGCGCGCTTAGCGGCGGCGAGATCCGGATAGCCGGTTAATCAATGGCCGCGGTCACTTTGATCTCGATGCGATGCCGTTCCGAAGCGAGCGGCGCGCCGACTGTGGCACGCGCCGGGGCTTGACCTTCCGGCATCCACTCCTCCCAGACCGCATTCATCTTCGGCGCATCACTCATCGACGCGAGCCAGATCTGTGCCGACAATATCCGGGACTTGTCGGTGCCGGCCTCCTTGAGCAGTGCGTCAATTTTCGCAAGAGTTTCCTTGGTTTGCGTTTCCACAGGAGCGTCCAGGTTGTCGGCGACTTGTCCCGCCAGATACGCAATTCCGCGGTGAACGACGAGCTTGCTTAGGCGCTTGTTCGTACCGCTGCGGTGGATTGTCATAACAAGTTCTCCTTAAGTTTGGGGTGATCCGAAAGCCGTTGACATGTCAGAACTGACATGTCAACGATGTAAAAATTGCCCTTAAGAATTTTCAGAGGAAGGAGAGGGACGATCATGAGCAACAAGAACCAAACGATCGCGCTGTCGCGTCGCACATTCTTGAGGACAGCCGCAATCGCCGGCGGATCGCTGTTCGCACCCGCGATCTGGGACACTCGGGCTCAGGAGAATCGCCGCATCGTCGTGCGCGACCCTGGTGGTCCTTATACCCCCGGATTCACGGTCGCATTCTACGAACCGTTCAAGAAGGCGACCGGCATCGAAGTTACCGGCGTAGTCGGCCAGCACGATCCGATCGCCTATATAAAGAGCATGGTCGAGACGAAGAGCTATGTCTGGGACGGTGCTCTTCTCAACAACATGTCTCACGATGTGCTGATGAACCCAAAGTCCGGCTTGTTCCTCGAAGAGCATCGGGCCTCGGCCGGTGGCATCCCAGAGCAGTATATCT
>JBDHSU010000228.1:0-3117 GCA_039808325.1 Variibacter sp. | reverse complement strand
CAGTCGCGTAGGCAACCAGAAAGAGGACAGTCAGTGACCAGTGGAACACCCGCACAAAGGGATCCCATACTTTCACCATCGCCGGCGGCGTCGCGCCGCGTGTGATGGAGCAGGACTTGTCGACGTCGTCGCGCTGCCGCTAGAGTTACCAAAAGAGGCGAGAAACAGATGCCCCCCGATCTCGATTTTCAATCTTGTCCGACGGTGCAAGAGCTGCCGGAATGCTTGTCGCGCGCCTGGACGCGACGTGCGATCGATCTGCTTGAGGCCGAGGGGAGGCGCTCCGCCGACACTCATCTCATCAGCCTCGACTTGCCGAGGTTGCCGGGTATTGCGTTCTATTTCAAGGACGAGTCGACACATCCGACGGGAAGCCTCAAGCATCGTCTGGCGCGCTCGCTTTTTCTCTATGCGATATGCAACGGCGAGGTGCGGGAAGGCTCGACGATCGTCGAAGCCTCTTCAGGTTCGACGGCCGTGTCGGAGGCGTATTACGCGCGCCTTCTTGGGCTTCCGTTCGTCGCCGTGATGCCGCGTACGACGAGCGGCGAAAAGATCGCTGCGATCCGCCGCTACGGCGGCAGATGTCATCTCGTCGACGACCCGACGACAATCTACACCGAGGCCGCACGGCTCGCGTGCGAAAGCGGCGGACATTATCTTGACCAGTTCACCTTCGCGGAGCGAGCGACGGACTGGCGCGGCAACAACAACATTGCGGAATCGATCTTCGGGCAGATGAGCTCCGAGCCGAACCCGGTTCCACGTTGGCTGGTGATGAGTGCCGGTACCGGAGGCACCTCGGCAACGCTCGGCCGCTATATCCGTTACAAAAATCACAACACGCGACTCTGTGTGGTCGATGTCGAGCGCTCCGCCTTCTACGATGCCTATCGGACGGGCGACATGAACGTGACCTGTTCTCGACCGACGCGCATCGAGGGCGTCGGGCGCCCACGTGTCGAGCCTTCTTTCCTGCCGCGCGTTATCGATCATATGATCAAAGTATCGGATGCCGCCTCGCTCGCGGCGATGACGGTTCTCTCAGAGCGGCTTGGGCGGCGGATCGGTGGCTCGACTGGAACGAACTTTTTCGGTCTCTGCTGGATCGCCGCGCATATGCAAGCGGCCGGCGAGACTGGTTCGCTGGTCACGCTGATCTGCGACAGCGGCGAGCGCTATGCGTCGACCTATTACAACGACGCCTGGCTTGCTGAGCAGGGCATCGATATCCGTCCCTACACGGCCATGCTGGAGAACTTCCTCGAAGGTGGTCGTTTCGAGGTCAGCGTCCGTTAGAACGGCGGAGAGCGCAACGGCTGTATACACTATAGGCTTGGCGCGGACGCCTTCTTCAGTGTGCGCGAACGCGCTGCGCTGGCTTGGACCAGGGCGGTCACGCACATGTTCGAGCATGTTATCGACGAAGAGCTTTTCGCAGAGCTGCGGCAGAATTTCACGAACAAAGAAATTGTCGACCTAACTCTGTCGGTAATCACCATCAACGGCTGGAAGAGGTTGGCGATCTCCGTCCGGCGCGAGGTCGGCAACTATGATACGAGCCGCTCCACCACACGAAATGCTGAGATGTCTTGAGGCTAACCGAGCCAGCTAATGGAGCGTAAGGTGTCTAGACGCTTATCACAGGCCATGATGTTTCTGTTGCGAGAGCTGTCATCGACTCCGTAGCAGGCTGCGATGTGATGCGGAGACCGCGCCGTCAGCGCAACGTTGCGTCACACTGACATTCAGGTTGATCATTTGCGCCTTCGCGCCGGCTGCGGTTTTGATCCAGCGCAATACGCTTCGAAAAGAACCTGCATAATGGCGAGGGTCGGTTTGCTTGCAATCCGATATCAGATGGCCTGATCGTCCCTGCGACTGACGATGATGCGGTCGCGCCGCGGCAGCGCGCTGCATTCGTCGGCCGCGGCGCGCATGGCCTTGGAGTCGAGCTTCGCGGCAAGGTTCGGTTTTAGATCGAATATTGCTGCAGACCGGAGAAAGTGATGGCCGGACGAAGAGCCGAAAAAGTCTGGACGCGGAAGATCCCTTATCGGTGACGGATAAGCTCGATCATGAATGATTCCATGATCCCGGCCGCCAAGCCTGGAGAGTCGCGCGATCAGATGCGCAAAAGGCGCGTCTTCATCATCTTGCGCGAACCGTCAACGAAGTATGCTCTTTTAGCAATCGGGTTCGTGGCCGTCGTTGTCGCCGCGGCTTTCGCTTACGCGAATCGTCCGATCTATGTTCAGGTTGCAGCGATCGAGGAGAATATCCCCATCCGGGTGTTTGGCCTTGGGACCACCGAAGCCCGTGTTCTCTCGAAGATCGGATTCGAAGTCGGCGCTACACTCGCTAAACTTAACGCGGATCACGGCGATCGTGTCAGCAAAGGGCAAGTGTTGGCCCGCCTTGCTACCGGCGAGCAGGATGCCAAGGTTGCCAAGGCAAGCGCCGCACGACTGATCGCTGAGGTCAATATAGCCAAAAGCGCCGCCAATCTTGAGAAGGCGCGCGCGGTGTTCACCCAGAAGCAAGAGACCAATCGGCGCAAGCAGACTCTGGCGGGGCGCGATGTTGTCTCGCAGCAAGCGGTGGAGGAGGCGATCCGCGACGAGGCCGTGGCCAAGGCCGATGTTGCCGTTGCCGAGAGCGAGGCGGAAAGCGCCAAAGCGCAACGGACCGACGCCCTCGCTCAGCTTCAGTACGAGGAGACGATGCTGCGACACCGGACGCTTGTCGCTCCCTTCGACGCAGTCATCATCGAGCGTCATAAGGAACTGGGCTCGGTGATCAAGGCCGGCGATCCGATCTTTACTCTCATTGCCGTCGGCAGCTATTGGGGCCTCGCCCATGTTGACGAGGCGCGCGCCGGCTTCATCGAGGAAGGCCAACCGGTTGAGGCGCGTCTGCGCTCCCGACCGCTCGAAACTTTCACCGGCCGCGTGGTCCGCATTGGACTCGAAAGTGACCGAGTCACCGAGGAACGACGCGTTTATCTCAGGGGCGAGAACCCGCCGGTGCGCGTTTTTCTCGGAGAACAGGCCGAGTTCTGGATCACGGTAGCCAAGCTCGACCAGGCGCTGCTCGTGCCTTCTGCCGCGGTGTACG
>JBDHSU010000227.1:0-3159 GCA_039808325.1 Variibacter sp. | reverse complement strand
GTGCAGGTCGTCGAGCCGACCGGCTCGGAGACGCAGGTCGTCGCCAAGATCGGCGGCGAGGACATCATCGCGGTGTTCCGCGAGCGCCATCAATTCAGGCCGGGCGACAAGGTCCGCCTGCGGCCGGAGAGCAAGCTGGTGCATCTCTTCGACGGCGAAGCCGGACAGCGGCTTTCGTCGGGTTGATGTGGCCGACACTACCCAGGTCGCGGCTGGGATGAATTGTAAAATACTTGCAACCTGTAGATAGTAACCTTTCAGCATCGATCCAAGGAAGACAGCATGTTCTCGCGGTCACCGTTCGATCTGGAGAGTATGACGGAACCCGGGCGTCGCCCGCGTTCCCTGACCTCGGCCGTGCTGGACCAACTGCGCGACGACATTCTGCGCTGCCGCCTGGCCCCAGGTATGAAACTCAGCACGGCCGCCATCGCCAAGCGCTTCGACGTGAGCCTTGCAGCCGTTCGCGAAGCGCTGTCGCGTCTTGTTGCCGACGGCATGGTGACAGCCGAGGATCAGCGTGGTTTTCGCGTTAGCCAGGTCTCTGAAAATGACCTCAATGATATCGTAGAGACGCGTATCGAACTTGAGAGCCTGGCGTTGCGGCGCGCCATTGCCAATGGTGGCGAGAGTTGGCGCGCAGAGTTGGATTCAGTCTGGAAAGCGCTTTGCGCCATTCCGTATATGAATCCGCGGGATCCAACTGAGCATAATGAGGCTTGGAATCCTCTTCATGACCGTTTTCATCGTACCCTTATCAAGGGGTGCGATTTGGCGTGGGTTCTTCGTTTTTCGGAAATACTTCGAGAACAAAGCGAGCGCTATCGTCGTTTGGCGCGCCCGCTCGGACTAAGCACGCGGGATCCATTTAACGAACATCGCCGGCTGGTAAGGTCCGCATTAAGAGGGGATGCCGACAAAGCCTGCTCCATTCTGCGAGAGCATTATAGTCTTACCAAGGTGCTGGTGCAGGAAGCCATCCGTCGCAGCAATTTATGGCGCGCCCCCGAGCAAGCCGAGGGCGGCCGAAGCACGATTGCGGGTAATTCGTCGCCCAAGGCCCTGCGATAGTCCCGTGTTAGGTCTTGGCGGGCGTTATTCTAGACCTGCTATCCGCGCCGGATTGTGGTGAAACATCCTGCGAATCTCATCGGCTGAAATGCCGCACCGACGGAGAATGGCGACATAGCTGCGCATGCCTTCGACGGGAAGCGGAGAGTAAAGCTGTCCAAGGTCTGAGCTGATGAAGGAATGCTCCGCTCCGACCTCTTTGATCGTCTTCGCGATGACGCGAGGATCGATCGGTGTCTCGCCGTGCACAAAGTGCATTAGCGGCGTTGCAAGGCAAAATTCGAATTCGATCAAGCAGCCGATCGACGCAAAATGCTTGAGATCCTCGAGTGTCAGGCGTGTCATGGCCCAGAGCGCGTGACTGATGATGATGCGGTCGAGGCCCTGATTCTTAGCTTCCTTCACGACGGCATGAGACTCGGTCGCCGACAAGTGACTGGTGGCGAGAAACGCTCCCTTTTCTTTGACGAGGCCAATGACTTCTTTTGCTTCGGGAATAAGTTCTCCGTCCTTCAACACCGTAATCGTCATGTGGTCCGGTAGCGGAGGATTGACGCCGGCGTAAAATTTCCTGCGATAATCCGTATGATTTTTTGTGTCGCCGGTCGGGAAATGAACAACTTTGGCTCCGTCGCCGTGATTGAGTGCAATCCAGACACCTCGCGGATTGATGCCTCCTGTGGCGACATTCATCACATGCGCGCCGAAAATGGGGATGCCTGGTCCAAGGCGGGTAACAACATAGGCTGCCCCCGTCGTTGTGGGACCGATATCCTTGACGATCATAGCGCGCATGCCGGCCTGATGCGCTTGCTGCGCGAGCCCGATAACGTCCTGAGCGTGAATATCCGGGAAAGTATGCGGATTGGAATGGATATGGACGTCAATGCCGCCCACCATAAGATCATTCACCTCACCGGCATCAAGTTTGTCGTTCATCAGAGGCATCCTGGGGTAGAGTTGGGCTACGTGTCTGCCATCCCTGCATCCTCGTGCGGATGCGGAAGAATGTGGGATGAGCAGGCTGCTAACATATCAGTGCTTAGACGCTTCGGGTTAGAAGAAACATTCTCCGAGCGTCAGTCTTTAGGGCAACTGTCCTGTGGATCAACTGAGAAACCAATAACGACCGCGATTGCCTCGCTTTTTTGTCAATTCGCTCAAGAAGAAGTTTTGTCGTGGCAGTGCTCAGCATGAGCTTGTCAAAGAAGGGATAGCAGGGCGCGAGGAGAAATGTCATCTTTTCCATGACGACATGTTTTGACCTGCCCCCCGTTTTGTCCGCGCCCTGTTCACGTTGTGGTCCGATCTGGGCCGGTTTGCAAATTCATTCGGGTGAGCCCGTCGAGGCTCGTGTGCGGGCGGCTCACATTGTAGTCGATCCTCCATTCTTCGATGCTGTCTCGGGCCTGCCGATAGCATGCAGGGGTAGCTGCGATGCTCGGCGATGATGTCGAGTTCGCGGGCGACACGTTCGCCAGAGATCGAGTTGTCGACGACGGTCGCCAGGCATTCCCGGCTGAAGTCGTCGATGACGCACAGGATCCGGAAGCGGCGGCCGTCGGTCAGCGTGTCGGAGACGAAGTCGAGGCTCCAGCGCTGATTGGCATCCTGCGGGATCGCCATCGGTGCTCTCGTGCCGAGCGCACGCTTGCGGCCACCGCGCTTGCGCACCGTCAGGCGCTCCTCGCGATAGAGTCGGTAGAGCTTCTTCCAGCTCACCGCCAAACCTTCACGCTTCAGCAGAAGATGCAGCCGGCGATAGCCGAAGCGCCGGCGTTCGGTCGCCAGTTCCCGCGGCTGCTCTCGCAGGTCAGCGTCGTCCGGTCAGCTCGAACGATAGCGGTAAACCCGCGGCTCCATGCCGACGAGGCCGCAAGCACGACGCTGCGTATAGCCCTTGTTCTCTATCGCCCAGGTCACGGCAGTCCTCCTCGACCCAGGCGTTAGAAGTTTTTCCGAGCATCTCGCGCAAGATCGAAACGTCGAGCATGGCGTCGGCCAACAGGCGCTTCAGCTTGCCGTTCTCCTCCTCGAGGCTCTTCAGCCGCTTCGCCTCCGATACGTCCATGCCGCCATACTTCGAGC
>JBDHSU010000226.1:0-3169 GCA_039808325.1 Variibacter sp. | reverse complement strand
TGGCGCCGGTTTACGGCCTTCTCGGGGGCGCTGCCGTCGCCGCCGCGGCCCTGTTCGCGCGCACGCAAGCACGCATGCCGGCCGCTTTTGCGGCTGTCGGGCCGGCGCCGGCTGCGGACCCCGGTGCGGCGACGGCGGAGGACCTCACGGCGGTCATAGCGGCCGCGCCGATCCCGCTCGTTCTGCTCGACCCCGACGGCATCGTACGGGCGTTCAGCGACGGGGCGCGCGTGCTCGCGCCCGCGCTGCGGCGCGGACAGCCCGCGGTGATGGCGCTGCGCATTCCCGCGGTGATCGAAAGCGTTCGCGCCGTGCGGGCGGACGGGCAAGCGCGGCGCGCCGAGTTCTCCGAACGCGTTCCGTTCGACCGCTGGTACGAGGTTTTCGTCAACGCGGTGCCGTCCACGGCGCGCGGGGCGGATCTGCTGCTGACTTTCAACGATCTGACGCCGCTGCGGCGAGCGGAGGCGATGCGCGCGGACTTCGTCGCCAATGCGAGCCATGAACTGCGCACGCCCCTCGCTTCGCTCTCCGGATTCATCGACACGCTGCAAGGGCCGGCGCGCGAGGACGCCGCGGCGCGCGAACGCTTCCTCGCCATCATGCGCGAGCAGGCGCGGCGCATGGCGCGGCTGATCGACGATCTTCTCTCGCTCTCGCGCATCGAGCTCAACGCGCATATCGCGCCGAATACGCCGGTGCCGCTCGCGCCGATCGTGCGTCATGTGATCGACAGCCTGCAGATGCTGGCGCGCGAGCGCAGCGTCGCGATCGAATTTTCCGACGCGCCGAATCCGATTACGGTGCGCGGCGACCGCGACGAGCTGTTGCGCGTGTTCGAGAACCTCATCGAGAACGCGCTGAAATACGGCGGCGCCGGTGGCCGCGCGATCGTCGCCATCAACGAGCCGGCAAAACCCGGCGGCGAGGCGAGCGTTGCGGTGCGCGATTTCGGGCCCGGCATCGCGCTCGAGCATTTGCCGCGGCTCACCGAGCGCTTCTATCGCATCGACGTCGGGCATAGCCGCGCCGAGGGCGGCACCGGACTCGGCCTGGCACTGGTCAAGCATATCCTCAACCGGCACCGCGGCCGTCTGACGATCGAAAGCGCGCCGGGCGCCGGCGCCACGTTCACCGTGCATCTGCCGACGGTCGCGGAAGCTTAGGCGCTCTCCACTTCTCCGATGCCATTGCGGGAGAGCACAGCATCCTCTCCGTCCCCTGAGGTGCGAGCCGACAGTGTCGTCGAGCCTCGAAGGGCGACGGCCCGGAATGGGCGGCCATCCTTCGAGGCTCGGCGCTTTCGCGCCTCGCACCTCAGGATGACGACGGAGATGTCCCCCGCGTTTGACGTAAGCTGCTGATGTTTCTGGTGTTCCTCTGTCATTCAACCGTCATCCAGCCGACATAGAACGATGACGTGCGGTGGTTAATCGAAAGCAGGCAGCGGTGGCTGCCTGTGGCGAGAAGTCGGTCGCAAGGACGGCCGCCCGCCGCGGCGAATTCGAACAGAGATGGAGAGACCCTGTGAAACTCATGCGCATTCTGGCGACGACGACGTTCGCCGTCGCGGCGAGCATCGCCGCCGCACCGGCCGCCGATATTTCGGGCGCCGGCGCCACCTTCCCCTATCCGGTCTACGCCAAATGGGCCGACGCCTATAAGAAGGAGACCGGCGTCGGCATGAACTATCAATCGATCGGCTCCGGCGGCGGCATCAAGCAGATCAAGGCCAAGACGGTGACATTCGGCGCGAGCGACGCGCCGCTGTCGGGCAAGGACCTCGACGGGGCCGGCCTGGCGCAGTTCCCGATGGTGATGGGCGGCATCGTCCCGGTCTTGAACGTCGACGGCGTGAAGCCGGGCGAACTCGTTCTCGATGGCGACACGCTCGCCAAGATCTTCATGGGCGACATCAAGACGTGGGACGACGCCGCGATCAAGAAGCTCAACCCCGACGCCAAGCTGCCGCGCCAGGCGATCGCCATCGTGCACCGCTCGGACGGATCGGGCACGACCTTCAACTTCACCTACTATCTCTCGGACGTGAGCGCCGGCTGGAAGTCGAAGGTCGGCACCAATACGGCGGTGCAGTGGCCGGCCGGCATCGGCGCCAAGGGTAACGAAGGCGTCGCCAACAATGTCGGCAACACCAAGGGCTCGATCGGCTACGTCGAATACGCCTACGCTCTGCAGAACAAGCTGACCTACGCCAAGATGGTCAACAAAGCGGGCAAGACCGTCGCGCCGACAGCGGAGGCGTTTCAGGCCGCTGCGGCGAACGCCGATTGGAATTCGCAGCCCGGCTTCGGCGTCATCCTCGCCAACCAGCCCGGCGAAGCGTCGTGGCCGATGACGGCGGCGACCTGGATCCTCGTCTACAAGCAGCCGTCCGATCCGGCGGCCACCGCCGAAGCGCTGAAGTTTTTCGACTGGGCGTACAAGAAGGGCGGCCCGATGGCCGAGGCGCTCGACTACGTCCCGATGCCGGAGAAGGTCGTCAAGGACGTGGAGCAGTATTGGACGCAGAACATCAAGGGCGCGGACGGTAAGCCCGTCCACGCGATGACGAACTGACGCTGCCCGATGGGAAGGGCGCCGTCCGGCGCCTTTCCCGTCGCTTGTCTTGTCCACCGCCTCTTGTTTTCCGGCTTGTACAGGGCTCCTCGGACCGCTTGAGTGCGCCCGAGCGCATGAGGCGCGAGGAGAGCCGGATGCAAGCCACTCGGAGACCGCCCGTGGCCGATATCGCCTTGCAAGCCGGGACAATCCGGACGGCGCGCCAAGTCGAGCGCGCCAAGGTCCTGCAACGCTTGCGGACGAGCGATGCGGCCTTCCGCCTTCTGACGCGCTCCGCCGCCGTCGCGGTTCTCGTCATCCTCAGCGGCATCATCGTGTCGCTGATCCACGGCTCTCTGCCGGCGCTGCAAACCTTCGGCTTCTCGTTCCTGGTCGACGAGACGTGGAACCCGGTGACGGAGAAATTCGGCGCGATCGCGCCGATCTATGGCACCGTGGTTACCTCGCTGATCGCCATGCTGATCGCGGTGCCGGTCGGTCTGTTCATCGCGCTGTTCCTCACCGAGCTTTGTCCGATGTGGCTGCGCCGCCCGATCGGCGTCGCGATCGAGCTGCTCGCCGGCATTCCCAGCATCATCTATGGCATCTG
>JBDHSU010000225.1:0-3209 GCA_039808325.1 Variibacter sp. | reverse complement strand
GTGCTGACCGGCATCCCCGTCCGCAAGGACGTGGCCATGACCGGCGAGATCACGCTGCGCGGCCGCGTGCTGCCGATCGGCGGCCTGAAGGAGAAGCTGCTCGCGGCGCTGCGCGGCGGCATCAAGAAGGTGCTGATCCCGGAGGAGAACGCCAAGGACCTGGCGGACATCCCGGAGAACGTGAAGAGCGCGATGGAGATCGTCCCCGTCAGCCGCGTGGGCGAGGTGCTGAGGCACGCGCTGGTGCGGATGCCGGAGCCGATCGAATGGACCGAGCCCGTCGAGGCGCCGGCCGCCAAAGTGGAGGTCGGCGATACCGGCAAGCCGCTGGCGCACTGACGGTAGACAGACAAACGCCGACAGCATAAGAAAGCCGGGCTTTGAGGCCCGGCTTTTTGCTGCGGGGTGCAGATTCCTGCGGTTTTCGAGGCTGTTCGCTGCTTTTGTGCTTGGTTCGCGGAATGCTTGTACCTATGGTCCGCGTCCCAAAGACGAGTCGAAACCAAACCGCTCATGATGGAAGGAAAACTATATGAACAAGAATGAACTCGTTTCCGCTGTTGCCGAAGCGGCGAAGCTCTCCAAGTCCGACGCGCAGGCGGCGGTTGATTCGGTGTTCTCGGTGATCACGTCCGAGCTGAAGAAGGGCGGCGACGTCCGTCTCGTCGGCTTCGGCAACTTCTCGGTTTCCAAGCGGGCCGCCTCGACGGGCCGCAATCCGCAGACCGGCGCGGAAGTGAAGATTCCGGCGCGCACCGTGCCGAAATTCGCGGCCGGCAAGGGCCTCAAGGACGCCGTGAACTGAGCGGCGGCGGGTTCGCTGTCTTTCTGAGGAGCCGGGCCTGTCCCGGCTCTTTTGATTTTCGGCCGGCCCGCTCTTCGCTTCAGATTTTGTTTCGCATCGCGTTCGCCGAAAGCCGACATCCGCTTTTCAGCGCGATGGTCCGGCCAGCGCCCTCAGCCGGCCTTTTGCAGGTAGCGGCGTGGGGAGATGCCGGTCATGCGGCGGAACATGGTGGTGAAGGCGGGCACGCTTTCGTAGCCGAGATCGAGTGCCACGCGGGTGACGGGTTCTCCTTCGGCAAGCCGGGGAAGTGCTGCGAACAGGCATGCCTGCTGGCGCCAGGTGGAGAGGCTGAGCCCCGTCTGCCTGTGGAAGCTGCGGGTGAAGCTGCGCCGGCTCATGCCCAGTTGGCCGGCCCATTGCCCGATGGTCGCGCGCGAGGACGGCTTCTGCACGAAAGACCGGCATAGCGCGGCCAGCCGCGGCTCGTGGGGGAAGGGCAGGGCGAGCGGCACCTCCCGCAGGCGGGGGATCTCGTGCAGCAACAGCGTCGCCATGAGCAGGAAGCGCTCGTCGGCGGCGTCGCGCTCCGCCTGTCCGGAGATCTCGACGATCAGGGCGCGCACGAAGGGCGGCACGGCGACGGCGCGCGGCTCGGGCGGGGCGCTCTTCAGCGCGTCGGGCTGCGCGTAGATCGAATGCATATGGACGTCGCCGAGGATCTCCACGGAATGATCGATCCATGCCGGTATCCACATGGCATGGTCCGGCGGCACCATCCAGCGGCCGACCTCCGTGACCACCATCACCACGCCGTTGACTGCATAGAGGAGCTGCGCGCGGCTGTGGCGATGCACCGGCACGCGGTATCCGTCGGGGTGGGTGCTCAGGAGCGCGACCAGGGAACCCTCGGTGCGCTCCAGCCACTCCACCCTTTCCAGGTGCAGCCTGTCGTGCTCGGATTGCGCGGCCGTATCCAGGTTCGGCATCTATTCTGGCCCACTCGCGAAATAAATGGACCAAACCACGTAAGCATAGCCTTCGCAAGCGGCGTATAGACGGCCCCCGACTGATGACAGATGTCCTGCGGGAGACATTCGCTTGGCAGATACCACGATAACCACGGCAGGGAGTCCGGCTTCCTCCGGCGAGCCGGCGCCGGCCTCGGCCGCCGCCGCCAGCACGGTGATGGCGATCATCGTCGCGGTCAGCTTCAGCCATATGCTGAACGACATCATGCAGTCGCTTCTTGCCGCGATCTATCCGATCCTGAAGGACAGCTACAGCCTGGATTTCTGGCAGATCGGCCTGCTGACGCTGACCTTTCAGATCACGGCCTCGCTTCTCCAGCCGGTGATCGGCATCTACACCGACAAGCGGCCGATGCCCTATTCGCTGCCGGTCGGCATGGGGTCGACGCTGGTCGGCCTCGTCGTGCTGGCTTACGCCACGAACTATCCGCTGCTGCTGATCGGCGCGGCCTTCATCGGCTTCGGCTCCGCGGTCTTCCATCCGGAAGCCTCGCGCGTGGCGCGCATGGCGTCCGGCGGGCGCTACGGCCTGGCGCAGTCGCTGTTCCAGGTGGGCGGCAATTTCGGCCAGTCGCTCGGGCCGCTGCTGGCGGCCTTCATCGTGGTGCCGGGCGGCCAGCGCAGCCTCGTCTGGTTCTCCTTCGCCGCGCTGGTCGGCATGATCGTCCTGACGCGCGTCAGCGTCTGGTACAGCGCCAACCGCGTCGCACCGGTCCGCAGGGCCTCGCACGGCGGCGTCACGCTGACGCGCGGCCGCATCGGGCTGGCGCTCTTCGTGCTGATGCTGCTGACCTTCAGCAAGAACATCTACATGGCCAGCATATCGAGCTACTACACCTTCTACGTCATCGAAGTGTTCGGCGTGTCGGTGCAGAACTCGCAATTGCTGCTGTTCCTGTTCCTGGTGGCCGCCGCCATCGGCACCATCGTCGGAGGCCCGATCGGCGACCGCTTCGGTCCCCGATTCGTGATCTGGTTCTCCATCCTCGGCGCCCTGCCGTTCACGCTCGCCCTGCCTTATGTAGGGCTCTTCTGGACGGCGATCCTGAGCTTCGTCATCGGCGTCGTCATGGCCTCCGCCTTCCCGGCGATCGTCGTGTTCGCGCAGGAGCTCATCCCCGGCCGGGTCGGCCTCGTCGCCGGCGTCTTCTTCGGCTTCGCCTTCGGCATGGGCGGCATCGCCGCGGCCGTGCTCGGCATCGTGGCCGACCATCAGGGCATCGAGTTCGTCTACAAGGTGTGCTCGTATCTGCCGCTGATCGGATTACTGACGATCTTCCTGCCCCGGCTGAATCTACGCTGACGGCAGTGCGGAAAATGGTGGGCGATGACGGGCTCGAACCGCCGACATCTTCGGTGTAAACGAAGCGCTCTACCAACTGAGCTAATCGCCC
>JBDHSU010000224.1:0-3245 GCA_039808325.1 Variibacter sp. | reverse complement strand
CCGGATCGTGGATGCCCCGCGATCCGGGCTTTCTCTTTTCGTCCTTCCGGCCAAGGCGGCGCGGCGTCGTAGCCCGTGTTGAGCGAAGCGAAACGCGGGGACTGTTCGTGCGCCGGATCGCCTGCTTCCCCGGATTTCGCTGCGCTCAATCCGGGCTCCGGTCGCGCGACCGTCATTCCGGCCAAGGCGACGTGGCTGCCGCGAGCCGCACCCCAGAATCATCATGCTATCGAGGAGGACCGGCGGAACGGCAACGACGATTCACAGCAATGACGCGCCACCGCATTCCCTCGCACCGTCGTCTGGGTTCCGGCTCTCGCGCTACGCGCTCGGCCGGAATGACGATGTGCTACAGGCTGGCGCCCTGTGCCTTCGGCCGGCGCAGGTGTTCGTCGAGCCGCGGCATCAGTTCGACGAAATTACAGGGCCGGTGGCGGTAGTCGAGTTGATGCACCAGGATTTCATCCCAGGCGTCGCGGCAGGCGCCGGGCGAACCGGGCAGGCAGAAGATGTAAGTCGCGCCGGCGACGCCCGCCGTCGCCCGCGACTGGATCGTCGACGAGCCGATCTTGGCCTGGCTAACGATGTGGAAGATCGTCGAGAAGCCGTCCATGCGCTTCTCGAACAGCGGCTCGATCGCCTCCGGCGTGACGTCGCGGCCGGTGAACCCGGTACCGCCGGTCGTAATCACGACATCCACGCCTTTATCGGCAACCCAGCCTTCGACCTTCGCGCGGATGACCGGGACCTCGTCCGGCACGATCGCACGATCGGCGATCGCATGGCCCGCCGCCTCGATGCGGCCGACGAGCGTCGCACCCGACTTATCGTCGGCGATGTCGCGCGTATCGGACACCGTCAAAACGGCGATGCGCAGCGGCACGAAAGTGCGAGTCTCGTCAATTCCGGCCATGTGCTCAAAGCCCCGATGTGGTTTGCGCCTTGAAGGTGTTGCAGGCCGCGATGGAGCCAGTCTTGAAGCCGATCGAGAACCAGCGCTTGCGCTGCTCCGAGCTGCCGTGAGTAAACGATTCCGGCACGACGGTTCCGCGCGCCTGGCGCTGCAGCCGGTCGTCGCCGATTGCGGACGCCGTGCGCAGCGCCGCGTCGATGTCGTTCTGGTCGATGGTACGCCACTTCTGCTGCGACTGATTGGCCCAGATGCCGGCGAAGCAATCCGCCTGCAATTCGACGCGCACTTGCAGCGCATTGGCCTCCACCTTGTCCATGCCGCGCTGCATCTGCTGCACCTTGGGCAGAATGCCGAGCAGGTTCTGGACGTGATGGCCGACCTCGTGCGCGATCACGTAGGCCTGCGCGAACTGACAGCCACGGCTGCCGACGTCGCAGCCGCGAAAACGCTGCTCGATATCGCGGAAGAAGGCCGTGTCGAGATAGATCTTCTGATCGGTCGGGCAGTAGAACGGCCCCATCGCGGCGAGCGCGCGGCCGCACGCGGACGGCATCTGCCCGCTGAAGATGGCGAGCTTGGGCGCCGTGTAACGCTTGTTGGCCCGCTCGAAAATGTCCTTCCACCGATCTTCGGTGTCGCCGAGAATCGCGCGCACGAACTTGCCCTGCGCATCGGACGGCGCCGGCCCGCTGCGGCGAGGCATCTGCTGCTGATACTGGCCGGTGCCGCTGCCGCTGAGAATTTCGGCCCCGTTTATGAGAAGACGCGGATCGACGCCGAGCGCCCACCCCAAGACGCCCAATACCAACACGGTGCCGATGCCGAGACCGCCGGCGCCGCCCGGCAGATTGAATCCGCCTCCGCCGGCGCCGCCGCGATAATCCTCGACATTGTCGCTTTGCCGGAAATCTTCCCAGCGCATCTCAACTATCCCCTCGATCGTGCTCGCGCGCGTCCAGTCTGACCGGCGCCGCGGCGCGAGTCCATGTATCACTTCGGGACGACTTTCGCCGCAATGCTTTTGAACTTTCTACGAAACCAATTCGATTCAAATTTAAGTCGTTCTTTACTTTGCGCCGCCATGATCCCGATCGTCGGTTGTAGGTCTCGCGTCCCGGCCGCGTCCCCTGAGTGGTCAGAGTCCCTGCGTCATGGGTGTGTCGCGTCGCGGGGCGTCCGTTCGGACGCCCCGCACTCATTCAGAGCCGCATAGCGGCCGTATCATTGTCGGCGACTGCATCGCCGAGATGTCGCGTCTTCCCGCGGCATCCGTCGATCTCGTCTTCGCCGATCCGCCTTACAATCTGCAGCTTCGCGGCGACTTGAAGCGTCCCGACGATTCGCAGGTCGACGCCGTCGACGACGCGTGGGACAAGTTCGCGAGCTTCGAGCATTACGACGCGTTCACACGCGCGTGGCTCCTCGCGGCACGCCGCGCGATGAAGCCGAACGCGGCGCTGTGGGTGATCGGCTCGTATCACAACATCTTCCGCGTCGGCGCGATCCTGCAGGATCTCGGCTTCTGGATTCTCAACGACGTCGTCTGGCGCAAGTCCAACCCGATGCCGAATTTCCGCGGCCGGCGCTTCACCAACGCGCATGAGACGATGATCTGGGCGGCGCGCGAGCCGGCCACCAAATACACGTTTAACTACGAGGCACTCAAAGCCGGCAACGACGACGTGCAGGTGCGCTCCGACTGGACGCTGCCGCTGTGCACCGGCGAGGAGCGCCTGAAAGACGCCGCCGGCAAGAAGGTGCACCCGACGCAGAAGCCGGAGGCGCTGCTCGCGCGCGTCATCCTTTCCTCGTCGCGGCCGGGCGACGTCGTGCTCGACCCGTTCTTCGGCACCGGCTCGACCGGCGCCGTCGCGAAAAAACTCGGACGGCAGTTCATCGGCATCGAGCGGGACCCGACCTACGCCGCCGCCGCCGAGAAGCGCATCGCCGCGATCGCGCCGCTGCCGCAAGCGAGCCTCGCGCCTTTCGTCACCGCGCGCGAGGCGCCGCGCATTCCGTTCGCGACGCTGCTCGAGCGCGGGCTGATCATGCCGGGGCAGGAGCTTTACGACGCGAAGCGCCGCCACGCCGCGCTGGTGCGCGCGGACGGGGCCGTCTCCTATGGCATGAATGTCGGCTCGATCCACCGCATGGGCGCGCTGGCGCAAGGGCTGGAAGCCTGCAACGGCTGGACGTTCTGGCACGTCGAAACCGCGAAGGGCCTCGCCGCCATCGACACGCTGCGCGCGAAGATGCGCGCGGAGATGAGCACAGTCTAGAGCGGGACGAGGAAAAGTGCGGAGCGGTTTTCCGCCCGCATCCCGCTCTAAGT
>JBDHSU010000223.1:0-3309 GCA_039808325.1 Variibacter sp. | reverse complement strand
TTCGGCGACGGCGACGAATGCCACATGGCCTATCACTTCCCGCTGATGCCGCGCATCTACATGGCGATCGCGCAGGAGGACCGCTTTCCGATCGCCGACATCCTGCGGCAGACACCGGATATTCCCGACAACTGCCAATGGGCGCTGTTCCTGCGCAACCACGACGAACTCACGCTCGAGATGGTCACGGATTCCGAGCGGGATTATCTCTGGTCGACCTACGCCACCGATCCGCGCGCGCGCATCAATCTCGGCATCCGCCGCCGCCTCGCGACCTTGATGGACAACGATCGCCGCAAGATCGAGCTGATGAATAGCCTGCTGCTCTCGCTTCCCGGAACGCCGGTCATCTATTACGGCGACGAGATCGGCATGGGCGATAACATTTATCTCGGTGACCGCAATGGCGTGCGCACGCCGATGCAGTGGACGCCGGACCGCAACGGCGGCTTCTCGCGCTGCGACCCGGCAAAACTTTTCCTGCCGCCGATCCAGGACGCGGTCTACGGCTATCAGGCGCTCAACGTCGAAGCGCAGTCGCGCAGCCTCTCCTCGTTGTTGAGCTGGATGAAGCGGCTCATCGCCGTACGTAAGTCGTCGCCCGTGTTCGGTCGCGGCACCTTGACCTTCGTGCGGCAATCGAACCGCTCCGTCATCGCCTATGTGCGCCAACACGAGGGCGAGACGATCTTCTGCGTCGCCAACCTGTCGCGCGCGGCGCAGGCGGCGGAATTCGATCTGTCGCAATGGCGCGGACGTGTTCCGCTCGAGATGCTCGGGCGCAGCCGCTTCCCGGCGATCACCGACGCGCCGTTCCTGGTGACGCTCGCGCCCTACGGCTTTTTCTGGTTCCAACTGCTGGAGCAGGAGGAGGGAGCCGAAACGCCGGCGGCGATGCCTGAGCTGCCGACGCTCGTCGTCCGCGATGGCTGGCATTCGGTGCTGGAAGGGAGGTTCCTGCAGGCTTTCGAGCGTGACGTGCTGCCGGTCTTCCTGGCGAGTCGGCGCTGGTTTGCCGAGAAGGCGAGCCGTTGGTTCGACGCGCGCGTCGACAGCGCTATTCCCGTCACGCCAGGCAATCCGGGTTTCGCATGGGCGCAGATCGAGGTCGCGGGAGAGCGTGGAAAAAGTTGCTACGCGCTGCCACTGGGCGTGAACTGGAGCCGCTTCGACTACGCGACGCCGCATATCGCGGCAACCGGCTTGGCGCCGGTGCGTCGCGGGGCGCGCGAGGGCGTTCTGTACGATGCCGCGACCGATCGCGATTTCATCGCTTGGCTGGTGCGGTCATTGCACGACGGCGCGGTCATGGACGGGCCCGCGCGCGCGCTGCGTTTCACGCCGACCGACGAATTCAGAGCGATGGAGCTGCCGCCGATCGAAGAGGTGAAGCCTCTGGCGGTCGAGCAATCGAACACGACAATCAGGGTCAATGGCTGCATCGTCAAGCTCTTCCGAAAGATGCAAGCGGGCGTGAATCCGGAAATCGAGATCGGACGATTTCTGACGGATGTCGCGAAGTATGAGAACGCGCCGCGGTTCCTGGGCGCGGTCGAATTGCAGAAGGAAGACGAGCGTTTCGCGTTGGCCGTCGCGCACGCTTATGTCGAAAACCAGGGCGACGGATGGAACCTGACCAATACCTATCTGGACAGGTTCCTCGAGGAGTATCGCCTGCTCAGCCCGAGCGATTCGGCCGATCCCGAGCAGCATGCGGCGTTGCTGTTGCGTGTACGCCTGCTCGGCCGCCGGATCGCCGAACTGCATGCCGCGCTCGGCTCGAGCGACGCCGATCCGGCCTTCGCGCCGGAGCCGATCACGCCCGACGACATCGCGGCATGGACGCGCGATCTACGCGCGACGGCCGAGCGCGTGCTGAGCGATCTTCGCGGCCGGCTCGAAATCCTGCCGGAAACCGCGCAATCGCTCGCCACCGCGCTTTTGGGTCAGCGGGATGCGTTGATGGCGCGCATCGACGATGCTTTGCCGCCGTCGATCGATGCGGACAAGATCAGAACGCACGGCGATCTGCACCTCGGCCAGATTCTCATCGTGAAGGACGACGTGTTCATCATCGATTTCGAAGGCGAGCCGGGTCGCAGCGTCGAGACGCGGGGCAGGAAGATGCCGGCGGCGCGCGACGTCGCCGGCATGCTGCGTTCCATCGACTATGCCGGCGCCGCCGCTCTTGAACGCATGGTGCAGGCCGAGGATCGGCCGCGGCTGGAGGCTGCCGTGCAGGACTGCCGCCGTCAGTCCGAGCGGGCGCTGCTCGATGCTTACCGGGAAACGCTTGGCGACAGCAGATTGATTCCGGCCGAGCCGGAAATCGCGGATCGTTTGCTCGACTTCTTCGTTCTAGAGAAGGCCATCTACGAAGTGGAGTACGAACTCTCCAATCGTCCGGCATGGCTGCACATCCCCTTGACGGGGATTTTGCGACTTTTCGCTCCCGTGCAAGCCGAGGTTCTGTGATCGGTTCGTCGACAACGATAGATGCTGAAGGCCTTGCGATCATCGGAGGGTATCACTCCGACCCGTTCGCTTATCTCGGGCTGCATCGGCACGACGGCGGATCGATCGTGCGCGTCCTCTTGCCGGATGCGCGCCGCGTCGAGGTGGTCGATCGCGCCGGTCATCGGGCCGAATTGCAGAAGATTCACCCGGCAGGCCTGTTCGCCGCGCCCGCGAGCGACTTGGAGCATGACTATCGGCTGCGTGTGCAGTTCGAGGATGCGCAGGTCGAGCTCGACGACGCCTACCGCTTTCCGCCCGTGCTGTCGGATTTCGATCTCTACCTGCTCGGCGAGGGGACGCATCTGCGTGCTTACGACAAGCTTGGTGCGCATCCGATGCAGCTCGAGGGCGTGCGCGGCGTTGCCTTCGCGGTATTCGCCCCTTCGGCGCGCCGCGTCAGCGTTGTCGGCGACTTCAACAATTGGGATGGCCGCCGGCACGCGATGCGCGTCCGTGGAAACGGCTTCTGGGAGATATTCATTCCCGGCGCGGCGGTCGGCGATCGTTACAAATTCGAGATTTTCGGTTTCGGCGATGTGCTTTTGCCGCTCAAGGCCGATCCCTACGCCTTCGCCAGCGAGGTGCGGCCCTCGACGGCCTCCGTCGTGTTCGACGAGGCGGCGCTGGCGCCGCGCGTCCGGTGCCCGCAGGGCAGCAACGCGCTCGACAAGCCGATCTCGATTTACGAGGCACATCTCGGCTCCTGGCGCCGGCGAGCGGAAGAGGGCGGCCGTTGGCTCACCTATCGCGAACTCGCCGACACGCTGCCGGCCTATGTCGCCGATCTTGGTT
>JBDHSU010000222.1:0-3409 GCA_039808325.1 Variibacter sp. | reverse complement strand
GAGGACGCTCCATTCTGTCCGCGCGCGAAGTAGCTGAGCGCGAACCATCCACGGAACGCCTTCCGCTCCGCCGCGCTGCCGTCGAGGCGGAGCGCGCCGTCGTCGATCGCCGAACGCAGCGTCCGGTGCCCGAGCCAGATTTCCACCAGCGTGCGGATGCTCGCCGTGACCCAAAGGTCGATTTCGAAGCCGGGGTCGCGGGTGCAGATGTCGATGTCGTGCGGTTCGAACACGAGCCAAAAGAGCCGCTTGGCGGCGGCCGGCACTCCCCCGAGGCGAAAATGCACCACCCTGCGGAACGTGAGGTCGCGACCCGACGAGCGCCAGTGACGCCGGATTTCCCACATCAGAATGAAAGGATCGAGGTTGTCCTTGCTGACGATGTCGCGCTTGAGCCATCGTTGGGCCCAGAAGCCCATCGCTTCCAGGACCGGAAACAGCGCCTCCCCCGCTTCGGTGAGATGGTATTCGCCGTGGCCGCCAACGCCATCCGTCCGATGGATAACGCCCGCGTATTCGAGCTCGCGCAGCCGCTTCGACAGCAGCGCCGAAGACATGCGTGGCACGCTTTCATGGATTTCGTTGAAGCGCGTGGCCCCCACACAAAGCGCACGCACGAGGAGCGGAGTCCATCGTTCGGCCACGACTTCCGCCGCGATGGCGATCGGACAGTGCTGGCCGTAACCTCGGCGCTCGCTCATGGAGCCGATCCTACATGCGCCGCCGCGGCCCGCCAAGTTCAGATTATGAAGTTGAGGCCGCGCGGGAACCGTGGGCACTGTGTGACACATGAACCTGCGAAAGGAGGTTCCGATGTCATCGCCGATCGATCTCGACAAAATTCTTTCCGAATTCGGCCCACGCTTCGCAGAAACCGCCGACGAAAACGATGCCAAGGACCGTTTCGTTTTCGAGAACTACAAGGCGCTCCGCCAGGCCCACGTCTTCTCGGCCCTCGTGCCGGGCGAGTTCGGCGGCGGCGGGGCCGGCCACGCCGACATGTGCACGTTCCTGCGCGGGCTCGCGGGCTATTGCCCGGCGACCGCGCTCGCGCTGTCGATGCACCAGCATCTTGTCGCCGCAGCGGTCGCGAACCATCGCGCCGGCCGTCCGGGCCAGGCGCTGCTCGAGAAGGTCGGCGGCGGCGAACTCGTCCTGGTCAGCACCGGCGCCAACGACTGGCTCGACTCCAACGGCCGCGCCGAACGCACCGACGGCGGATACCGCGTGACGGCGACCAAGCCCTTCGCCAGCGGCGCGCCCGCGGGCGACATCATCGTCACCTCGGTCGCGCACGAGGGAGCGAACGGCGCGGAGGTGCTGCACTTTCCGCTGCCGCTGAAGGCCGAGGGCGTGAGCCTCGCCGATAACTGGCGCACGCTCGGGATGCGCGCGACCGGCTCGCAGACCGTCCAACTGGACAATGTTTTCGTGCCCGACGCGGCGATCGGGTTGCGGCGGCCGCGCGGGCCGTTCCATCCGGCGTTCGCCGTCATTTTGACGGTGGCGATGCCGCTGATCATGTCGGTCTATCTCGGCGTCGCGGAAAGCGCGTTCGCGATCGCGTGCCGTCAGGCGCGTGCGCGCAGGCCGGACGCGGCGACCGCAATCCTCACCGGCGAACTGACAAACCGTCTTGCGCTGGCGCGGTTGGCGGTCGCCGATCTGGTCCGGCTCGTCAACGGCTACGACTTCCGCCCCGACGCACAGCTCGCCAGCGACGTTCTGGTTCGCAAGACGCTCGCCGCCAACGCCGTCATCGCGACCGCCGAGACGGCGTTGCAGGTCACGGGCGGCGCGGGCTTCTACCGCAAGCTCGGCCTGGAGCGATTGCTGCGCGACGTCCACGGCGCCCAATTCCATCCGCTGCCGGAAAAACGCCAGCAGCTTTTCACCGGCCGGCTGGCGCTGGGTCTGGAGCCGGTCGCGGACTGAACAACAATTGGCAGGAGGCGGCCGCGTCGATTTTGCGATCCGGTCCTCCCTCTTCGTCGCGATCATGGCCGGGGCTGTCGCTCGCGCCCGTCCCTTGCGCGTCCGCGCATCGCGGCCCCGGCGGGGGCCTCATCGACGACACGTCCGGCCTTCGCGCCGGCTAAATCCTGCTCGCGCCGCATGGCGCGCCTCGTCGGCCGATACGCGGCGCTGGAACGTGTCACATGCGTTCCTTATATCGGGTGCGAGTTGCGGCGCTCGATATTGCCACAGAGTTCCTGGGAGAACGAAAGGAACCTCGGCGAAGGAGGACTGCCATGACAGCAGAGGAAATTGTGGCCATTCTCGGTCCCGTTGACGAGACGCTGATCGCGGAGATCGAGCAGACGGGAGCCCCCTCTGAGGCGTTGGCGCAAGCCTATGCTTGGCTCAACGCGGACGACGCATTGATCAACGAAGGTCGACCGCTTCCATCGGGAAGAGGTGGCTGAACTCGTTTCCCTGCTCGAGGCCGCGGAGCAGGACATCGATAGGTAAAGCAGCGGGCGCAACGGCCAAACGAGGCTGTCGCGGGAAACGGCCATTCGCCGCAGCAGGGAACGAACAGCGAAGCAGGGCGTGAGCGGGCTGAAATCAGCTCGGGCAGCGAGTCAAGCGGAGCGCGCATGCGTGTAGCATTAACGGGGGCAACGGGAGTAATCGGTCGCCGTGTGATCCCGCGGCTCGTTGCCGCCGGACATGAAGTGACGGCGATCGTCAGATCCGACTCGAAGCACCACACGACGCCGTCAGTCGGATGTCGTGAGGTTCGTGCGAGCCTGTTCGACAGGTCGCAACTCGCAGCCGCATTCGCGCGGCAAGATGCCGTCATCAACCTTGCGACGCATATCCCGACCGCGATGACCGCGATGATGTTTCGCTCCGGCTGGCGCGAGAACGATCGCATTCGCAGCGAAGGCGCGCGAAACGTGTCTGAAGCGGCTTCGGACGCGGGCGTTCAGATCGTCATCCAGGAGTCGTTCGGACTGGCCTATCCCTCGATGGGTGACACCTGGGTCGACGAGCGGGTTCCGCTTGCCCCTGCCGCCAATTGCGCGACCGTTCCTGACGCGGAGGCCGCGGCTGCGGGCTTCACGCACCGAGGCGGCCGCGGCGTCGCGCTCAGGTTCGCCGGCTTTTACGGTCCGGATGCCAGCCAGACGCTCCTCATGGCGAAGTCCGTATCGTGGCATTGGGTGCCACTGCCCGGCAAGCCGTCGAGCTATCTGTCGTCGCTGTCGCATGATGACGCCGCGACGGCAGTTCTCGCCGCTCTCTCGGCGCCGGCGGGCGTCTATAACGTCGCGGATAACGAACCGATGCGCCGCAAGGCGTTCTTCGACGTGATCGCTGCCACGCTTCACGTCCGTTCGCCGCATTTCCTGCCGGAGTGGACGGCAGCCTTGATGGGCATCGCCGGACCGGTTCTGACGCG
>JBDHSU010000221.1:0-3443 GCA_039808325.1 Variibacter sp. | reverse complement strand
GAGGCGGCGGCGGTCGACAAGAACTGCAAAATGCCCTGGCGCACGGCATCCGAACAGGCCGTGCAATAACCCTTCTGGAGCAGGATAAGGAGAAAGCCTGCCTCGGACGTGATCCGGGGCGCGAAGCGGTTTCCCGCCCGCATCCCGCTCCAATTATGAGAATCGGTCACGTTCATGATTTTGGCGGAAAATCCGATTGTCGATCCAAAATCATCCTGACCCAGCGCGAAGCGGACGGCCGGGCGCGCCTGCGGGCGATGGAACTTTTTTCAAAGCCGGCGATTATGTGACATCAGAGGACTTCACTTCGGGCGCGGGATTTTCCGCGGCGGGCGCTCCTCGTCGTCAGGAGAACGGGCATGGGATTGCTGATCAATGTTCTTATTACTTTTCTTGTCGTCATTCTCGTCTTGTATCTCGTCAACATGCTGCCGGTGGATGGGCGCGCCAAGCAGATCATCCGCGTCATCGTCATCCTGATCGGTATTCTTTATCTCCTGCGCTATCTGGCGATTTTCTAGCAGAACGCCCTTGTCGCCGTCATTCGGGGGCGCGCGCAAATCGCGTATCTACTGAAACGGCACTTCGTGGAAGCTGCGCAGCTTGCGCGAATGCAGCTGCGCGCGGTCGCCTTCGCGCAATAGCGCCATTGTCTCGAGGCCGATGGCGAGATGCTGCGACACGCGCTGGCGATAGAAGCTGTCGGCCATGCCCGGCAGCTTGAGATGCCCGTGCAGCGGCTTGTCGGAGACGCACAATAGCGTGCCGTAGGGCACGCGGAAGCGAAAACCGTTGGCGGCGATGGTCGCCGATTCCATGTCGAGCGCGATGGCGCGGCTCTGGATGAAGGGCAGGTTCTGGATGGTGGAGGGGCGCAATTCCCAATTGCGGTCGTCCACGGTGGCGACCGTTCCGGTGCGCATGATGCGCTTGAGGTCGTAGCCGGTGAGGCCGGTGACGCGGCCGACCGCGCTCTGGATCGCGGTCTGGATTTCGGCGAGCGCGGGCACCGGCACCTCGCGCGGCAGGTCGGCGTCGAGCACATGGTCCTGCCGCATATAGGCATGCGCCAGCACGTAGTCGCCGAGCGCCTGCGTGTTGCGCAGGCCCGCGCAATGGCCGAGCATCATCCACACATGCGGGCGCAGCACCGCGACATGGTCGGTGATGTTCTTGGCGTTGGAGGGGCCGACACCGATATTGATCATGGTGATGCCGTCATTGCCGGCGCGCTTCAGGTGATAGGCCGGCATCTGCGGCAGCCGCGCCGGGGCGATGCCGGGCTGCACGCCGGCCTCGGGAGGCACGCCCGGCGCGCAGGTCACGACGCCGCCCGGCTCGACGAAATGCGTATAGCCGCCGTCCGCGGCGAAGCCGGCGGAGGATTGTCCGGCCATGATCTCGCGGCCGAGACGGATGAATTCGTCGATGTAGAACTGATAGTTGGTGAACAGCACGAAATTCTGGAAATGCCGCGTCGAGGTCCCGCAATAATGCCGCAGCCGCAAGAGCGAGAGGTCGATGCGGGGCGCGGTGAACAATGACAGCGGCATGGCGCCGTCCGGGCTGACCACGTCGAGGCCGTTGGCGATGCTGTCGTCCATGATGGCGAGGTCGGGCACGTCGAAATAATGCGGCACCCGCGCGATCCGCTCCGGGCTGAGCGCTTCCTCCACGTAATGGCTTTCGCCGAGCGCGAAATGGATCGGGATCGGCGTCGTGCTTTCGCCGACTTCGACCTCGTTCTGCGCGTCCCGCATCAGCAAGGCGATCTGCCGCTGCAGGTAATCGCCGAAAAGGTCCGGCCGCGTGACGGTGGTGGAATAGACGCCGGCGTCGGGCAGGAAGCCATAGGCCGCGCGCGGATCGATGTCGGGCAGGCGGTCGGTGGAGGCGCGCACAAACGGATAGCAGGCGCGCACCCGCGCGCTGACATCGGCGCCGCGCGCGAAGGCGGTGAACGCCTCGCGCAAGCGCGCGACGTTGCGTTGATAGATCGCGCCGATGGCGTCGACCGCCTCTGCGGCGTCGGTGAAGATGCGCGCCTGCTTCGGGGCGTCGTCCGGTTCCGGCGTCATGTCGTCTTCCAGATAGGCGTGAACTCCGTGACGAAGTTCACGCCGGAACCGGAATTGAATCAAGCCGCGTTCGCGCCTCACTCGTCATGGCCGGGCATAGCCCGTCGAAGACAGGCGTGAACGCCCTTTTGTCCCGGCCATCCACGTCTTTCTTCGCTGAGAATTTCCAAGACATGGATGCCGGCGACAAGCGCGGGCACGACGAGGTGCTGATTCCGTCTAAACGAAATATGCTCCTAAAGCTTCACATGCCGCAGCCGCAGCGCGTTGCCGACCACGCTGACCGACGACAGCGCCATCGCGGCGGCGGCGATCACCGGCGAGAGCAGGATGCCGAAGGTCGGGTAGAGCAATCCCGCCGCGATCGGCACGCCGGCGGCGTTGTAGACGAAGGCGAAGAACAGGTTCTGCCGGATATTGCGCATCACCTTCTCCGACAATGTGCGCGCGCGCACGATGCCCATGAGATCGCCCTTGAGCAGCGTCACGCCCGCGCTTTCCATGGCGACGTCGGTGCCGGTGCCCATGGCGATGCCGACATCGGCGGCGGCGAGCGCCGGCGCGTCGTTGATGCCGTCGCCGGCCATCGCCACCACGCGGCCCTCGCGCCGCAGCTTCTCGACCACCGCGCCCTTCTGGTCGGGCAGGACGTCCGCCTCGACCTCATCGATGCCGAGCGTGCGCGCGACCGCCTGCGCGGTGGTGCGGTTGTCGCCGGTCAGCATGACGACGCGCACGCCGTCGGCCTTAAGCGCGGAGAGGGCCGCGGGCGTCGTGTCCTTAACCGGGTCGGCGATGGCGAGGATGCCGGCGGGTTGTCCGTTGACGGCGATGAAGATCGCGGTCGCCCCGTCCCGCCGCAGCGTGTCGGCCTCCTGCGCGAGCGGGGCGGTGTCGATGCTCAGTTCGCCCAGGAAATTGGCGTTGCCGAGCACGATGCGCTGGCGCTCGACCATGCCGATGGCGCCTTGCCGGTCGGGGAATCAAAGCCGCGCACGGCGGCCGTCGCGATGCCGCGCTCAGTCGCGGCCTGCACGATCGCATGCGCCAGCGGATGCTCGCTCGCGCGCTCGACGCTCGCCGCGAGGCGCAGCACCTCGTCCTCGGAAAAGCCGTTTGCCGCGACGATGCGCACCAGCTTCGGCTTGCCCTCGGTCAGCGTGCCGGTCTTGTCCACCACCAGCGTGTCGACCTTCTCCATGCGCTCCAGCGACTCGGCGTTGCGGATGAGCACGCCGAATTGCGCGCCGCGCCCGACGCCGACCATGATCGACATCGGCGTCGCAAGGCCCAGCGCGCAGGGGCAGGCGATGATCAAGACGCTGACGGCGGCGACGAGGCCATAGGAGAACCGCGGCTCGGGGC
>JBDHSU010000220.1:0-3448 GCA_039808325.1 Variibacter sp. | reverse complement strand
AAATCGATGACGGATTTGGGAGCATCAACCGTCGGAGTAGATGAATTGGCCGAGATAATTACAATCTGCGAAGCGGCTGGCTATGGCCCCGATCAGGTGAGGGTCGATACTTCCACTGTCCGCGGCCTCGAATACTACACTGGCCCGGTCTACGAGGCGGAGCTCACCTTCGAGATCAATGACGAGAAAGGCCGGCCCGTGCGCTTCGGCTCGGTCGGCGGCGGGGGGCGCTATGACGGATTGATCGGACGCTTCCGCGCCGAGCCCGTTCCGGCGACAGGCTTCTCCATCGGCGTGTCGCGGCTGCAGAGCGCGCTCACCGCGCTCGGCAAGCTCGGCGCGGAGAAGGAAACCGGCCCGGTCGTCGTGACCGTGTTCGATCGCGACCGGATCGCCGACTATCAGCGCATGGTGACGGCGCTGCGCAACGCCGACATCCGCGCGGAACTTTACCTCGGCAATCCGAAGAACTTCGGCAACCAGCTCAAATATGCCGACCGCCGCAACAGTCCCTGCGTCGTCATCCAGGGCGGCGACGAGAAGGCGCGTGGCGAGGTGCAGATCAAGGACCTGATCCTCGGCGCCGAGATCGCGGAATTATCGAAGGAGCGCGACGACTACCTCAAGAAGCAGGCCGAAGCACAGTTCGCGGTGCCGGAGGCAGAGCTTGTGGCGGCGGTTCGCAAAGTCTTGGCGCGGCACAGTAAGGCGAAGTGATCCGAATATCTCCGCCGTATCTCCGCCGCCATGGCCGGGCTTGTCCCGGCCATCCACGTCTTGTCTGCGTCGATGAAGAAAGACGTGGATGCCCGGCATAAAGCCGCGCATGACGATTCTGCGGACGCTTCGCCTAAAACGCCGACAGATCCTCCGGAACGTCGCCGAACTCCGCGAGCTTCACCGGCGGTCCGTAAACGCCCGAGACATCGATCGAACGGCGGAACGCGACAACCCCGGGCTTGAGCTTGGAGAGAAGCGACGCCTTCTTCACCGCCTCGGCCGCGTTCGCGGCGCATTCGCAGTGGCCGGCGGCCAACTCGCCCGCCTCGTTGCGGATGAAATACTGCAAGCGATAAATGGTGGAATCGATGGTGCCCATGGCCGCCTCGAATGAGGACTATGGCAAACCGGTGCCGGGATCGTGACGGCAACGCCGCGCGTCAAACTCCGTTCCCGCTATCTCTGTCACGCCGGCAAATAATCTCGCCGAAAAGGCGCGACGCATCGGCTTCCCAGCTTGCAGCGGGGAACCTCGTCAGATCGTCACGGTTGAGTCCGCAAGGGAGGGCATCGCAACGGAGATGCGACATGCCTCGCGGAGAGAAGTCGAAATATACCGACAAGCAGAAACGCCAAGCCGAACATATCGAGGAAGGCTACGAAGCGCGCGGCGTTTCCGAAGAGGAAGCGGAACGACGCGCCTGGGCGACGGTGAACAAGGATTCCGGCGGCGGCGAAAAACCGGGCGGATCAGGCTACGGCAAGCACACGAGCCACCCCGCCGCGCATAAGGGCGGCCGTCTTGGCGGCGAAGCGTCGGCCGAGCGTCCCGCGGCGGAGCGTTCGAAATCGGCAAAGAAAGCGGCCGAGACCCGCAAGCGTCACGAACAGCACGCTCACCACTAGGATGCAGCCGATGAACGCGCCGCCCCGGCCACCATTTCCCGGCCAGCATCAGCCGATGCCCGGATTGACACGCAAGATGTCGCCGGTGCCGGATCATGGCGAGAAGACCTATAAAGGGTCGGGGCGGCTCGCGGGGAAGAAGGCGATCATTACCGGCGGCGATAGCGGGATCGGGCGCGCGGTGGCCATTGCCTATGCGCGAGAAGGCGCCGATGTTCTGATTGCCTATCTCGACGAAGACGAGGACGCCGCCGAAACGAAGCGTCTGGTCGAGGAGGCGGGCCGCAAGGCCATTCTGGTCGCGGGCGATATTCAGAAAGCCGCGCACTGCCGCGCCATCGTCGATCGCGCCGTGTCGGACCTGGGCGGGATCGATATCCTCGTCAACAATGCCGCCCACCAGGCGACATTCAAGGACATCGGCGACATTTCGGACGAGGAATGGGAGTTGACGTTTCGCGTCAACATCCACGCGATGTTCTATCTCACCAAAGCCGCCGTGCCGCACTTGCGGCCGGGGAGCGCGATCATCAACACGGCATCGATCAATTCGGACAAACCTAATCCGACGCTGCTGGCCTATGCCACGACGAAGGGCGCGATCCAGAACTTCACCGCGGGCTTGGCGCAGTTGCTGGCGGAAAAAGGCATCCGTGCCAACGCGGTTGCGCCCGGTCCGATCTGGACGCCGCTCATTCCCTCGACCATGGACGAAAAGGCCGTGTCGAACTTCGGCAAGAACACGCCGATGCAGCGCCCCGGGCAGCCGGCGGAGCTCGCGACCGCCTATGTGATGCTCGCCGATCCGCTTTCGAGCTATGTTTCCGGCGCCACGATCGCGGTGACGGGGGGCAAACCGATCCTGTAGCGCTTCTATCGGCCTCCGCACCGGCGGAACTCCTCTCAGTGGCCGCCGTTAAGTTTTGATTGTGCCTTTCCATTCCGAACCGGATTAGGACTGCGTCGTGCCGCGCAAAAAGCTTTCGTCCTACCGCGCCAAGCGGGACTTCGCGAAAACGAGCGAGCCGAGCGACACGTCGCGGGCCGCGCGCTCGAGGCGCCGCCGCTTCGTGATCCAGAAGCACGACGCGACGCGGCTGCATTACGATCTGAGGCTCGAATTCGACGGCGTATTCAAGTCCTGGGCGGTAACGCGCGGGCCTTCGCCCGATCCCGCGGATAAGCGGCTCGCGGTCGAGGTCGAGGACCATCCTCTCGCCTATGGCGACTTCGAAGGCACGATCCCGAAGGGACAGTATGGCGGCGGCACCGTGATGCTGTGGGATCGCGGCTATTGGGAGCCTGAGGGCGACATGCCGCCGGGCGAAGCGCTCGCCGACGGCGACCTGAAGTTCACGCTCCACGGAACGAAGATGCACGGAAGCTGGGTGCTGGTGCGCATGAAGCACGACCGCACCGGCGGCAAGCGCACCAACTGGCTGCTGATCAAGCATCGCGACGATGAGGCGGTGGAGGGCGGCGCCGACGCCCTCCTCGCCGAGGACAAGTCCGTCGCGTCCGGGCGCAGCATGGCGGCGATCGCGGCGGGCCAAGGCAAGGCGCCGACGCCCTTCATGTCCGCCGCCGGGGGGGCGATCAAAAAGGATGCGGTGTGGGATTCCACGCAAGGCCTCGCGGCGGAAAAACGGACGACGCGCAAGCGCACCGTGGCACTGCGCGCGAAGACTCCGTCGCGGGCAAGCGCGCGCGCCGTCGCGCTTCCCGATTTCGTTCCGCCGCAACTATGCCGATCGGTCGAGCGGCCGCCCAGCGGCCCCGGCTGGGCGCACGAGATCAAGTTCGACGGCTATCGCATCCAGCT
>JBDHSU010000219.1:0-3537 GCA_039808325.1 Variibacter sp. | reverse complement strand
CGGCGTCGTGCATGCGCTGAGCGATGTGTCCTTCGACATCGAGCCGGGCGAGACGCTCGCCGTGGTCGGCGAGTCCGGTTGCGGGAAGTCGACGCTCGCGCGCTGCGTCACCGCGCTCAACGCACAGACGAGCGGCACGCTTCTGATCGACGGGCAGGACGCGCGGGATCTGCTGCGTCGCGAGCCGCTGCGCTTCCGGCGCATGATCCAGATCGTGTTCCAGGACCCCTACGCCAGCCTCAATCCGCGCCGCACGATCCAGCAATCGATCGGGGACGCGCTGCGCCTGCATCGCATGTGCGCGTCCAGGGAGCAGCGCGCCGCCGTGACGGCCCTGCTCGAGCGCGTCGGCCTTTCATCCGACTACCTCGGACGCTATCCGCACGAACTGTCGGGCGGGCAGCGCCAGCGTGTCGCCATCGCGCGGGCGCTTGCCGTGCGGCCGCGGCTCATGGTGTGCGACGAGCCGGTCTCCGCCCTCGACGTCTCGATCCAGGCGCAGATCATCAATCTGCTGAAGGAGATCCAGAAGGCCCTCGGCGTCGCCTACCTCTTCATCTCGCACAACCTCGCACTGGTGCGGCACATTTCGGACCGGATCGCCGTGATGTATCTCGGCCAGATCGTCGAGATCGGCCCTGCCGGCGCCATGCGGCGAAACCTGCTGCATCCCTATTCGCGCGCGCTTTTCGCCGCCACGCCGGAAATCGGCCGGGACAAGACAGCGGCGGCGCCAATGCTGCGCGGCGACGTGCCGAGCCCGATCAATCCACCCTCCGGATGCCGCTTCCATACGCGTTGCCCCATCGCGCGGCACCGCTGCGCGCAAGAGGCCCCGCTGCCGCGCGAACTCGACGGGCGGCAGGTGCGCTGCCATTTCGCCGAGGAGATGCTGCCGGCCGCATGACGGCCTCGCAGCCACCGCTTGGCAGCGCGCGGCCTTTTTGCGCTAAGGTTGTGGCTCAACGCGGCCAATTCGTCGGCCTTCGCCCTCCACGCCAACCCAAGAGCCTCCATGTCCGCTGCAACATTCGATTTCGGCCCCTCGCTCGCGCACGACCTTCCGCCTGCCGCCGTCAAATGGAGCGGCTTCCCGAAATATAACTTCGTCGGCGGCAACAACGACGCCGCGCATGTTCCCGTCGACGAGCTCATCGCGGCGTCGACCGCGGTCCTTGAGCGCGAGGGGCCGACGCTTGCCACTTACGGCCTGCACAGCGGCCCGCTCGGCTATCGCCCGCTGCGCGATTTCCTGGTCGCCAAGCTCAAGCGCGACGCCGGCATCGCCTGCTCCGCCGACGAGATTCTGGTGACGTCGGGATCGCTGCAGGCGATCGATCTCATCAACGGCGTTTTCCTGTCGCGTGGCGACACCGTCGTCATCGAGCAGGAGAACTACGGCGGCTGCATCACGCGCTTCGCGCGCCTCGGCGTCAATCCGGTCGGCATCCCGCTCGACCGGGGCGGCATGCGCATGGATGCGCTCGCCAACGCGCTCGACGACCTCAAGCGCCGCGGCATCAAGCCGAAATATATCTACACGATCCCCACCGTGCAGAATCCGACCGGCACGATCATGGACGAGGAACGCCGGCGCACGATGTTGAAGCTCGCCGGGCAACACAGCATTCCGATCTTCGAGGACGATTGCTACGCGGATCTGATCTGGGACGGAAAGCGGCCGCCGGCGATCTACGCGATGAGCGATCACGGCGGCGTCGTTCACATCGGCTCGTTCTCGAAATCGATCGCGCCCGCCTTGCGCGTCGGCTACATCGTCGCGCCGTGGGAACTCCTCTCGCGCATTCTGCCGCTCAAGACCGACGCCGGCTCGGGCGCGCTGGAGCAGATGGTCCTGGCGGAATACTGCGCCAAGCACTTCACCACGCATGTGCCGGCGCTGAGACGCGGGCTGCGCGAGAAACTTGAAACGCTGATGGAGGCGCTGGCCGAGAACTTCGGCACGGCGGCTGAGTTCGAGGACCCCAGGGGCGGAATCTTCCTATGGGTGAAGCTGCCGGACAATGTCGACACGATGAAGCTTTACCAGGCGGCGCTTGCCGCCGGCATCGCCATCAATCCCGGACCGGAATGGTCGGTCAACAAGGAGTACAGCGGCAGCCGGCTGCGTCTCTGCTTCGCCAGTCCCTCGAAAGAAGAGCTGCGCGACGGCGTTGCCGCGCTGGCGGAGGTCTGCCGCAAGGAGTTCGGCGTCCCGACACGCATCGCGAACGTGGCGCAGCGCAAGGACTGACGATCACGCTAACTCCAACCGCGCCCGCGCCGCGAGCGGAACACGATCGCCTGGGTTTGCCTCCCAGGATCATCGCATTACGCGAACATCAAAACAGCAAGCTATGCGCTCGCTTCTAAAGCCACACCGACCATCAAAAAAGGAAGGGGCTCCCCGAGGGGAGCCCCATTTTGTGCGAAAAATCGCTTGTTAACGGGAGGCCCTCAATCACCAGACCGCTAAGTTGGCAAAACCGACCGAAAACAGGCTTGCACGCTTTGATTGTGAGAACCTAATCTGATTTTGTCAATCGTTTGAATTGTGCCGCGGCCGAAAAACGCCACGCGACAAGACGGAGGGGGGGAATCAATGCATGGGCTTGGCAAGCGACCATATCGTCTCGGCCTCGATTTGGGCTCCAACAGCGCCGGCTGGTTCGTCGTCTGGCTGGAGAAACATGGCGATCGCTATGAGGCCGTTGGCCTCGGCCCCGGCGGCGTGCGAATCTTCCCCGACGGGCGCGATCCGCAGTCCGGCACGTCCAACGCCGTTGACCGCCGCATGGCGCGCAGCGCCCGCAAGCGGCGCGACCGCTTCCTGCAGCGCCAACGCGGGCTCATCAAGGCACTGACCAAGCACGGCCTGTTTCCAACCGATGCGAATGCCTGCAAGGCGCTGGAGCGGCTTGATCCTTACACGCTGCGCGCCGGCGCGCTCACGAATGCCCTCTCCCCGCATCATGTCGGCCGCGCGCTGTTCCACCTCAATCAGCGGCGCGGCTTTCTCTCCAACCGCAAGGCCGAACGCAAGAAGGATAGCGAAAAAGGCGCGATCAAGCTCGGTGAGGAGCGCTTGCGAGGGGCGATGGGGGAAAAATCGCTCGGCCAGTTCCTCGCCGAAAAACATCTGCCGGATGCGTTGATGGAACGGCAGGAGGCGATCCGTGCCGAACTGAAGAAGCTGGGCAAGGATCACCTCGCCGGCAATGCCCGCAAGAAGGCCTGGGCGAAAATTCGCAAACGACTGTTTGGCAGGGAACCTTTCGATACGCCGCCCCAAGGCGTACGTGCCCGCGCGCAAATCACCGGCACGAAGGCAAGCTATGACTTCTACCCGACGCGCGAAATCCTCAAGGAGGAATTCAACGCGATCTGGGACGCACAGGCGAAACATCATCCTTTGATGACGGCGGAAGCGAAAGCCGAAATCGATCACCTCATCTTCCATCAGCGCCCGCTGAAGGACCCGATCGTCGGGAAATGTACGCTCGACCCCGCGAACCTTCCCGTCGACAAGGACCCGGA
>JBDHSU010000218.1:0-3616 GCA_039808325.1 Variibacter sp. | reverse complement strand
GCGCCGCCTGCGTTTGCGCCGCCTGCGCCGCCTCGTCGGTACTCAAAGCAGCCGTGCGATCGGCCCGTTTGTCCGCGGCCGGCGTGCCCGACGCGAGAATTTTCTCTCCAGCCGTAGTCTGCACCGCCTTGCGCTTCTTATGCGCCGCGACACGCAAGGCCACGTCCTTCTGCACTGCCTGTACATCGACGCCGGAGGACCCGCCGGCCCATGCGGCGCGCGCTTCCTCAGGAACCGGCTTCAACAGCAAAGCCGTCACCGCGACGCCAACGGCGAAGGCGACTGCGACCTTGAGAGAGCCGCCACGACCAAACGACGCATAGGCGCGGTCCCGAAACATCGCGGACAAGTTGTGACTGAAAATCGACGACATCGAACTCTCCCAGCCGCCTCAAGCTCCAAAAGACGGCGCGCTCGGAACAGACAACGCCCAACGAATGCTGGTGTTCCCTAGCCGGCGACACGATGCAATCGCGGTTTGCGAATCTAGTTAAATCTTAAGGTTAAGTCGCACGGAACCCATCGCTTTCCGCGTCGGAGTCGGTGGAAAAGGACGTCGATACCGCTCGCGCGTCAACGCAAGCCCGCCCATGGGTAACTGTCCATGCGGTGACGCGGATAAGCGGCATAGCCGAGCGCACCGCCAGCGATTTCTCCGCCGGTCGTGTTATAGGCCAACGCCCCGCGCCCACGCGTAGCCGCACGAACCACACGTTGCGAGCGGCTATGGCTTCGAACGGTCCGAACACGCTTCGCCTGCGCGGCTTTGCTTTTCGACGATTTGGAACCGGCTGCGGCGTCCACAACCGCGGCGACCGGCGTCGCGATATCGGCGGGCGTGGCGGCGATCGATGCAGGGCTCGATTCCGCGGCAAGCGGCCGGATGGGTATTTCCTCCACGGCGGTCGCAGCTTTTGGCGGCTCATCCGTCGTCGAGGCCGCAACCGGCGTCGAACGCGTCGATGCGGAAACCAGGAGGCTGGCCGGCGCGGTGCGATCCGCCGCGATCACGCGAACACGTTGCGCCATCTCACCGGTGGGCGCTTCGGTGCAAACGTAGGGCCAGCTTTGCGCCGCGCAGGCCGGGGCAAGCGCGCGCTGCGTCGATGCCTCACTCGCCTGGCGATCGGGCTCGATGCTCGTCTTAGCGGCCAGCACGGGCGCGGGCTCAGGATCGGCACCCAGCTCCTGCATGAGAGGAGCTTGCTCGGCCGGAGACGACAATGGCGGCATTGGCAGTGCCAAAGCGAGCGCGCCAAGGACCATCACCGCGATGCAGGAGATATTGGTTTGGCGGGCCTCAGTCGATTCATGGTCGCCAACGCAGCGATCCGCCCCTGCCGCCGAAAACATGCCCTTCGTCTCCTACGCTGCCACGCCGACGCCTCACCCGGAAGAACGCGGCGCGCGCGTGCAAGTTCCGTGGCCGTATCATGGCGGCGGGCGGCGCGGGAAAACGCTTCGCGGTAACCTTGATCGAGCAAATTCGAATGAACGGTCCGCGGGCGCCGAGATGCTGACGTATATCAGCGCCCGTCGGCGGAAAACCGGCCAGGACCGCAAGCAAACAGCATTAGAAAGCCGCCAACGATGGCCAAATTCTTCAGCGCCTGCGTGCGTTGCGCCATATATTGCGCACCGTCCACGGCCCAGAAGTTATGCGCCAGGAAGATGGTTCCGAGCGTGAACGCCGCGAGCACCAGCGCGGCCCAGCGTGTCGCGAATCCAACCAGCACCATGATGCCGCCGAACACTTCCAGCAGGCCGACCGCGTAGCCGAACAGCATCGGCTGCGGAAAACCGTGCTTCGCAAGCATCGACGAAACGCCCGACACGGCGACGAGCTTGCCGAAGCCGGACAGGATGAAAATCACCGATAGGCAGATGCGCGCGATCAGCATCACCAGATTGGACATTGCGGTCTCCCCCTTTGAAACGCGGCGCCTCGCTTAGCGCGGTTCGGCGCTCCCAACAATCGTCATCACGACACGCGGCGAAACATCATCGCGACCATGTCGTCAAAGTGACGCCGGCGGTCGGATCGAGCAGCCGCGGCGGCCCCATCCTCAAACCCGCCGCGCGCAATTTGCCCTCAGGCGTCGCGTCCGTGCCGACTCCTTCGAAGATCGGCCGCCCGTGCGGCACATGCGCTTTAGCCGCGCGCGACAGATGAAAGGCGTCGTATCCGATGGCAAGGAAGGTTCCGAACACCTCCGTGCCGCCGATCACCGCGAGCGAGCCCTGCCGCAATCCCAGCGCCAGCCGCGCCGCCTGAAACGTCGCACCGGCGGGATTCCAGAACAGCGCTTGAGGATCGTCGGCATCCGGCCGCAGCGACGCCACCTTGCGCGTGAGCACAAGCCGTCGGCGACCGAGATTGCGCTCCCGATCGTGCGTGATTCGCCCCAGCGCGACCGCGGCGGCGCCATCGAGCCCCGCCCGAAAGAAACGCTGGTCGGCATCGTTTTTGAGTTGCGGAGGGAACTCTCCCCGCGCATCGGCGATCATCCCCTCGACGGAGACGATGGCGTACCCCTCGATGCGATAATCCTGTGGCATCCGGCCGCTTTCCTGCTTCACGCGCCAGCATACGCCGCCGCGCCTCATGTGCTAAGGCTCCCCCTCATCGAACTCACGCGGACGACAGGACATGCAGGCACTGTTCATCGGCCAGACCTACATCGACGTCACGTTCCTGACGGACCATTTCCCGACTGGCGATGAGAAGACCGTCGCGCAGGATTACGCCATCAGCTTCGGCGGCAACGCCGTGTCGGCCGCCTTCTGCTGCGCCAAGCTCGGCATCGCGCCGGATCTGCTGACCTCGCAGGCGGACGATTGGCTCTCCCGCATGTTCCTAGACATGGCGGCGAAGTACGGAATTTCCGTGCATGGACGCAAAGTACGCGAATCGTCGCTATCCTTCGTCATGCCGAACAACGGCAAGCGTGCGATCCTACGGTGCCGCGACGACGACTATTTGCACCCCCTGCCGCCGCTCGACCTCACCCGCTGCCGCGCCCTACACCTCGACGGACACCAAGCGGACGCCGCGATCTATTACGCGCGGCAATGCCGCGAGCATGGCATTCTCACCTCCCTCGACGGCGGCGGCATGCGGGTGAACACGCTCGAACTCTTGGAGCATATCGACGTCGCGATCTGCTCGGAGCGGTTTTGCGAACAGCTCCAACTGAACCCCGGCGAGCTCTGTGAGTTCTTGAAGAAAAAGGGATGCAAGGTGGGCGGCGTCACCCTCGGCGAGCGCGGGCTCGTCTGGTACGAGGGCGACGAGGCGGTCCGCACGATGCCTTCGCTCGCCGTCCCCAAGGCCGAAGTCATCGACACGAACGGCGCCGGCGACATCTTCCACGGCGCCTACATGTATTCATGGCTCGCCGACCCGACTCGAAGCTGGACGGAGCATTTTCACTTCGCGCGCGCGGCCTCGGCGCACTCGGTGCGCTTCCTCGGCATCGAAGCGTCCCTGCCGACGGTCGCGGATATCCTGTTCGCCGGAGAGACGTTCAAAGAAGCCGCCTAGGTGTTCAGTCCCGGCATTTGCTGGATTGGATCGATGATGAATCGATCCGGCTCTGAAGTCCACTGTTTGCAG
>JBDHSU010000217.1:0-3622 GCA_039808325.1 Variibacter sp. | reverse complement strand
CGAGGAAGACGCGGCCTGAGCCGCACCGCGTCCGTGAATTGCGAAAGGGCGTGGCGCTCGGGCGCCGCGCCCTTTTTCATGGTGCATCCTTCGAGGCACGCACCCAAAGGATAGGCGTCAAATATCGGGGCCGCTGGCATTACCCAGGTTTAATGTTCTCTCCATGATCCGGTAATCTCCGCGCCGGCATCCTGCATGCGTTGGGACATGACAAAGCCGGCCGGCAGGCCGGGCCGCAGCAGGAGACATATCGTGAGGACCATCAAACTTGCCCTGATCGCCGGCGCGCTCGCGTCCATGACCGCCGCGGGCTTCGCCCAATCCACCGAGACCGCCGGCGGCGCCGATGCTGTCGCCGCGCAGTCCGGCGACCAGATCCGCAACAAGCGCATGGATCGCCTCGATGCCGACAAGGACGGCACGATCAGCAAGGAGGAATTTCTTGCCGACCAGAGGCTCAAGGATGCCGACACAAACGGCGACGGCGTGCTGAGCCCTGACGAACTTGCCGCGATGATCCAGAAGCGCGAGATCGAGCGCAAGGTCGAGCGCCTGACGCGGCGGCTCGACGTGAACGGCGACGGCAAGGTCACGATCGCCGAGATCGAGAACCAGAAGGCCAAGCGCTTCGCGCTGCTCGACCGCAACGACGACGGCAAGCTGGAGGCCAGCGAGCTGCGCCGCATGAAGCATCATTGGGGTCATCACAAGTTCGGCAGGCATGGCCACCACGGCGGCAAGGGCCATCACGGCCACCATGGCAAGCACCGCACCGAGGAGCCGAGCAAGATCTGACCGGGAAGCGTCGGCGAGGTCGCGTCTCTTCGCGCCTCTCCGTTCCGCCGGACATTTCCCCGGTTGTCGCAGCGGCCCGGATTTCGGGCCGCGAAGCGACGCTTTGACCTCAAAGCCTGGATCGCGCTGAATTTCTACTTGGAAAGCAGCGCCTTGATCAAAGAATAGGTGGCCTTTACGCGCTCTTCGTTCGGATAGTTTCTGTTCGCAAGCACGACGATGCCGAGATTTTCGCCCGGGATCATCGCTACATATCCTCCAAAACCATTGGTCGAGCCTGTCTTGTTCAGGATCACGTCTTTCTGCGGAGCGAGCGGCGGCGTGATCCTTTCGACGGGCTGCGGCTTCAGGATGAAGTCGTAACCGTTGCCGGATGTCATCGTCTCCAGGTCGGCGGGCCAGGCATACTGTTCCCAGATCATGTCCTGGGTGAATTTCGCGGTCTTGAACTGGCCTTGCTGGGTTCGCGCTATCGCCTTTCGGAGTTCATCGGAAACCTCTCCGCGTCCGAGTTCGACGTCCAGGACTTTGAGCATGTCTCGCGCACTCGACTTGACCCCGTAGGCTTCCGCATCCAGAACCCCCGGCGTCACACGGATCGGCCTGTTGGTCTTTCGATCGTAGCCGAAGGCATACTGATCCATTGCTTCCTGAGGCACGTCGATCCAGGTATTTTTCAAGCCGAATGCCGGAAAGAGCACCGTCTGAGCAGCTTGCTTATAGTTCATTCCCATGGAGCTGGCCGAGATATAACCAAGCATTCCAATGCTGATGTTGGAATAGCTTCGTGCGCCGGGCTGCGGCGGCTTCCAGCGCTTGAGCCAGTTCACCAATTCCTTAACATCGGAAACATTGTTCGGCACCTGTAACGGCAGCCCGCCCGAATGATGGGTGGCCAAGTCCATGAGCGTGAGGTTGGCTCCGATCGAACAGCGGTCGGCGCAAACGTGACGTGCAACGGTATCGTCGAGACTGAATGCTCCACGCTCTTCCGCCAAGGCAGCCAGAGTGACGTTGAAAATCTTGCTTATGGAACCGAGTTCGAAGAGAGTATCCGCCGTCACGGCGCGTCCGTCGGCCCGCGATGCCATGCCCGTTGCGTAGAATTCATGCGCACCATTTCTCGTCACTCCTACGACGAGGCCAGGAATATCAAATTGCTTCACAACAGGCGTGAAAGCCGCGCCTGCCTTCGTCGCAAAATCATTCGCGCCCGCAACAGAAGCCGCTGCAAAGCAGATCGAGGCTGCCAATATGAGTGCCGCCGCGTGTCGAATCGCCATCCGCATCTCCAGGATTGAAATCTGCGGCTGCATAAAAGGCGCGCCGCCGGATAACCTTGCTTGTCGCAGCAAGGTTCGAATCGGATGAGCGTATCGCTTTTTCCGGCCAGCCGCGCCGCCTTGAATTACCACGGTAGGCAAATGCCGGCCGACCAAAACCTGTCCCCGCGAGGGGAGATGTCCAGCGGGCGGAGCGGCAACATGGGGCACCGTCCCAGCCGGGTGGTCGCATCGGTGCGCCGGCCTTGCAATTCCCCCGAGGAATGCGCATTGCGGATGCTCCATCTGGCCGCATAACCCTGCTGGAGGCTTCGAAAATCCCGACGCGCGACACCTGGCCCCCGCTGTTCTATCCTTTCGCGGCCGATGCCCTCCCGGCCCCGCCGGAGTCGGCGCGCGGCCTTTATCTCGGTGCCGTGCCGGCGCTTCCGATACCGCCCGCGCTCCGCTGCGGCTGGACGCTGGTGCAGGGGTTCAGGCCGGATTATCTGAAGCTCCGGGATTCCGGCGCGCATGTCCTTCCCGATGCCGAAGGCGACGGCTACGATCTCGCGCTGGGGCTCGCCGGCCGCCATCGTGGGGAGAACGAGGCGCGCCTTGCCGAGGCCGCGCGGCGTGTTCGTGACGGCGGTTTGATCGTCATGGCCGGCGGCAGGACGGACGGCATAGCAAGCCTGCGCAAGCGCCTGCCCGAGAATGTCCCGGTCGCCGGGCACCTGTCGAAGAACCATGGCGAGGCGTTCTGGATATATGCCTCGCCGGAAATCGCGGAGCGGCTGGCCGGCCTCGATGCCGCCCGGCGCGAGGCGCTGCCGCTGGTCGAAGGCCGCTTCCACGCCGCGTCGGGCATGTTCAGCCACGACCGGGTCGACCTGGGCTCGCGGTTGCTGGCCGGCCACCTGCCGGCCGATCTGGTCGGCGAGGCTGCCGATTTCTGTGCCGGATGGGGATATCTCTCGGTCCGGTTGGCGGAAGCGGCGCCGGGGATCGGCACGATCGACCTCTATGAGGCGGACCATGCCTCGCTGGATGCGGCAAGGCTCAATCTGGCGGGGTCCGGCAAGGCAAGGGACTTCTTCTGGCAGGATCTCGCGGCCGAGCCGGTGGGGCGGCGCTACGATGCGATCGTCATGAACCCGCCCTTCCATCAGGGCCGCGCCGCCGATCCGGGGATCGGCACGGCGCTGATCGCAGCGGCAAGCAGGGCGCTGAAGCCCGGAGGGGAGCTTTTCATGGTCGCGAACCGGCAGCTTCCCTATGAGGAAACGCTGCGGCGCGGCTTTTCGAAGGTCTGGAAGCTTGCCGAGGAAGACGGCTTCAAGGTGTTCCGCGCGCGTCGCTGATCCGGGACTTCAGTCCTTGCCGGTGTCGGTGCGCTTCAGCTCGTCGAGCGTCGGCATCGACACCATGTGGTAGCCGCAGTCGACGTAATGGATCTCGCCGGTCACGCCGCCCGACATGTCGGACAGCAGGTAGACGGCCGAGCCGCCGATCTCGTCCAGCGTCACCGTCTTGCGCAGCGGCGCGTTGCGCTGCTGGTAGGA
>JBDHSU010000216.1:0-3624 GCA_039808325.1 Variibacter sp. | reverse complement strand
AGGATTGCGTCTTCCGCCTCACTGAGAAAACAGGCATCGGCTCGTCGCTTCCTTGCGAACAGTAAGGCGCTAATGAAATGGCACCACTGTAGCTGATCATAGACTCTAGGCTCTTATAAGAAAATTTCACGTTGGTAAATCGACCTCTTGGAACATGGGAGAACCAACGTGAAATGGCCAGTCTAGCGACGAAAAGACTTAGGAATCGGAGAATCATTGTATTATTATCGGGATTTTATGCTCCATATCGAGCATTCTTGACACGCATGCGGTCTTCGAGCTTAGCTTGATAGCCAGTTGAGAATGGCGTTCGGCGCCTGAATTTCACATGCGGGGGCAAATGCGGGACGCAGCAGCACGGAAAGCGGAAGAAGGGCTGTTAGGAGCCCCTGCCGTAACGTCTGTTGCGCGTCATGGCAGCCCGGATCGGCAAGCCGAAAGGAACTCCGATCCGAATAGCCGGGGCCTCTGGGAGCGTTCGGCGCCTGCGGCGGCTCCCATAGGACGTCTCAAGGGCGACGTTGCTTGCGATGTCGTTGTGATCGGCGCCGGCTATACCGGGCTCTCTGCTGCGCTTCATCTTGCTGAGGGCGGCCGGTCGGTCATCGTCGTTGACGCAAACGACATAGGCTACGGCGGGTCCGGACGGAATGTCGGTCTGGTGAATGCGGGCATGTGGGTGATGCCGCAGCATCTGATCGACTCGCTTGGCGAGCGCCACGGGCGACGCGTGCTTGAGCTTTTGGGCGGCGCGCCATCCGTCGTGTTTGACCTGATCGAACGCTGGGGGATCGCGTGCGAAGCCGAGCGAAGCGGAACGTTGCATTGCGCCGTTGGCGAGAGCGGCTGGAGCGAGATTGTCGAGCGAGGACGGCAATGGCAGGCGCTTGGCGCACCGGTCACCGTCCTTGATGCAGCCGAGGCGGCGCGGAAAATCGGCAGCGATTCTTATAAAGGCGCGCTTCTTGACGCGCGCGCGGGCACCATTCAGCCGCTCGCTTATGCGCGCGGGCTTGCTGCGGCCGCCATCGCATCCGGTGTGCAGATTTTCTCGGCGAGCCCGGCCACGGCAATCGAGGACAATGGCCGTCGACTGACCGTTAGAACACCGGACGGTTCGGCGAGCGCGGACTGGGTCATCGTTGCGACCAACGCATACACGTCACGCATCTGGCCTGAGCTGAAAAGCGAGTTGGTCCACCTTCCGTATTTCAACTTCGCGACCCCTCCGCTCGGCGAAAATCTGCGCATGTCGATTCTACCCGAGCGGCAAGGCGCCTGGGATACGAAGGAGGTGTTGAACTCATTCCGTCTCGACCGCGCCGGCCGTTTGATCTTCGGCAGTGTCGGCGCTCTGCGCGGGACGGGTGCATCGATCCATCGGGCTTGGTCGAAGCGCGCGCTGCGCCGACTCTTTCCGCAACTCGACGGAATCTCCTTCGAGACGGAATGGTATGGCTGGATCGGTATGACGCAGGACAATCTGCCGCTGTTCCATCGGCTCGCACGCAACGTCGTTTCCGTGAGTGGATACAACGGTCGCGGGATCGCGCCCGGCACGGTTTTCGGCCGCTGTCTCGCGCAATTGATTCTCGGTCAGCTCGACGAATCTGAGTTTCCTCTTCCGACAAAGACGGTGGCTCCGGTCCGCTTCAAGGCGGCCCGCGAGGCCTACTATGAGCTAGGCGCGCAAGCCGCGCATTTTGGCGGCGCACGATTTTAAGTTCAGGGACAAAGTATATGGTCGAGCGTAAGGCAGGCGGGCTGGCGGCGGATGTCGATGCCATATTGAAAGTGCTTGGTGCCGACGGCGTGCTGCGAGATGGACAACTGCCGGTGTGTTCTCCGATCACCGGCGAGACGATCGGCCGTGTCCGCGAGTCCACGTCTGCGGACGTGACCGCTGCCATTTTCCGTGCCAACGAAGCGTTCCGGCTCTGGCGGTTGGTGCCGGCTCCGCGCCGCGGCGAACTCATCCGTCTCCTGGCGGAGGAGCTTCGCGCAAACAAGACGACGCTGGGCCGTCTCGTCACCTTGGAGGCGGGCAAAACCGTCTCGGAAGGTGAGGGCGAAGTCCAGGAGATGATCGATATCTGCGACTTTGCTGTCGGTCTGTCGCGCCAGCTTCACGGTCTGACGATCCAGTCCGAGCGACCGTTTCATCGTTTGACGGAGCAGTGGCATCCGATGGGGCCGACGGTGATCATCTCGGCCTTCAATTTTCCGGTCGCGGTGTGGTCCTGGAACGCGGCGCTCGCGCTTGTCTGCGGAAACTCCATTCTATGGAAGCCATCGGAGAAGACGCCGCTGACGGCTGTCGCCGCTCATGCGCTTTTCCAAAAGGCGGCGGCGCGATTTGGACACGATGCGCCGGCCGGCCTGTCCCAATTGCTCATCGGCGGCGCAGAGGTTGGCCGGGCGCTTGTCGACTCCAAAGAGATTCCTGTCGTCTCGGCGACCGGCTCGACGCGCATGGGGCGCGCTGTCGGCGAACGTGTCGCCGCGCGGTTCGGCCGCTCCATTCTCGAACTCGGCGGGAACAATGCGAGCATCGTTACGCCGTCTGCCGATCTCGATCTGACGCTGCGCGCGGTCGCATTTGCCGCAATGGGCACGGCCGGGCAGCGCTGCACCACATTGCGGCGGCTGATCGTTCACGATGCGGTCTACGATGCATTCGTTCCCCGCTTGCGCGCTGTCTACCGTGAAATTTCCGTCGGCAGTCCACTGGACAGCGACGCGCTGGTTGGCCCGCTCATCGATGCGGCGGCCTTCGAGAACATGCAAAAGGCGCTGCAGGATGCGCGCACGGCTGGCGGCCGCGTTCAAGGCGGAGAGCGGGTCGACATGAACGGAAGCGCTTCGTTCTATGTGAAACCGGCGCTCGTCGAGATGCCGGCGCAGACCGGTCCCGTCTCGTATGAGACCTTCGCGCCGATCCTTTATGTGCTGCGCTATCGCACTCTCGACGAGGCGATCGCGATGCAGAACGACGTTGTTCAAGGGCTGTCGTCCTCGATCTTCACGACCGACCTGCGAGAAGCCGAGCGTTTTCTCTCCGCGCCAGGATCCGATTGCGGCATCGCGAACGTCAACATGGGCCCGTCGGGCGCCGAGATTGGCGGCGCCTTTGGTGGTGAGAAGGAGACGGGAGGCGGACGCGAGAGCGGATCCGATGCCTGGAAGTCGTACATGCGCCGGCAAACGAGCGCCATCAACTACGGCACGACACTCCCGCTCGCACAGGGCGTGAAGTTCGATCTCGCCGAAGACTCTCGAGGCGATTGATTGGGCCGATTGACTTCGCCGTCGTGCATTCGGCGGTACCACGCAAAGGAGCAGATATAATGATCATAGACGCGCTCGTGATTTCGCGCTGGAGCGCTCCGCTCCTTAAGGACATGCAAGCGGGCGGACTGACAGCCGCGAATTGCACATGCTCCATTTGGGAGGGGTTCGAAGACACCATCAAGAACATGGCGGCGATGCGGGCGCTGGTGCGCCAGAATCCGGACACTGCCATCGAAGTTCTGTCGCCGTCCGATATCGATCGCGCCAAGCGAGAGGGCAAGGTCGGGGTGATCTACGGTTGGCAGAACTCAACCGGCTTCGGCGACTACCTTC
>JBDHSU010000215.1:0-3636 GCA_039808325.1 Variibacter sp. | reverse complement strand
GGCATGCTGAAATCGACCTACGGCACCGGCTGCTTCGCGCTGCTCAACACCGGTGATGCGCCGGTCGTCTCCCATAACCGCCTGCTGACGACGATCGCCTATCAGCTCGAGGGCAAGCGCACTTATGCGCTCGAAGGCGCGATCTTCGTCGCCGGCGCGGCGGTGCAATGGCTGCGCGATGGAATGAAGATCATCGCCAAGGCGCCGGAATGCGACACGCTGGCGGCGGAAGCGGACCCCGCCGAGGCTGTCTATCTCGTACCCGCCTTCGTCGGCCTCGGCGCGCCGTGGTGGGATCCGGATGCGCGCGCTTCGCTCTTCGGCATCACGCGCAAGAGCGGCCCGGCCGAATTTTGCCGCGCGGCACTCGAAGCGGTCGGCTATCAGACGCGCGATCTGCTCGATGCGATGCAGGCCGATTGGCCGGGCGGCGGAGGCGACATCGTGCTGAAAGTGGACGGCGGCCTCACCGTCAGCGATTGGGCGATGCAATTTCTCGCCGATATCCTGGCGGCGCCGGTCGACCGTCCGGTGATCATGGAGACGACGGCGCTCGGCGCCGCCTATCTCGCGGGCCGCAAGGCGGGACTATGCCCCGACCTGGATGGCTTCGCCGCGACCTGGCGGCTGGAGCGGCGCTTTCAGCCGCTGATGGATGTCTCCACGCGCCGGCGCAAATGGGCGGGATGGCAGGATGCCGTGCGCCGCACCCTGAGCACACCTGTCCGATCGTGAGTGACGCCGCCGCGCCGCCCGCCCTGCGTTTCGACGGCGTCACCAGACGCTTCGGCAGCGTCGTCGCCATCGATCGGCTGTCGCTCGACATTTTCGCCGGCGAGTTTTTCGCGCTGCTCGGGCCTTCCGGCTGCGGCAAAAGTACGCTGCTGCGCCTTGCCGCCGGTTTCGACGCGCCGAGCGAAGGCCGCATCCTGCTGCATGGCGCGCCGCTCACCGCGCCGCCGCATCTGCGGCCGGTGAACATGATGTTCCAGAGCTATGCGCTGTTTCCACATATGAGCGTCGCCGACAACGTCGCTTTCGGGTTGAAGCAGGAGGGCTTGCCGAAGGCGGAGATCGCGGTGCGCGTCGCCGAGATGCTGGCGCTTGTGCAACTCGGCGCGCTCGGCGCGCGCAGGCCGCATCAGCTTTCCGGCGGGCAGCGCCAGCGCGTCGCCCTGGCGCGTGCGCTCGCCAAGCGCCCGCAAGTGCTCCTCCTCGACGAGCCGCTCGCCGCCCTCGACAAGAAGCTGCGCGCGGAGACGCAGTTCGAGCTCAAGCGCCTGCAGCGCCGCCTCGGCACCACCTTCGTCATCGTCACGCACGACCAGGAGGAGGCGATGACGGTCGCCGATCGCATGGCCGTGATGCAGGGGGGCGCGGTGGCGCAGGTGGGCACGTCGGACGAAATCTACGAGCATCCGGCCTCGCGCTACGTCGCGGACTTCATCGGCGACGTCAATCTGCTGCAAGGGCGCGTCACACGCGTGGACGCGAGCGGTGTGACGGTCGCCTGCGACGGTCTTGGCGAGATCGTCGCCGCCGCGGCGCAGGACGCGCGTGCCGGCGAGACGATCTGGCTGGCGCTTCGCCCGGAGAAGATCGCGGTGACCGGCGGAGATGGCGCTGGCGTGGGCAAGAACGAAATCGCTGGCACGGTGGCGGAAATCGGCTATCGCGGCGAGCAATCGATGCTCGAGGTGCGCACCGCCGCCGGCGTCGTCTTGAAGGTCTCCGTGACGAACCGGCGTCGCCGCGCGGCCGACGGGCCGGCGGTCGGTGAAAGCGTGCGGCTCATCTTCGCAGCGGACGACATCGTGGCGTTGACGCGATGAGCGACGCATCGGCACGGGACGGACGAGGCATGCGGCGATCGTGGGCGCTGCGTCTCGCGATCCTCGTTCCGTTTGCCTGGCTCGTGTTCTTCGTGCTGCTGCCGACGCTGATCGCCTTCAAGATCAGCCTGTCGCAGACCGTCCTGGCGCAGCCGCCCTACGAGCCGGTGCTGAATCCTTCCGGCGGCTGGGACGCGTTCGTCGGCTTTCTGAACGCGCTCTCGTTCGAGAACTACGGGGCGGTGTTCAGCGATTCGCTCTACATCGCCTCTTATCTCAAGAGCCTGCAGGTGGCGGCGCTTTCGACGGCGCTGCTGCTCGCGGCCGGCTACCCGATCGCCTACGCCACGGCCCGGGCGCCGCGCCGGCTGCGGTTTCTGCTGCTGTTGCTGGTGATGCTGCCGTTCTGGACGGCGTTCCTCATCCGTATCTACGCCTGGATCAACATCCTGCAGCGCGACGGATTGCTCAATCAGCTTTTGCTTGCGCTCGGCATCGTCGATGCGCCGGTCGCCTGGCTCGCGAGCGACACGGCGGTCTATATCGGGATCGTCTATTCATATTTGCCGTTCATGGTGCTGCCGCTCTACGCGACGCTCGAGCGCATGGATGACGCGCTGCGTGAAGCGGCCGCCGATCTCGGCGCGCCGCCCTGGAAAATCTTCTGGCAGATCACGGTGCCGCTGTCGCGTCCTGGCATCCTCGCCGGGGTGCTGCTGTGCTTCATCCCGATCGTCGGCGAGTTCGTCATTCCCGATTTGCTCGGCGGTTCGTCCACGCTGATGATCGGGCAGACTTTGTGGACGGAGTTCTTTGCCAATCGCGACTGGCCGTTCGCCTCCGTCGTCGCGCTGGTGATGCTGGTGATCCTGGTCGGGCCGATCGTCTTTTACGAGCATCTGCAGGCGCGCGCGCTGGAGAAGGCGCGATGATGCGGCGTCGCCATGCGTAAGGGCCTCTCCTTCACCAATCTGACCGCGCTGGCGCTCGGCCTTGCGTTTCTCTACGTGCCGATCGCCATCCTGGTGATCTATTCGTTCAATGCATCGCGCCTGGTGACGGTTTGGGGCGGCTGGTCGACGCGCTGGTACGCGGCGCTTCTTGCCGACCGTGCGCTTCTCGATGCGGCGTTCGTGTCTCTGCGCGTCGGTGTTGTCTCCGCGACGGCGGCCGCGATTCTCGGGACGCTCGCGGCTGTCGCCCTCGCGCGCGCCGGCTTGTTCCGGCTGCGCGCGTCGTTCTCCGCGCTGCTCTATGCTCCCATCGTCATGCCGGAAGTAATCACGGGTTTGACGCTGCTGCTGTTCTTCGTAGCGGTCGATCTCGATCGCGGCATCTGGACGGTGACGCTCGCGCATACCACCGTGACCATGTGTTTCGTCACGCTGATCGTGCAGGCGCGCCTGGCGTCGTTCGATTGGAGCTTGGAGGAGGCGGCGATGGATCTCGGCGCGCCGCCGTTTCGCGCCTTCCTGGCCGTGACGTTGCCGCTGATCTGGCCCGCGGTCGCGGCGGGATGGCTGCTCGCTTTCACGCTTTCGCTCGACGATCTGGTGATCGCGAGCTTCACGACGGGGCCGGGTGCGACCACCTTGCCGATCCGCATCTATTCCGACGTACGCCTGGGCGTGAAGCCGGAGATCAACGCGATCTGCACGGTGATGATCGCGACCGTCGCTGTCGTCGTCGTTACGGCTTCGCTGCTCACCAAGCGGCAGGCCGTACGTTAGAGCGGGATGAGGAAAAGTGTGGAGCGGTTTTCCGCCCGCATCCCGCTCCAAGTTATGAGAATCGATCACGTTCA
>JBDHSU010000214.1:0-3737 GCA_039808325.1 Variibacter sp. | reverse complement strand
CTGATGTCCGAATTTCTTACCTTCGAGATCGAACAGCTCATGTCGATGGGCGAGCGCAATCTCGTTCCGGTTTTGCTCTATCTCTTCAGGCGCATTGAGAAGCGCCTGACCGGCGCCCCGAGCCTCATCATCCTTGATGAAGCGTGGCTGATGCTCGGCCACCCGACATTCCGCGACAAGATCAGGGAGTGGTTGAAAGTCTTGCGCAAGGCGAATTGCGCGGTCGTGCTGGCGACGCAGTCAATCTCGGACGCGGAGCGCTCCGGCATCATTGACGTCCTGAAGGAAAGCTGCCCGACGAAGATCTGCCTGCCCAACGGGGCGGCGCGTGAGACCGGTACGCGTGAATTCTACGAGCGCATCGGCTTCAACGAACGGCAGATCGAGATTGTCGCAACCGCAATTCCGAAACGCGAATACTACGTCGTCTCTCCGGTCGGCCGCCGCCTGTTCGACATGGCGCTCGGCCCGGTGACGCTCGCATTCGTGGGCGCAACCGGAAAGGACGATCTCGCTGCCATTGACGAACTCCGCCAGACGCATGGGAACGATTGGCCCGCGCGATGGCTGCAAGCAAGGGGAGTGGCCGATGCCGACACGCTATTGTCAGCGTAACCACGCAATCATCGCGGTCTTGTCCTGCGCCCTCGCGGCGGCCCCCGCTGCCGCCGGCGGCGGCGGTGCCATCGGCGGCGGCGCCACGGAATGGACGCAGCTTTTGAACAATTCGGAACTGATCGCGATGGTCGGCAAGTCGACCGAGCAGATCAATAATCAAATTACGCAAATCACGCAGCTCTCTCAACAGATCCAGAATCAGCTCAGGATCTATGAGAACATGCTGCAGAACACCGCGCGGCTTCCCCAGCACATTTGGGGTCAGGTCGAGAGAGACCTCAACCAGTTGCGCAATATCGTCGGTCAGGGACAGGGCATCGCTTTCTCGATGGGCAATGCCGATGACATTCTGAAACAACGCTTCAAGAGCTACGCGGATTTCAAATCCAATTTGCCGACCGGCGCCAGCTTCTCGTCGACGTACCAGACCTGGTCGACAACGAACCGCGACACGATTGGCGCAAGCCTGAAAGCGGCCGGGCTGACCTCGGATCACTTCACGTCGGAGGAGGCGACGATGTCGCAGCTCCGGACCATGTCACAAACGGCCGACGGCCAGATGAAGGCACTCCAGGTCGGACATCAGATCGCCGCGCAACAGGTCGAGCAAAGCCAGAAGCTACGCGGCCTATTCGCGCAACAGGTCGCAATGATGGGGACCTGGTTCCAATCGCAGCAGGCAAAGGACGATCTCGCGCAGGCGCGGCGCGATCAATTCTTCACGTCGACAGCGCCGTCGACCACAGGTGGCCAGACGATGGAGCCGCGTTGGTGAAGCCAGTCACGGTCATCCTCCTCATCGCGATTGTCGTGCTCGCCGCTGGCGGCGGTCTGTGGTTCGCCCGTGCGCCCTCGCAGAACCAGAAGCCGTCCGAGTTCTTCGACACGAAGCCGGACTACGACACGAGCAGCGGGCAGCAAATGCGACCGCGCTGGAAGGAATAGCCGCGATCATGCAAAGTGCGAACCGCCTGTTTTCGATGATCGCCTTGCTGCTTCTGCTCACATCACCAGCGCTCGCGCAGGATGGCAGCCTGTTGACCAATCTGGAGAACGAGGTGGTCACGGCCGCGAAGGGGTGGGAAACGACGATCCTGCAAGCGGCACGTTCGCTGTTCTGGATTCTTGCAGGAATTGAGATCGGCATCGCAGCCGTATGGCTCGCCCTGCAGGCCGCGTCGCTCGATAGCTGGTTCGCCGAGCTCGTACGGCGAATTCTGTTCATCGGCCTGTTCGCCTTCATTCTCGAGCGCGGCCCGGCCTTCGCCAAGGCGGTCGTCGATAGCCTATTTCAGATCGGCGCAGGCGGAGGCGGGGCATCGCCAGCGAACGTCTTCAATGCCGGGCTCAAGGTCGCCTCCGCGCTCTCATCGAAGGCGCAGTTCGGCTTGTTTCAGGACAACGCGTTGGCGATCGCAGCGGTGTTCGCAATGATCGTCGTCGTCGTCGCCTTCGCGCTGGTGGCGGCGATTTTCGTGGCCGTCATGGTGGAGATGTATGTCGGCCTGCTCGCTGGCATGATTTTGCTCGGCCTCGGAGGGAGCTCGTTCACCAAGGATTTCGCGGTTCGCTACCTTGTGTACGCATTCAGTGTCGGCATGAAGCTGATGGCGCTCGTCATGATTGCGCGCATCGGCTCGGAAGTTCTAGTCAATCTCGCCAACTCGCCGTCAACCGGGGACCAATTTCTATCCACGCTCGCGATCGCCGGCATCTCGGTCGTCGTGTTCATGATCGCCATGTACGTCCCCAGCATCATTCAAGGTGTGGTGCAGGGCGTCTCGGTCTCGAGCGGGATGGAAGCCCTGCGCGCCGGGAGCCAAACAGCAGCGTTTGCCGCCAGCGCGGGCTCGATGGCGGCCGGAACTGCTGCGCTCGGCGCCGGCGCAGCGCGCGTGGGCGCGTCGAGTTATTCTGGCGCACGCAGTGGCGGCGCGTCTTTTGGCGCGGCGGCGCTCAGAGGGATGAGCGACGCCATCGGCGCCGCCGGCGGCGCCTTGTCGTCCGCCGCGCGCGACAAAGCGATCGGCGTTCCGGGAACGTGGGGCGCTTCAACGCTCGGGTTAGCCAACGCGAAGCTTGATGAACGCAGAAACAGGACGCAATCGGGGCAACGCAACAACAATGCCGACGAGCGCCAGTAGGGGCGGCGAGGGTGGGGGATGGCGAGACAGACGGCACCGGAGAATCCATATCTCGCGGCACGACAGGAATGGAATGAGCGCTACGGCTCTTATGTGAAAGCCGCCGCCGCCTGGCGCATCGTCGGCATCACGGGGATGGCGCTGGCGGTGATCGCCACCTCCTACTCGTTGTATCAGAGCACGCAGGTCAAGCTCGTCCCATACATCATAGAAGTGGATAAGCTCGGCAGCGCCGTCACGGCGGGCTTTCCGCAGCAGATCGAATATGCCGATCCGCGCGTGGTGCGGGCGACGCTGGCCGGTTTCGTCAGCAATTTCAGGTCCGTCTCGCCCGATACGGCCGTCCAAAAGCAATACATCGACCGGACCTACGCGATGCTGCGCACAGCCGATCCGGCGACCGAGAAGGTCAATGCCTGGTTTCGCGCAAATTCGCCGTTCAACAAGGCGCGCACAGCGACGGTCTCGATCGAGGTCAGTAACGTTGTCGCACTCTCCAACCAGAGCTACCAGATCGATTGGGCCGAGATCGAGCGCGACCGTCGCGGCAAGGAACTCTCGACGCGCCGCTTTCGCGGGGTAGCGACCGTGGTGCTGACGCCGCCCCAGGATGAGCAGACTATCCGTCTCAATCCTATCGGTCTTTACCTGCGTGATTTCGACTGGACGGCGCAATTGTGAACAGGCTGCGGAGTAAAGAGTCATGATATCGAGCCGATCCGGACTGACGATCTTCACCATCGCCGTTGCGGCGGCATTTGCGACGGTCCTGGTCGATCACGCTGCCGCGCAACGCCTGAACCGAAGCGAAGCGAAGGGCACGCATCTGTCGGGGCGCTGGCGCGCCGCGCCGGGACTGGTGACACACGGACCGGACGGCAAGATCATCTTTCTCTATGGCGAGATCCAGCCGTCGATCGTGTGCTCGCCATTGCAGGTCTGCGACATCGAGCTTCAGCCGGGTGAGGTGGTGCG
>JBDHSU010000213.1:0-3771 GCA_039808325.1 Variibacter sp. | reverse complement strand
GACAGAGGGGGGCGCGAAGGATCGCAGGCCTTGTCCGGGAGGACGGCCCATGATCCTCGGCATCGGCTCCGATCTCTGCGACATCCGCCGCATCGAGAAGACGCTGGCGCGACATGGGGAGCGCTTCATCGGGCGCATCTTCACCGACATCGAGCGCGCCAAGTCCGAGCGTCGCGCCCAGCGCGCCGCCTCCTACGCCAAGCGCTTCGCGGCCAAGGAGGCCTGCGCCAAGGCGCTCGGCACCGGGCTGTCGCGTGGCGTGTTCTGGCGCGACATGGGCGTGGTCAACCTGCCGGGCGGCAAGCCGACCATGCGCCTGACGGGCGGCGCGGCCGCGCGTCTCGCCGCGCTCGTTCCCGAGGGCCGGCGCGCGGTCGTTCATCTGACGATCACGGACGAGTTCCCGCTCGCTCAGGCCTTCGTGATCATCGAGGCGCTGCCCGCCGAAGAATAGCCATCATCTCTCCACTATGTCGCCCGCCGAGGGCTCCCGGCCGGTTGCCCGGAATCGCCCGAGCCGCTAAGACGAAGCCCGATCCGGAAACGAGGAACTGATGAGCGTGGCCGAAAAGACTGAGAAGAAGGCCGGCGGCCTCGGCGAAACGGTGAGCGTCGTCATCCAGGCGCTGCTGCTTGCCCTGGTGATCCGCACCTTCCTCTTCCAGCCCTTCTCCATCCCGTCCGGCTCCATGCGGCCGACGCTGCTCGAAGGCGACTATCTCTTCGTCACCAAGTGGTCGTATGGGTATTCGCATTTCTCGCTGCCCTTCTCGCCCGACATCTTTTCCGGCCGCATCTGGGGCGGCGAGCCGAAGCGCGGCGAGGTCGTGGTGTTCAAGTATCCGCCGAACCCCTCGCTCGACTACATCAAGCGCGTCATCGGCCTGCCGGGCGACCACATCCAGATGCGTGGCGGCGTGCTCTACATCAACGGCGTTGCGGTGCCGCGCGAGAAGGTCGGCCAGATCGACAATCCCGACATCACCGAGGTCGACCGGCCCGTCGACGTCTATCGCGAGACGCTGCCGAACGGCGTCAGTTACGACACGCTCGACCTGACGCCCAATTCGGTGGGCGACGACACGCGCGAGTTCGTCGTGCCGCCCGGCCACTATTTCATGATGGGCGACAACCGCGACAACTCCGCCGACAGCCGCTTCACCGTCGGCTACGTGCCGTACGAGAACCTCGTGGGCCGCGCCAACATCATCTTCTTCTCGATCGCCGGCGGCGCGAGCCCGCTGGAATTCTGGAAGTGGCCGACGCAGATGCGGCCGTCGCGCCTGTTCAACTTCGTCAACTGATGGCGCTGAAGCGGGCGACCGGCGACGCGCTGGCGGCGGAGATCGCCCGCCGGACCGGCCACGCCTTCCGGGACGTCGGCCTCCTGCAGCGCGCGCTGACGCATGCCAGCGCCGTCAACGTCCAGCGCAACAACGAGCGGCTGGAATTCCTGGGCGACCGCGTCCTAGCTCTTGCGGTGGCCGACATGCTCTATTCCGCGCTGCCCGATGCCAGCGAGGGCGAGCTGGCGCCGCGCTTCAACGCGCTGGTCGAGGCCCGCACCTGCGCCGAGGTCGGGATGGAGATCGGGCTGGATGAGCTGGTCCGCGCCCATGCGACGGTGAAGGCGCATTCCGGCAAGGGCTATCTCGCCGACGCCGTGGAGGCGCTGATCGCCGCGATCTATCTCGACGGCGGCATGGAGGCGGCGCGCGCCTTCATCCTGCGCCACTGGCAGAAGCGCTCCTCGGGCATCGTGGTGAAGCCGCGCAACGCCAAGTCCGAGGTGCAGGAGTGGCTGGCGCAGCGCACGGCCGCGCGCCCCGCCTACAGCATCGCCGCGCGGTCGGGACCGGACCACGAACCCGTCTTCACGGTTGAGCTGGCGGTCGAGGGTTACGATCCGGCGACGGGGCAGGGCCGCTCGCGGCAGGCGGCCGAGCAGGCGGCGGCCGGCGCCTTCCTCGTCCGCGAAGGCGTATGGGAAACGGAAGGAACGGCGGCATGACCGGGCAGGAACCGCAGGCCGGCGAAGGAACCCGCTCCGGCTTCGTGGCGCTTCTCGGTGCGCCCAATGCAGGCAAGTCGACGCTGGTCAACCGGCTCGTCGGCGCCAAGGTCTCGATCGTCACCCACAAGGTGCAGACGACGCGCGCCATCGTGCGCGGCATCGCGACCCACGGCAACGCACAGATCGTCCTCGTCGATACGCCCGGCATCTTCCGGCCGCGGCGGCGGCTCGACCAGGCGATGGTGACGACCGCCTGGGGCGGGGCGAAGGACGCGGACATCGTGCTGGTGCTGGTCGATGCCGAGCGCGGCCTCAAGGGCGACGCCGAGACGCTGCTCGACAATCTCGCAGGCGTCCGCCAGCCGAGAATCCTCGTGCTGAACAAGATCGACCGCGTCAACCGCGAGGCGCTGCTGGCGCTTGCGGCGGAGGCCAATGCCAGGGTGCCGTTCGAGCGTACCTTCATGGTCTCGGCGCTGACCGGCTCCGGCTGCGACGACATCCTCGGCTATCTCGCCGCGCACCTGCCCGCCGGCCCCTGGTACTATCCCGAGGACCAGATCTCCGACCTGCCGATGCGCCAGCTCGCCGCCGAGATCACGCGCGAAAAGCTCTATCTGAGGCTGCACCAGGAACTGCCTTATTCCTCCCATGTCGAGACGGAGAAATGGGAGGAGAAGAAGGACGGCTCGGTGCGCATCGAGCAGGTCGTCTATGTCGAGCGCGACAGCCAGAAGAAGATCGTGCTCGGCGAGAAGGGCGCGACGATCAAGGCGATCGGCTCGGCGGCGCGCAAGGAGATCGCCGAGATCCTCGAACAGAAGGTCCACCTGTTCCTGTTCGTCAAGGTACGTGAGAACTGGGGCGACGACCCCGAGCGCTACCGCGAGATGGGGCTGGATTTTCCGCGCTGATCAGCCGGCCGGCGCGGCGGCGAAAACCGCCAGTTGCGCGTCGAAGGCGCGCCTGAAGGCCGGCCGCGTCTCGCCGCGGGCGACATAGGCGGAAAGGTTCGGATATTCGCCGAGCAGGCCGGATCGGTTCAGCCGGCGCAGAACCGTCACCATCAGAAGATCGCCGGCGCTGAACGCCCCGTCCAGCCAGTCGGCATCGCCGAGCCGGCTGGAAAGCCCGCCCAGCCGGACGCGGATGCGATGCTCGACCAGGGGCAGGCGCTCCTTGGCCCAGGGCTTGTCGCCCTCGATCAGCTTGACGGTTGTCAGTTCGAGGATCGGCGGCTCGACCGTGTCGAGCGCGGCGAACATCCACATGATCGCGCGCGTCCGTGCGTTCGCGTCGTCCGGCAGCAGGCCGGCATGGCGTTCCGCGATATGGAGCACGATCGCCCCGGACTCGAACAGGACGAGATCGCCTTCCTCATAGGTCGGGATCTGCCCGAACGGATGACGCGCCAGATGCGCGGGCTCCTTCATTGCCCTGAACGAGACGAGGCGGACGTCGTAGGGCTGGCCGACCTCTTCGAGCGCCCAGCGGACAGGCATGTCGCGCGCCAGTCCCTGGCCGCGGTCGGGAGAGCGTTCGAAGGCGGTGATGGTGGGGTTCATTGAAGGGCTCCGGTGCAGGGGTATGACAATGTTTCTCGCGTTCTGCCTCCGAAGGACGGATGGCGGGCGGGGTTCCCGACAGCCCAAAACCTTGATTTGCCGCCGCGAAGCGTGAAAGGCTGCCGCCATGGAGTGGCGCGACGAGGGAATCGTTCTCGGCACGAGGAAGCACGGCGAGACCAGCGCCATCCT
>JBDHSU010000212.1:0-3807 GCA_039808325.1 Variibacter sp. | reverse complement strand
GGCATGTTGATGGTCTTGGAGATGGCGCCCGAGATGAAGGGCTGCGCCGCCGCCATCATGCGGATGTGGCTCTCGACCGAGAGATAGCGCTTGCCGTTGCGTCCGCAGGGGTTGGCGCAGTCGAACACCGGATAGTGCTCGGCCTTGAGGTGCGGCGCACCTTCGATGGTCATCGCGCCGCAGACATGCACGTTCGCCGCCTCGATCTCGCGCTTGGTGAAGCCGAGATGGCCGAGCAGGTCGAAGGTCGGGTTGAGAAGCTGCACGGGGTCGATGCCGAGCACCTTGGTGCAGAACTCCTCGCCGAGCGTCCACTTGTTGAACGCGAACTTGATGTCGAAGGCGGTCTTCAGCGCCTTCTCGACGGTCGCGATCACGTCGTCGGTGAAGCCCTTGGCGCGCAGCGACGAATGGTTGATGCCGGGCGCGTTGGAAAGCGTACCGTGGCCGACGGCGTAGACTTCGATCTCGGCGATCTCGGCTTCCGAGTAGCCGAGCACGCGCAGCGCTTCCGGCACGGCGCGGTTGATGATCTTGAAGTAGCCGCCGCCGGCGAGCTTCTTGAACTTGACCAGCGCGAAGTCGGGTTCGATGCCGGTGGTGTCGCAATCCATCACGAGGCCGATCGTGCCGGTCGGCGCGATCACCGAGGTCTGCGCGTTGCGGTAGCCGTGCGTCTCGCCGAGCGCGAGCGCGCGGTCCCACGCCTGCTTGGCGTGCGCGGAGAGGGCAGTACCCAACGTCTCTCTATCATGAGATTGAGAACGCGCGGCATTGTGCGGGAACTGCAAAGCCAGTTTCGTTAGCGTGCCGTGATCGAGCGGCACCGGCGGCGTCGCCACCTTCTCGTAGCCCGACAGTTCGCCGTGCGCGGCGCGGCGGTGGTTGCGGATCACGCGCAGCATGTGCGCCGTGTTCTTCTTGTAGCCGGGGAAGGGGCCGAGCTCCTTCGCCATCTCGGCCGAGGTCGCGTAGCTCACGCCGGTCATGATCGCGGAGAGCGCGCCGCAGATCGCGCGGCCTTCGTCGGAGTCGTAGGCGATGCCCGACGACATCAAGAGGCCGCCGATATTGGCGTAGCCGAGGCCGAGCGTGCGGAATTCGTAGGAGAGCTCCGCGATCTGCTTCGAGGGGAACTGCGCCATCGCCACCGAGATTTCGAGCACGATGGTCCACAGCCGCACCGCGTGCTCGTAGCCTGCGATGTCGAAAGCGCGCGTCTTCGCGTCGCGGAACGTCAGCAGGTTCATCGACGCCAGATTGCACGCCGTGTCGTCGAGGAACATGTACTCGGAGCACGGATTGGACGCGCGGATTTCGCCCGAGGCCGGGCAGGTGTGCCAGTCGTTGACCGTCGTGTGATATTGCAGGCCGGGGTCGGCGCAGGCCCAGGCGGCGTAGCCGATCTTGTCCCACAATTCGCGCGCCGGCTTCGTCGTCTTCACCTTGCCGGTCATGCGCCATTTCAGCGCGAAGTCGCGATCCGCCTCGACCGCTTTCAGGAACGTGTCGGTGACGCGCACCGAATTGTTCGAGTTCTGGCCGGAGACGGTGAGGTAGGCTTCCGAATCCCAGTCGGTGTCGTAGGTGGGGAAGTGGATGTCGGTGTAGCCCTGCCTCGCGAACTGGATGACGCGGCGGATGAGGTTGTCGGCGACGAGCATCTTGCGTGCCGCCTTGATCTCGCGCTTGAGCGCCGGGTTCTTCTCCGGGTCGAAGCAGTCGTTGCCCGGGCCCTCGCAGTTCACGCAGGCTTTCAGGATCGCCTTGAGGTGCTTCTGGTTGATCTTCGAGCCGGTGACGAGGCTCGCGACCTTCTGCTCCTCCAGCACCTTCCAGTCGATATAGGCCTCGATGTCGGGGTGATCGACGTCGACCACGACCATCTTCGCCGCGCGGCGCGTGGTGCCGCCGGATTTGATCGCGCCCGCCGCGCGGTCGCCGATCTTGAGGAACGACATCAGGCCGGAGGAGGAGCCGCCGCCGGCGAGCTTCTCGCCTTCGCCGCGCAGGCGCGAGAAGTTGGTGCCGGTGCCGGAGCCGTATTTGAACAGGCGCGCCTCGCGCACCCACAGGTCCATGATCCCGCCCTCGTTGACGAGGTCGTCGGAGATCGACTGGATGAAGCAGGCGTGCGGCTGCGGGTGCTCGTAGGACGACTTCGACTTCGTCAGCTTATGGGTGAAGGGGTCGACGTAGTAGTGGCCCTGGCCGGGGCCGTCGATGCCGTAGGCCCAGTGCAGGCCGGTGTTGAACCATTGCGGCGAGTTCGGCGCCGCCATCTGCGTCGCCAGCATGTAGCGCAGTTCGTCGAAGAAGGCGCGGGCATCCGCCTCGCCGTCGAAATAGCCGCACTTCCATCCCCAATAGGTCCACGTTCCCGCCAGGCGGTCGAACACCTGCTTGGAGGAGTGCTCGCCGACGATGCGGTCGGCTTCGGGGAGCGCGGCGAGAGCCTCGCCGTCGGCCTCCGAGCGCCACAGCCAGGAGGGGACGGTATTCTCTTCGACCTTCCTCAGGCACGCGGGGACGCCGGCCTTGCGGAAATACTTCTGGGCGAGCACGTCGGAGGCGACCTGCGACCACGCGGCGGGAACCTCGACATTGTCGCGCTTGAACACGACCGAGCCGTCCGGGTTCCTGATTTCGCTCGTCGCCAGGCGGAATTCGATTCCCGCGTAAGCGTCCTGGCCTTCTTTGGTGTAGCGCCGCTCGATCCGCATCTTTTGCCCCGTTTCGCCGCCTCTGCGGGCGGCCGATGATTATGCCCGCGCGCGAGCCTGTCCGCTCGCGCGTTCGTTCACCCGTTACTCTGTTAACGTCCCTGCGCCGGTCCGGCTCCAGCCCGAGAGCCGGTAACCCGCCGAGATCACGATGATTTTGGACCGCAACGATCCAAGGTCACGAACGCGATCGTTTCCCGCAACTGAGAGCATGATGTGAGCCGAAAACCGCTTCACGCTTTCCAGCACCATGCCCGCCCGCCGACAGTCACGCTTTCGCCGGGCGCGAAGGAGCGCCTGAGGCGGAGGAGTGCTGGCCTTTTTGGGGGCATCCGGCGAGGACTCAAAACACTCCGCGCCCGACCCGGTGACGCTATGGCGACTCCTTTCTGACGTCAATACGTAGTCGCTAAAACTGAATCGAATACTAAATCTGGGGGAAAGATGTGAATTCCGGGGACGAATCGGAAGAGGGCCAAGCCTCGGATTCCGCACGCGGATTTCCGTCCCGAAACGGCACAGCGCCGCTGTCAATGGGCGGCGAAAATATTTCCCGGCTACCAAACCTGGTGTCCGGAAGCCGCCAAGCGCGCCGCCGAAGGCCGGCGAGAGTCGCCCTGGGCCGGGGACGGCCGGAAGGTTTTCCCCATCCTCCACAATGAACCGGAACCGGCCGCCGCGCCACTCATCAGGGACCCGCAGCGAGGACCCCTGCATGGAGCGCAATCCGTTTGTTTTCATCCCCGCGATCGTGATTTTCGCCACGCTTCTCGGGGGTGGCTGGGCGCATTACCAGCGTGGCCGGACGATGATCCTCACCGGCGCGATCGTGGGTTTCGCGGCGGGCGCCATGATCGGGGCCTTGCTTCTCTACGCCTCGGCGGTCTTGGTGCCGCTGGCCATGTTCGGCTTGATCGCCGTGGCGGCGCTCGGCTGGCTGTTCTGCTAGAGCGGGATGAGGAAAAGCGTGCAGCGGTTTTCCGCCCGGATCCCGCTCCAAGTTATGAGAATCGATCACGTTCATGATTTTGGATCGATTCGATCCGAAATCATCGTGATCGAGCGGGAGAGGGAGCGAATCGGC
>JBDHSU010000211.1:0-3879 GCA_039808325.1 Variibacter sp. | reverse complement strand
GGCGGCACCGGGCTATAACGATCCCGCCTATCCGATCGAGGGGCGTGTTCCGCGGACGGGCTAATTCGAAGTGTCGTGCCCCGCGAAAGCGGGCATCCAGTAACCTCTGTCTCGGTTGAATCGCGAGACTGTGCGCACTGGGTCCCCGCCTTCGCGAGAAGAAAACGCCATAGAGCGGCTCAGCGCTGCAACAAATCCGTCAGTTCCGGCACCACCCATAGCGGCGCCTCTCCGCGTTGCACGCGCTGAACGTTGTCGAAAGCGTTGCGGAACCGCGCGACATGGTTGTCCCAGGTCGGCCCCGCGAAGTGTGCCGTAAGCGTGACATTGTCGAGCTTAAGGAGCGGATTGTCGCCCGGCGGCGGCTCCTGGTCGAACACGTCGAGCCCGGCACCGAAAAGTTTGTGCTGGCTCAAAGCCGTGTACAGCGCCTTCTCGTCGATGACCGGGCCGCGCGACGTATTGACGATGATCGCTTCCGGTTTCATCTGCGCCAATTCGTCCGCGCCGATGAGATGCCGCGTCGAATCGTTGAGCGGCACGTGCAGTGAAATGACGTCGGACGTGCGGACCAGTTCGCGCAGCAGCCGGAACTTGACGCCGAGATTGTCTTCCGCATCCTCGCTCAGCCGCACGATATCGAAGTACTGCACGCGCATGCCGAAAGCGCGCGCGAGCCGCGCCACCTTCTTGCCGATCGTACCAAGGCCGATGATACCGAGCGTCTTGTTATAAAGCTCGTACATCCGCGGCGCGGGACCGTTGCCGCGCCAACGGCCGGCGGACACGCTGCCGTGCTGCCACACGACCTTGCGCGACACGGTGAGCATCAGCATCAGCGCGTGCTCGGCGACGGAGATGGCGTTGGCGCCGCCATTGTTGGAAAGCGGCACTTTCGCACGCCGCAAGGCGCCGAGATCGACATTGTCGTAACCGGCGCTCAAAAGCTGAACGAGCTTGAGCTTCGGCGCGGCGCGAAAGAAGGCGTCCTTCATCACGACGTTCGGATAGCAGATCATGTAGTCGGCGCCGCCGAGCGCGGCCTCGCCTTCGATCCCTTCCCCGCGCGCCAGCACGAGGTCGAAGCCCGCCGGCGCCATTTCTTCTGCGATCTTGCTGGTTTCCGCCGACGGCGGCACGAGAACGATCCTCGGAGCCATATGAATTCCTCTGAAAGTCGAGCGATACGGAATGAGACCGGCGAGCACCGGCCGGCGCTTCCGCGGCTGAGCAGGGTAGGTTCCGTGCGATAGCACGATGTCCGCCGCCGCCGCCAGCCGACAAACCGCAAGGTAGCCCTGAGCGCCGAGCGCATAGCTGCGATGGCGGCGCCTCTCAGGCCGACGCGCGGGCGCGCGACAGACCTAACGCCATGATGCGATCCAGCAGCGCGGGGTATTTCAGCCCATCGAGGGCCGCGGAATCCGCGAAGACCTCGTAACGGGCGATGTCGGGGTTGGGATTGGCCTCGAGAAAATAGGGAACGCCGTCCGCCGACAGCCGGAAGTCGACGCGCGCGTATCCGTCGATCTCGAGGGTTCTACAGATGCGCTTCGCCATCCGCTGGATGCGCGCGTAAAGCTCCGGCGGGAGGTCCTCGGCATAACCTTGCAGGATGCCGCGCCGTTCCTGGTAGTCGACGTCGAATTTGACCTTCTCGGTCGCGATCCGATTCTGGCCCTCGCCGAGGTCGCCGAATTCGAGCTCCCAGATCGGCAGCGCGCGCAGCCGCTCGTTGCCGATGACGCCGACGTAGAATTCGCGGCCCTCGATATATTGCTCGGCGATCGCCGCCGTGCCGACGCGCTCATGAATGAAGGCGACCCGCTCCGCCAGCTTGTCGTCGGAATGCACCACCGACGCCTGCGCGATGCCGCGCGAGGCATCTTCGCTCAGACTCTTGACGATCAGCGGAAAATTCAGCCGCGCCGGGCGACGCACCTTGCGCCCGATCGGAAACACGGCGAAGGCCGGCACCGGAATCCGATGATAGGCGAGAAGCTTTTTCGACAGATCCTTTCCGCGCGAGAGCATCAGCCCGCGCGGACTGCACCCGGTGTAAGGGATGCGCAGAAGCTGAAGATAGCTGGCGACGTTCTGGTCATAGGCCGTTTCGCCGTGAAACTCCTCCAGCAGGTTGAACACGACGCTCGGCTTGAAACTGTCGATCGCTTCGCGGATCGGGCGCAGCGTATCTTCAAGTCCGAGAACCTGCACCTCGTGCTTGCGCGAGCGAAGGGCGCGGACCACGTCGTAGCCCATGCGCCAAGCAACGGTTTCCTGCTCCGTATGTCCTTTGAGGGTGTCCGGCGGAACATGGTAACTATTGAGAAGAACGAGAACGCGAAGACGTCTCACAGCGCGAGCCACTTCCCCCGCGTCGATCCGTGAAGAGAATGCACGGTTTTGGCGGTCAACAAGACGGTGAAATCCAGGCGAAGCTGTCGCTCGGAGCCGACAGCACGCAATTTAAGCGCGCGGCAACGTGCAATCATATCGTCGAACACAGCATCGAGCGTCAGTTGATACTCGCCCGTCCACTTTGAAACAATCTGGCGGATGCTGGCACGATTGTGCCGCAGAAATGCCGACGCCGCCAGCGCATGGCCATGGCGCGGATTGTCGGAGAAGATACGCCTCAGATCGTTATCGTAAACCTTCGGAATATCGACGGAATACTGCGCCTGCTTTTTTTTGTAATGCTCCGCGAGCGTCCGATTCAACCGGCTGAGCGGGTCGACCTGTTCGCGATTCGTCAGGATGGGCTTGTTGCCTCTGATCTCCTTCATCAGTTCGTCGACATATTCAAGTTTGGCGAGCGCCGCCGGCCACTCGGCATAACGCTTGCGCCAGGTCGAGCGCGGACGCAGCCACACCGCGAACGTTTCGGCGAAATCTTCGTCGGGGTGGCTCTGCGCGTACCACAGCCGCAGATGCTGCACATAGTTACGGCTCGCCGGATTCGGACGGTAGTGGGTCGGGTAGCGCGTTGAAGATCGTCCGAACAATTCCTGCCAGCGCCGACGGCGATGCAATTGATAGGCGTGCTGCACGACGTGTCCCGCCTCGTGCCGTAGGATGCGCATGCATTCGTGGCGCGTGCCGCCTTCCACCTCGATGATCATCTTGCGTTCGAGCCGCATCAGGCGGGGATGCGAGAGATAGAACGGAAACGCGATGCCGGGAGACGAGACCGGGCTAAACCACTCGTCCGAGAGCCATGCGTGCGGCCGCACGGCCAACTCGCGGTACGCGAGCTCTTCGTAAAGCGCCGCGAGCGCGTCCTCCAGCCAGGTGTTCTTGAGGGTGACCTTGAGATCCTTGAAGCGCAGCTTCAGCAGCTCGGCGTCGGGCAGGTCCTCCCAGGCGTGCTTACGCGGCATGGCGGCGATTGGAGTGGAATGTCACGCGTCAAATCCCATGGAATAGCATCAGCCTCGGCCCGCTCGGGCAACGCCCCTCGACGCACCGGCACGCGGGAATCGCGGTAGCCTAGCGAAATGTTCCCACGCGGCAACATCGGATCGACAAGGCAACCTCCGGCCCGCCGCGATCGAGGCCCTGTGCGCCGGTTGCCGCGTCCGGCCAAAAGAAGTATATTGAATGCTTCTTTTCAATTGCCGTCATCCTGGACTGAGACCTTATGAGCTATACGGGCCTGACCGAGTCGCGCCGCGCGCAAATCACCGCCGCCATCCGGACCGAGACCGGGATCGATGAGACGATGATCGACACCGTCGTTCGCAATTTCTACGGGCGGGTGCGTGCCGACGCCTCGCTGGGGCCGATCTTCGAGTCGCGGATCAAGGACTGGGAGCCGCACCTGCAACAGATGTGCGCATTCTGGTCGTCGGTCGCCCTGATGACGGGGGCTTATCA
>JBDHSU010000210.1:0-3885 GCA_039808325.1 Variibacter sp. | reverse complement strand
GATCTACGCACCATCACGGCACGGCCATCGCCGGATGACGAGGCGCGCGTACCGCATCGCCTCTACGGCCATGTCGACGCCGCCGAGAGTTATTCGGCCGGGCGGTGGCTGCGCGACGCGAACGCGGCGATCGCCGATGTCGAAGCAAGCGGCCGTCTTCCAATCGTGATCGGCGGCACGGGCCTTTACTTCAGCATGCTGACCAAGGGGCTTGCGACCATTCCTCCCATTCCCGATGCCGTCCGCGACCATTGGCGCGCGCGTCTCGCGCGGGAAGGGGTTGTGGCGCTTCACGCCGAACTGACGAGGCGCGACCCGGCCATGGCCGAGCGCCTGCGTCCCGAGGACCGCACCCGTATCGTGCGGGCGCTGGAGGTTTGGGAAGCGACGGGGCGTTCTTTGTCCGACTGGCAACGGCACAACATGCCTCCGATCATCCGGGGAAATGATGCCGCGCGCATCTTTCTCGCGCCTGATCGCGAGGTTTTGCACCGACGTATCGAGGCGCGGTTTTCCGCGATGCTGGCCGGCGGGGCTTTGGATGAAGTCGCCGCGCTCAAAGCGCGCGCACTCGATCCGCTTCTTCCGGCGATGAAGGCCCATGGCGTGCCCTGGTTGATCCGGCATCTGGAAGGCCAGATCAGCCTGGAAGCCGCGGCGCATGAGGCCGTCGCGGACACCCGCCGCTATACCAAGCGGCAGTTTACATGGTTCCGCAACCAGCTACCCGACTGGCCCTGGGCCGCTCCTGCGGCGGCCTCAGACCAACTGTTTCGAATGCTTGGCGCTTGACCGCGCCGGGGCTGCCCGCTATTTTCCTCGCGCACAATTTGCGTCGGGACAGAACCGTGTCTTTTTCCATCATTATCGTAAGCTGCGCGTCACCCCCCCATCGGCTCTAGAGAGCCGGAGGTTCGGTGGCGCGTGATCAGGTCCCTTCCGGGGCCTTTTTTATTGCCCGCGACGTGCTAGGCCGACTAGAGCATGAGCCCGAAAGGTTTCGGATGGGGTTCATGCTCAAACAAAAAGATCAGCGCCGGATCCGATGGAACTGACGGTGCCGAAGACCAAGAGGAGCAGACGATGAACCGCGAGATGACAGGCGCCGAAATGGTGGTCCAGGCCTTTGCCGATAACGGCGTGGCCCACGTCTTCGGCTATCCGGGCGGCGCGGTCCTGCCGATTTACGACGCGCTGTTTCAGCAGAAGGACGTGAAGCACGTCCTGGTCCGTCACGAGCAGGGCGCGGTCCACGCCGCCGAGGGTTACGCGCGCTCGACCGGCAAGGTGGGCGCCGTCGTCGTGACCTCGGGCCCCGGCGCGACCAACGCGGTGACCGGCCTCGCCGACGCCTTGATGGATTCGATCCCGGTCGTCTGCCTCACCGGACAGGTGCCGACGCATCTCATCGGCAATGACGCCTTCCAGGAATGCGATACCGTCGGCATCACGCGGCCCTGCACCAAGCACAACTATCTGGTGAAGAACATCGCCGACCTGTCGCGCGTCCTGCACGAGGCCTTTTATGTCGCGGCGAGCGGCCGCCCCGGGCCGGTCGTGGTCGACATCCCCAAGGACATTCAGTTCGCGACCGGAACCTATACGAGCCCGAGCAATGCCGGGCACAAGACCTATAAGCCGCGCGTTCAGGGCGACCCGGACAAGATCAAGGCCGCGGTCGCGCTGATGGCGAGCGCCAAGCGCCCGCTGTTCTACACCGGCGGCGGCGTCATCAATTCCGGCCCGCAGGCGAGCCGGCTGCTGCGCGAACTCGTGCGGCTGACGAAATTCCCCATCACCTCGACCCTGATGGGGCTCGGCGCCTATCCCGCGTCCGACCCGCAGTGGCTCGGCATGCTCGGCATGCACGGGACCTACGAGGCGAATTGGGCGATGCACGAATGCGACGTGATGATCAATGTCGGCGCGCGCTTCGATGACCGCATCACCGGCCGGCTCGACGCCTTCGCGCCGAAGTCGAAGAAGATCCACATCGATATCGACCCCTCGTCGATCAACAAGAACGTGAAGGCCGACATCGGCATCATCGGCGACTGCGCCAACGTGCTCGGCGACATGCTCGATGCCTGGCGCGCCTCCGGCGCCAAGACGGATGCGAAGGCGCTCGCCGGCTGGACGAAGCAGATCGACGGCTGGCGCGCCCGCAACTGTCTCGCCTATCGCAACTCGAAAGACGTGATCAAACCGCAATACGCGATCGAGCGGCTCTATGCGTTGACGCGCGATCGCGACGTCTACATCACGACCGAGGTCGGACAGCACCAGATGTGGGCGGCGCAGTTCTTCAAATTCGAGGAGCCGCAGCGCTGGATGACATCCGGAGGGCTCGGCACCATGGGTTACGGGATCCCCGCCGCCGTCGGCGTGCAGATGGCGCACCCGAACTCGCTGGTCATCGACATCGCCGGCGAAGCGTCCGTGCAGATGACGATGCAGGAGATGTCGACGGCGGCGCAGTACCGCCTGCCGATCAAGATCTTCATCCTCAACAATCAGTACATGGGCATGGTGCGCCAGTGGCAGGAGCTGCTGCATGGCGGACGCTATTCGGAGAGCTATTCGGAAGCGTTGCCGGACTTCGTCAAGCTCGCCGAGGCGTATCATGGCGTCGGCATCCGCTGCGAGAAGCCGGCCGATCTCGACGGCGCCATCCGCGAAATGATCGATATCGACAAGCCGGTGATCTTCGACTGCCTGGTCGACCCGGCGGAGAATTGCTTCCCGATGATCCCGTCCGGCAAGGCGCATAATGAGATGCTGCTCGGGGACGTCGCCGGCGATCTGGAGAAGGCGATCGACGAGAAAGGCAAGGTGCTGGTGTGAGCACGCCCGACGCAACGACGACGCATTATCCGGCCGCACCCGCTTCGGAGCGCGCCGAGCGGCACACTTTGTCCGTGCTCGTGGACAACGAGCCGGGCGTGCTGGCGCGCGTCATCGGCCTGTTCTCCGGCCGCGGCTACAATATTGAATCGCTGACGGTCTCGGAGACGGAGCATCAGAAGCATCTCTCGCGCATGACCATCGTCACCACCGGCACGCCGATGGTGATCGAGCAGATCCGCCACCAGCTCGAGCGGCTGGTGCCGGTCCACCGCGTCCTCGACCTCACGGTCGCGGGGCCGGCGATCGATCGCGAACTGGCGATGGTGAAGGTCCGCGGAAAGGGCGACAACCGCGTCGAGGCCCTGCGGCTTGCCGACGCCTTCCGTGCCCGCGTCATCGACGCTTCCATCGAAAGCTTTATCTTCGAAATCACCGGCCGTTCCGACAAGATCGACCAGTTCGTCGATCTCATGCTGCCGCTGGGCCTCGTCGAGGTCTCGCGCACCGGCGTGGTGGCCATTTCACGCGGCCCGCAGGGGATGTGAGCCGCGGCGCTTGATTTTCCACGCCATTTGCCGTTTCTGCCGCCAGCAGTCCACAAAATCCGTCATACCAGTCCAGCCATCACAGCACCGGGGATATCATGCGCGTTTATTACGATCGCGATGCCGACCTGAACCTCATCAAGGGCAAGAAGGTCGCCATCATCGGCTACGGGAGTCAGGGGCACGCCCACGCGCTGAATCTGCGCGATTCCGGCGTCAAGGACGTCGTCGTCGCGCTGCGCAAGACCTCGGCCGGCGTCAAGAAGGCGCAGGGCGAGAAGTTCAAGGTGATGGACGTCGCGGAAGCTGCGAAGTGGGCCGACGTGATCATGATGCTCACGCCCGACGAGTTGCAGGCCGACATCTACAACGAGCACCTGCACAAGAACATGAAGGAAGGCGCGGCGATCATGTTCGCGCACGGCCTCAACGTTCACTTCAACCTGCTCGAGCCGCGCGCCGACCTCGACGTGCTGATGGTCGCGCCGAAGGG
>JBDHSU010000209.1:0-4215 GCA_039808325.1 Variibacter sp. | reverse complement strand
ACACTTTTCCTCATCCCGCTCCAGGCCGGGCCTTCATCATTTCGCGGTCCACTTGTTCCACTCGGCTTGCGCGCGCGCATTCAAGCGGTCCCACTCCTGCCCGACGACGTCCCAGTTCACCATCGGCCGGACGTGCGTAGCGTCGGTTTGCGCCGTGTCGGCCGGTGGCGCGATAGGCGACGTGCCGCTGTCATGGATATACGCGCCGACGATCGTCAGCACGGCACCGAGGATCATTCCGAGAATGAGGCGCATGCGCATCCCTCCGCGCGGCAAATGCCCGCGTTAATTCCATATCATGCCCATGGTTCCCTCGCGCGGGCGAGACGTCGAGCGGATCAGATGCGCAGCACCAATCCGTCGGACGCGGTTTCGTAAGGAACGTCGCCGCGATGGGCGAGCATGTCCTCGCTCATATGCGTCAGCACGACGCGCTTCGGCCCGATCCGCTCGATGTTGGCGGCGAGCGTCGTGAAGTCGGTGTGCGAACTCACTTTCTTCGCAAAGGTGTAGCACTCGCAAATCATCAGATCGGCGCCGCGGCCGAGCTCGACGAGGCTCTCCGTCCATTCGGTGTCGCCCGTATAGGCGATGACCTTGCCCTCGCATTCGATCCGATAGCCGTAGCAAGGACCCGCGGCCGGAACGTGCACGACGGGAAACGGCGTCACATGCAGCCCGCCGACCGCCGCGCGTTTGCCGACTTCCAATTCCTGCAATGTCAGCGCGAAGCGCTTGGGCTGCTGCGGCGAGCCGGGAAACGCGACGTCCATCGCACGCGCGTAGCGCTCCGGAAGTCCGGGCGGAGCCGCGATCGTCAGCGGCCGCTCCCGGCGGCCGTTCATCTGCGCCTCAAGCATCAGAAACGGAACGCCGCCGAAGTGGTCGCCGTGAAAATGCGTGATCAGAACGGTGTCGACCGCATTGGCCTGGATGCCGAGCCGCTTGAGCGCAATGGCCGACGTCGCGCCGAAATCGATCAGGACATTCGCGCGCTCGCCAACGAGATGAAAGCAAGTGTTGAACCGCCCGCCGGAGCCGAAAGCATCTCCGCAGCCGACAAATTGCAAATGCACGACATTTCTCCTTCGGAGAGAGGCTCGACGGCCGCTTTGTCCGTCTAAAGACGCGAATTTACCCCGTTTTTGCCCAGATTCGCCCCCCGCCCGCTTTGCTGCTATAGAGACCTGAACAACAATTCATGCAACGCAAAGTGTTGCGGGGAGAGTCGTTAAATGTTGCGTTTAGAAGATGATATCGCGTCGAAGACACACAAGTTCGCCGTCGGCCAGGACGTCTACTACACCTCGGGGCGGATCGGGCGAACCGGCATCAGCGGCAGCTATCGCATCATACGGCTGTTGCCGCCGGACGGCGAAGATTTTCAGTATCGCATCAAAAGCATCGGCGAAGCCTATGAGCGCGTCGCGCGCGAAAGCCAGCTCGAGCGCGATCGCTAGGGCCTCATTCAACCGCGGTGAATCGGCCTTGCCGCTTTTCTTAATCGTTTGCGCGTGATCTTTTCCGAAAGCGGGGGTCCCCCTTTCCGGGATCACGCGCGAGCGTAAGAAGTCTCCCCATCTCTTTCTTTGAACGTACGTTCCTGTCGCCGTCACGCCGCTCTCGCGGCGGACGCTCGCGCGGCCGCGAACGCCGTGGATCGGAAATCGGGACGGAGAGCCGGCGCGGCGCGATGCCGGTGGCCATGCCCGCCGCGATCGGGCATAGTCCGGCCCTGTCGCGAGAGCTTGGAGGCAGGCTCCGCGACGACAGGAACACCATCAGCCAAATCGCATGACGTTTCCCTTGTGGCTTGTAGTGTCCGGGCTTGCGCTGCTCGCGCTGACCGCGGTTCTTGCAACGTTTCGAACGTCCCGCAGGGAGGCGTTGATTGCCGCCGGCATCGTCGTCGTGGTCGGCGCGGCGATCGCCGGTTGGACGGAATATCAGGCGACGAGCCGCCGCCAGGCGGTCGAGGAACGCTTGATCGCCCTGCAAGCGCGCGCGCAATCGCCCGGCTCCGCGCTCGCCTGCGTCGAAGACAATGCCGGCGAAATCGTCGACGCCGGATGCGAGCGCGCCATCTTCGCCAGCCCGCAAGCCGTGGCCGCCGCGACGGCGTTCACCGCGGAGCGGTTCGCGTTACTGGCGGATACGGCGCGCTACGCGGGACGACGCGGCGCGCATGTCGATGCCCTGGTAGCGGGATTGCGCGACAGCCTCGAACGCGACCGGTTCGGGCTGCTGGCGAACTATCTGAAGGTGCGCGAACGTTGCACCGTCGATAAGTGCGACTGGCTCGCCGTGCTGCAGAATCCGACGGCCATTCAGCAGAACCTGAAAAACCAAACATTCGACGCCATTCTGGCCCGGCATGCTTCCGCATGGACGCACGACCGCCCCGCAGAGCACATCGCAAGCGCGCCCGCCACGGAAGAGCCCGCGCCGGCGGCGAACACCGGCAAAAGCACGCCGCTGCCGCAGGACTACGTTCTTCCGTCCGCCGACTCCATCCCGCCCATCAGCATCATGACCAACGAGCCGGGCGCCGCGGCGCCTCCGGCCGCGCGGCCGAAAGCCGATAGCGCGCCCGCGGCGTCAGAGCCGGCAACGCCCTTGCAGCCGGCGCGCCGGTCCGCCCCGCCCGCGCCGACGACGATGTCAAACGCTCCGTTGGCATTGACGCCACCGGCCGCCACGGAGTGAAGTCGGCCCGTAAACCGCGAGTAGCGTCATGTGGACCATTTTCGACGGCGTGAGCGTCCCTGGCCTGGCGATCGGCGACGGCTCGATCACCATGCCGCTGTGGGTCATGGCGACCTTTCTCGCGATCCTCGCCCTCTTCGTCGTCATGACCTTCGTGCGCGGCGGCCTGATCGGGCTGACGGTCCTGATCACGTTGATCGCGCTGGCCGTCGGGACGAACTGGGTCCTCGCCGAACTTCAGCGCATGCATGGCCGGCAAGCGCTCGAGATGCGGCTCGAGAAGCTACGCACCTACGCGCTCGCTCCGGGCTCGCCATTGTCCTGTCTCGACGGCAACGCCAACGACGCGATCGAGGCCGGGTGCGAGCAGGTGCTCTTTTCGCGACCGGAAAACGTCGCGGCGGCGACCACGTATGCCGCGTCGCGGATTTCGCTGTTGGCGGATGGCCTGAAGTTCGCCGCGCGTCAGGATCCCGATTTCGAGCCGAGGCTGGACCAGTTGCGCAGCAGCCTCGAGCGGGACCGTTTCGGGATCGCCTCCCACGTCCTGATGGCCAATAACGGCTGCAGCGCCGATCAATGCGATCGTCTCACCTTGCTGCGCGACCCGACCCGCATGCGCAACAATATGCGCGACAACGCGTTCGGCTCCCTCCTTGCGCGCCATGCCCTGGCCTGGGTCGCTCCGGCGCAGAACGCGGCCAGGGCCGAGGCGCCGTCCGGGATGTCGGGAGTAGCCGACGTGGCGGAAAATCCGACGTCCGGCGAAGCCCCCGTGCAAACCGTGACGCCGGAGCCGGCCCCAGCGGCCGGCCCCGCGCCGATGCCGCAACGGCGCCCGCTCCGGCGCGCCAACATGCACCCTCGCCCGCCCGCACCGGTTGCCCTCAACCCGGCACGGCCATAGACAAGGCGTGCGGCGGCGCCCCGCCGTGGCGGCCGCGCGCCGCGACCGCTCTCTTTCCGCTCGGTGACCGATGTTCGCTTCCGTCCTCATCGCCAATCGCGGCGAAATCGCCTGCCGGATCGCAAGGACCGCCAAGGCGCTCGGAATGCGCACCATCGCCGTCTATTCCGACGCCGACGCCGGCGCGCTGCATGTGCGCCTGTGCGACGAGGCGCACCGGATCGGGCCCCCCCCCGTGCGGGAAAGCTACCTCGTGGCGGAACGCATCATCGAAGCCGGCCAGCGCAGCGGTGCCGCGTGCGTCCATCCGGGCTATGGCTTCCTGGCGGAGAACGCCGAGTTCGCCGAGGCGGTGGCCGCTGCCGGCATGGTCTTCGTCGGCCCGCCTCCGGCCGCGATCCGCGCGATGGGACTGAAGGACGCCGCCAAGACCTTGATGGAAAAGGCCGGCGTGCCGGTCGTGCCCGGCTATCACGGCGAGCGCCAGGACCCGAAGTTCCTCAAGGAGAAGGCCTACGAGATCGGCTATCCGGTCCTGATCAAGGCCGTGGCGGGCGGCGGCGGCAAGGGGATGCGCCGCGTCGACCGCCATGCCGATTTCG
>JBDHSU010000208.1:0-4341 GCA_039808325.1 Variibacter sp. | reverse complement strand
GTTACTCCCAGACATTCCGACGCGATTAGATCACGATGATTTTGGATCGAATCGATCCAAAATCATGAACGTGATCGGTTCTCATAACTTCGAGCGGGATGCGGGCGGAAAACCGCTCCATACTTTTCCTCATCCCGCTCTAGGATCTGATCCAACAGCATTGGATAAGACGCGTCGTATCGTTTTGTTTGAGCATGATCCCCCCGGGTCGAGCCCGAGGGCATGCTTTTCCGAAAACCGATTTCCACTCTTCGGGTGTTCTCTAGCACATAGAATATTCCGAAGGTGAGGTCGGCCGGCGCGTGCATCTTAAGGGGTTGACATTCACGGTAATATTGCGTTGATATCAACGTTAATGAATACCGTCGACGGCGAAGGGCCGTGGACGGGAGAAACGCGGTGTCAAATTGCCGTCATGCGGCATGTTCGGCGCGGCCGCTCCGACATCAACAAGAACAAGGAGATGACGATGAAGATCGTGACTAGCCTGAGCTTCCAAGGCCAATGCCGCGAGGCGTTTGAGTTCTACGCTAAAGTCCTCGGCGGAAAGATTCGGGCGGCAATTCCCTACGGCGACGCGCCCCCGGGCATGCCGATCACCGACGACAAGTACAAGACCTGGCTGATGCATTGCTGGCTCGACGTCGGCGATCAAGCGCTGATGGGGGCCGACATGGACGTTGCCTGGGCCCGCAACATCGACAAGCCGAAGAACGGTTTCGACGTCACCCTGCACACCGAGGACAAGGCCGAAGCGCAACGCTGGTTCGATCGCCTATCGGAAGGCGGCAAGGCGACCATGCCGTTCGGCGAGACGTTCTGGTCGCCCGGCTTCGGTGCCCTCACCGACAAGTTCGGCATCCCGTGGATGGTCAATGTCATTCCGTCGGCCGATTGGAAGCCCTCGCACGGCTAAGCCCTCGGAAACGTCGACCGACCGGCGCGGAAAACGTCACGAACCATTTCCTATCGCTAGGTGATCGTCGCGACAGGCGGGCTGTCGGGTCGCGTCGCGGTCGGCGTCACGTTCTCGCTGCCGATGTTCCCGCGATCGACACCGATTGGTTGGTCACCGGTATATCCATGGCGATGACGATCGGTTTCCTCGCCATGGCGGGGCTCGCACGGTGTGGGGTATCTCTCGGAGCGCGCTTTCTATTGGCTATGATAGCGCGCGTTCCAGCATGGGAGGATTCTGCTGAACGACCCGATGTGCAATTCGATTGTCCACGGCATCCTTGAAAGGGGTGGCCTTCTTGATCATCCCCCCGGACAGAAAACCGGCCTGTAGCCGGTCGTAACCGTCCTCGGGCAGGACGGGATCGTCTCCCCAGACGTCCAAGTCCCGATATGACGCGCAGCATGCAGCCAAGGTCGCTTCCGGTACATTTGGGAAATACTCGTGAATGGCACGCGCTATCGCGCGCGGTGAGGCTGCCTTGATCCACTTTTGCGTGCGGTAAATGGCCCGCGTCATTTTTTCAAATTCAGCGGTTCGAGCCTCCAGAGCGGAGCGCCGCGTATATAAAGCCGTGTAGGAACAGGGGCCGCGATTGGCGGCAGCATACCAAAGGTTTGCGGCTCCGCTCGCGACGAGTTCATGGACGTCGGGCTGAAAGAATTGGGCTGCATCGATCGTGCCCTCGATCAAGGCGCGTCTGTTCTCCTGCATCGAGTGATCCGGCCTGCGGCGCATGTTCGCGGGGTTCTGACCGGCGCGGCGGAGGTCTTCCTGTAAGCACATCCAGGGCGTGGGCACCTCGCTGACAGTCGCGAAGGTCACATTGGCAAGGTCCGCGAGATGAAAATTGGGTTTGGCTTCCCGGCCGACAAGACAGAAGGGGTCACGCGCGACGACTTCGCAAAAGCAAACAAGGTCGCAATCCGGATCTGAATCGTAGGCCGACATGACGCGCATCGGCCCGCCCCAAATCACGTCAACGTTTCCTTTTACCAGATTCGTGTGCGCTTCCCCCGGAACCGGCGTCGTGTGGAACCGCACGGAAACGCCTTCGTCCGCAAAGGCGTCGAACGAGAGAGCGGCGTAAAACGGCGCATAGAACAATGCGCGAAACGCCTCCTGCAACGTTATTGTCATGCATCAGCTCGCGTCAGTCCGATCACCATCGTCGTGCGTCGCAGCCTAATCGATTTGCAGGCCGTTCGCCTTGATCGGACCTTCCCATTTTTTAATCTCCGCCTCAACGAACGATTTGAAATAGGCCGAAGACTGTCGATCAGGCGAGATCGATTCGGCACCGATTTTCTTCAATTGGTCTTTCACCACCTGCGGCGCCATCGCCGAAACGGTTGCGTCATGCAGCTTTGTCAGAATCGCGTCAGGCGTGCCGCTCGGAGCAAAAAGTCCGAACCAGTTGGTCACGTCGAAGCCCGCCAAGCCTTGCTCCTGCGCCGTCGATAAATTTGGCACGCTGGGAGATCGCTCAGCGGAGAGTACTGCAATGCCCTTTGCCGTTCCGGCCAAGATCAGAGGTGCCGCAACCACCGGCTCGATGCAGACGTAGTCAATGCGCCCGCCGAGCAGATCTTGCACCGCCGGTGCGCCGCCACGATACGGAACATGTGTCACCTTCAGATCCGTGACCGCATTGAGCAATGCGCAGCTCAAATGCGTGGTGGAACCGATGCCGCCAGAGCCGAACTGAACCGCTTTCGCATTGGCCTTCGCATAAGCGACGAAGCCTGGGATATCGGTCTCCGGGAAATCCTTGCGCGCAAGCAGCACCATTGGCGCCTGAGCGACGAGCGCCACGGGCGCGAAGTCTTTCATCACGTCGTATTGCGGCTTCTTGTACAGCGATTGACTGCTTGCGTGCGTTCCAACATTGCCGAGAATGAACTGGTATCCGTCATGCGGTCCCTTGGCCACACGAGCGCCGCCGATCATGCCCCCGGCGCCGCCAACGTTTTCAACGACGATCTGCTGACCGAGTTTGGCGGAGAGTGCGTTGCCGAGAATGCGCCCGACGGCGTCGACAGGACCACCGGCAGCAAACGGGACGATCAGCGTGATCGGGCGGGAGGGCCATACGTCTTCCGCGCGGGACGATGGCGCGCAGACGGAAAGGCTGACAAGAATGCCTGTCAGGACTCCCGCCAACTGTCCGGCTCGGCCTCTCGACTGCATTGTCGTCATCCTTTTCGACGTATCGATTCGATCCCTGCGGGCGATGCAGAGAGTTTGAGTGTCTGTGACGGCATGCTTCCGAAGAGAGCGCGATCTTCGGTTGCGCTTGGTGACAATCAATTGTGATGCGCGAGCCCTGTAGTGACAGGCTGGATGGGCTGGCGCGCAACAAGCTGGGGCGCTTGCCTCAGCGAGTCAAGCGTGCTCACCTGCCATCGACATCGCCGCGACACGCTGCGGCAAATCGTCTGCCGCATGACCCGGATTCACAGAACACTTAGCGATGTTTCGCAGAGAGTAACGTTACATGCATCGTAAAGTTGCGGTTGTCACCGGCGGGTCGCGCGGCATTGGGGCCGCGACCGCTAAAAGACTTTTCGGCACAATGGATATTTTCCTTGCGGCAAATGACACGAAGGAACATTTCGAAGCCGCGGCGCAGGCCTGCCGCAGTTTAGGCGTCGAGGGGCGGATCGAATTTGAAAGCGTTGACTTTCTCGATGCGCACGGCGCGGAGAAAATGATAGAGGCCGCACACAAGGCCTTTGGGCGCATTGATGTCCTCGTCAACAATGCGGCGATCCGCATCAGGCAACCGTTTGGCGAGTTCTCCCACCAGGAATTCAATGACATGATCCTGGTCAACCTCCACGCGCCGCTCTTCGCGAGTCAGAGCGTCGTGCCGATCATGCGCGCGCAGGGCGGAGGCCGCATCATCAACGTCGCCAGCCAGATGGGAGAAGTCGCAGAACGTGGTTCTACTTTGTACGGAATGACGAAGGCCGCGCTCATCCATTTGACGCGATCCATGGCCTACGAACTGGCGCGCGACAACATCATCGTGAACGCGATTAGTCCTGGTCCGACGATGACCGAATACAATCGCGAAAGGACGACGCGGGACCCGTCGCTACTGTCGAGGAAGCTTTCGTATATTCCGGCGGGGCGCTATGGTAGCCCAGAAGAAATCGCGGAGATGATTGAGTTTCTCGCAACGACGAATGTTACGTTTTTGCAGGGCCACAATCTGGTTGTCGATGGCGGTTACCTCATCCACTAGGTCTGACCCAAGGACATTGAATCAGGCCCGTTGTTATCGTTTTGTTTGAGCATGATCCCCGGGGCGGGTCCGCATGCTTTTCCGAAAACCGGTTTCCACTTTTCGGGATCGTGCTCCAGGCGGGACGGCCTCG
>JBDHSU010000207.1:0-4389 GCA_039808325.1 Variibacter sp. | reverse complement strand
ACACCGCCGACTTCTCCTCGTTCCTGCTGCAGGCGCAGGCTTCCAAGGCCAAGGTTATCGGCCTCGCCAATGCCGGCGGCGATACCATCAACGCCATCAAGCAGGCGTCCGAGTTCGGCATCGTCTCGGGCGGCCAGAAGCTCGCCGGCCTGTTGATGTTCATCACCGACATCCACTCGCTCGGGCTCAAGGTCGCCAACGGCCTGAACTTCACCGAGCCGTTCTACTGGGACCTCAACGACAACACCCGTGCCTTCTCCAAGCGGTTCCAGGAGCGCGCCAGGAACAAGAGCATGCCGACCACCGTGCATGCCGGCGTGTACGCTTCTCTCCTGCATTACTTCAAGGTGCTGGAGGCGATGGGCGGCAATTCGCACGACGGCCTGAAGATCGTCGAGAAGATGAAGGCGACACCGACCGACGACATCCTGTTCGGCAAGGGCGAGATCCAGCCCAACGGCCGCAAGATCCACCCGGCCTACCTGTTCGAGGTGAAGAAGCCCGAGGACTCCAAGGGACCGTGGGACTACTACAAGCTGGTCGCCACCATTCCCGCCGACCAGGCCTTTACGCCGCTCGACAAGAGCTCCTGTCCGCTCCTGAAGAAGTAGGCTGCCGAGAACGTGAAATGAAAACCGCCCGGCAGCGATGGGCTGCCGGGCGGCTTCGTTTCGGTCTGTATGATTTTACCGGCCGACGTTATCGAATGACGTGGACGGGGAGGGTGGTGTGGACCAGCACCTCCGAGGTCTGGCTGCCGAGCAAAAACTTGCTGACGCCGCGGCGGCCGTGCGACGACATCACGATCAGGTCGCAGCCCTTGCGCTTCGCGGTGCGGATGATCGCTTCCGCCGGGAATTCGTCGGTCTCGCGGTCGACCTCGACGGTGACGCCAAGCTCGGCCGCCTTCTTCATGATCGGCTCGGACAGCTTTTTCACCTCTTCGTCCATCTGGTGCTCGTACAGGCCGATCGGGTTGTCCATTCCGCCCTGCACGGCGGCCTGCAACGCGGTGGAGGACAGCGGTTCGGTGACGGTCAGGACGGTCACCTTGGCGCCGAGCGGCTTGGCGAGCGCCAGCCCGTGCTCGACGCCCTTATTGGCGAGTTCCGAGCCGTCCGTGGCGATCAGGATATGCTTGTACATGGCTTTCTCCAGTCACGATGCGGGGACGCCCGCCGCTTGCGGCGCGGGCATGAGGCGGCAACGGCCATGGTGGCCGGTGAAACGATGCAATGGCAAGCCGTCCTGGCGCTTAGCCGACGAGCCGCGCGGCGGGCTGCTCGCGTCTGAGCGCGTTGAGCGTCAGGGTGTTCGGACAGTAGTCCTTGTAGGCCTGGCGGGCGGTGCCGTCGTCGAGATGGTCGCGGCAGAGGCTGCGCGCGACGCATTCCGAGCAGACCACGCTCATGTCGCGGAAAACCGCCGGATAGGTGCGCTTGACCCGGCCGACATCGAGCGCCAGCGTGCCCATCAGCTGCTCCAGTTCGTCCTCGCGGTAGGTGCCCTGCGCCGAAAGGATTTCGAGCGTGGCCCGGTCGACCCCGGTGTCGCGCGCCAGCTCGTCGCGCTGCGCCGGATCGAGCGCATTGAATTCACGCACTGAAATCTGGCGCGAGCGCCATTTCTTCCATAGGTCCGAGACGGTCATGGCTGCCTCCGGCTTTCGATGCCCTAGTCTGCCCTCAACCGGGAAACCGGTTGTTGATCCAGCGCAACTTTCGCGCGGGGGAAGGCGGGCACGGCCACCGGCCTAGGCCGAGCCGGGAAGCCGCAGTTCGACGCGAAGTCCGCCCAGTTGCGACCGATTCAGGGTGAGCGAACCGGCATATAGCTCGGCGAGTTCGCTGGTGATCGACAGGCCGAACCCGAAGCCCGGCGAGCGTTCGTCGAGCCGTCGGCCGGCTTGCATCGCAAGCGACATCTGCTGGGGGGAAAGCCCCGGACCATCGTCTTCGACGACGAGGATAACGCTCCGACCGTCTTCGTTCGAACTGAGCGCGACCCTGCCGCGGCACCAGACGAACGCATTCTCCAGCACGTTGCCGAGCATCTCGTCGACGTCCTGCGGCTCGCACGCCACCGCAAGTCCCGGCGGAATGTCGTTGACGAAGGCGACCTCCTTGTGGGCGTTCACCTTGCCGAGAACCAGAGCGAGATCGTCCGCGCGCGATGCGATCGCCGTTCTCGCCCGCAGCGGACCACCGAGCGCGGCCGACCGTGCCCGCCCCAGGTGATGACGGATACGGCGGTCCATCAGGACGACGAGGTCATGCAGGTCTTCGGAGCTGGCCGTCTGCTTCTGCAGGGACACGGCCAGGGTTGCCAGCGGCGTCTTCAGGCCGTGCGCCAGATTGGAGACGTGCTTTCGTGCGCGGTCGAGATTGGCCGCGTTCTGGCTCAGCAGCGCGTTGAGCTCGTCCGCCAGCGGCTGTACTTCGCTCGGCTGCGCCTCCGGCACCTTGTCGCGAAGCCCCGACCGGACCTCGGCGACCGCCCGGCGAAGTCGCTCCAGCGGCCACAATCCAAGACGAATCTGGATCAGCATGGCGCCGATCAACGCGATGCCGAGCACGCCGAGCGACAGAGCCAGCGTGCGCATCGCCTCCCAGAGCGGGCCCATCACCGCCTCTCGCGGCGAGGATGCCACGATGGTAGCCGGGCCCGCCGGTGTCGACACGGTCAGAATGCGGAAATGAAGCGTGCGGCCGTCGGGCCCCGGGCCGTCGGCTGGCGCCGGACGCCTCCGCGGAAGGAAATCGTCTTCCGCCCGAGGCGGCGGGGGTGGAGGCGGTGGCGCGCCGCTGATATCGGGATGTGTCAGGTCCGCGCCGTCAAGCGAGCGGGAGCGCAAGACGTTGTTCGGACCCGATATCTGCCAATACCAGCCATGCCGGCGCAGGTCGAAAGGCGGTCCGTCGGCCGAGCCTGCAAGACGCAGGTGGCCGCTGCCGTCGACCTCGAGCATGGACGACAGAAAAAGGATCTGGGCATCGAGCCTTTGGTCGATCTGCCCCTGTACGAAACGATGCAGGACGAAGGCGATCAGGACCGCGGCGACGACCAGCGCCGCTGCGATGAACACGCCGGCGCCGATCATGAGGCGCTGGCCGAGCGATGCGTTCCGGCTGATCATTGCGCGCCCGAGTTGAGCTTGTAGCCGCGGCCCCGTTCGGTTTCGATCAGCGTCCTGCCGATCTTGCGACGCAGCCTCGCGACGATCACTTCGATGGAATTCGAATCCGTGCCGGTGTCGCCCTCGTAGACTTTCTCGGACAGCAGGCCGCGCTCGACCACGGTGTCCTTGCGCAGGATGAGACATTCCAGGACGCGCCATTCCAGCGCGGTCAGTTTCAACGGCAATCCGTCGAGCTCGAAGACGCCGGTCTGCGTCTCGAAGCTTAAGGGTCCGCAGGAAATGCGCGGCGCGCCATGCCCGGAGGCGCGACGGACGAGCGCACGCAGGCGCATGACCAGTTCCTCGATCCGGAAGGGTTTTGTCAGATAGTCGTCCGCGCCCGCCTTGAAGCCATCGACCTTGTCGGTCCAGCCGTCGCGCGCGGTCAGGATCAGCACCGGCAGATGCCGCCCATGCTTGCGCCAGCCGCGCAGAACATCGACGCCGGGCACCTTGGGCAGCCCGAGATCCAGCACTGCGGCATCGTAGGATTCCGTCTCGCCGAGGTGCAGCCCGTCCTCGCCGTTCGCGGCGATGTCGACCGCGAAATTCTCCTCGCGCAACGCCTGGGCGATTTCCTGCGCGAGCCGGCGATCGTCTTCGACGAGAAGGATTTTCATGCGGCCTGGACCTCGCACGCGGCCTATTCCCGGAACCTTAACCCAAACTGAACGGAACGGTTCAGGTCGGATTGGGGCCGGTGCCCTAAGCTCGCCGCGTTGCAATCGAACGAGGAGGACTTTCCGATGGCCGAAACCGTTTCATCCGAGAATCCAAGCCCGCCCCCGTCGCGTTGGCAAGGCAGCCGCGCAGCCTGCTGGCGGGGGCCGCGCTCGCCGTGCTCATTGCCGGCGCGGCCGCAGGCGCCGGCGGCGTCAAGCTGGCCCAGCACTGGCAACCGCAGAGCGTGATGCTGCTTCAGCCGACGGCCATCACCAGGCTGGAAGCTGGAAAATCAGCCGCCGTGAAAGGAAGCGTCGCCGAGATCTTCGGCAACAAGTTCGTTCTCGACGACGGCACGGGTCGCGCCCTGGTCGATCTCGGGCCCCGCGGCGAGAATGCCGACGCCGTCGTCAAGGGAGAAACCGTGACCGTCCAGGGCGTGTTCGATCGTGGAATCGTGCACGCCCGACTCGTGTCGCACGCCGACGGCCGCAATGAAGCCTTCGATGCTCCGCCGCCGCCGCCCATCGATGCGCCGCCTCCGCCGC
>JBDHSU010000206.1:0-4434 GCA_039808325.1 Variibacter sp. | reverse complement strand
CGCGGATATAGATGTTGCGGCCGGCAAGCTCGAGCGGCGTATAGACGCGCATGTCGGGCGCGTCTTCCACGGTTTGATGGATGGTGAATAGCGGCGCGATCTCGACGATGCCGCCGATCGAGGCGACGAGGATGATGCCGAGCACGAGGCCCATGGCCTTGCGTTCCAGACGATAGTGAAAGCCGAAAGGTGTCGTCATCGCCGTTACTCCGCGGGCTGCAGGGCGGGGGCTGGACGGTCGCGCGGCGTATCGCTCGCCGCTGCCGCCGCCATGCGGATCGTCATCCAGACGTTGTAGAAGGCGACGATCCCGCCGATCAGGAACAGGAGGCCGCCGATCGCGCGCGCGATGTAATAGGGATGCATTGCGACGAGCGAGTCGACGAACGAGTAGGCGAGCGTGCCGCTCTCGTTATAGGTCCGCCACATCAGCCCCTGGATGATGCCGGAGTTCCACATCGCGAAGACGTAGATGAGCGTGCCGGCGAGCGCGAGCCAGAAATGCGCCTCGACCAGACGCGCGGAGTACATCGCCTCGCGCTTCCACAGCCAAGGCACCGCGGCGTAGATCGAGCCGAAGGTGATCATCGCCACCCAGCCGAGCGCGCCGGCATGGACGTGGCCGACAGTCCAGTCGGTGTAATGCGAGAGCGAGTTGACCGAGCGGATCGCCATGAACGATCCCTCGAAGGTCGACAGTCCGTAAAATACGGCGGCGACCATCATGAAGCGCAGCGTCGCGTCGTCGCGCACCTTGTGCCAGGCGCCGTTGAGCGTCATCAGCGCGTTGCCGGCGGACACCCAGGACGGCACCAGCAGCATCACCGAGAAGGTCATGCCGAGAGACTGCACCCACTGCGGCAGCGCGGTGTAGTGCAGGTGATGCGAGCCGGCCCACATGTAGAAGAAGGTGATGCCCCAGAAGCTGATGATCGACATGCGATAAGAATAGATCGGCCGTCCGGCGCGCTTGGGCATGTAATAGTACAGCATGCCGAGGAAACCGGAGGTGAGGAAGAACGCCACCGCGTTGTGGCCATACCACCACTGCGTCATCGCGTCCTGCACGCCGGAAAACGCCGAGTAGCTCTTGGCGCTGCCCCACGAGATCGGCACCGCGAGGTTGTTGACGATGTGCAGCATCGCCACCACCAGGATGAACGCCATGTAGTACCAGTTGGAGACGTAGATGTGCGGCTCCTTGCGCCGCGCGAGCGTGCGCATATAAAGCACGAAATACGTCACCCACACGATTACCAGCCAGATATCGGCATACCATTCCGGCTCGGCATATTCGCGCGACTGCGTGACGCCCATCAGATAGCCGCTGGCGGCGATGATGCAGAACAGATTGTAGCCGAAGAGAATGAACCAGGGGGTCAACTGGTCCGGCAGGCGCGCGCGCGAGGTGCGCTGCATGACGTAGAACGAGGTGGCGATCAGCGCGTTGCCGCCGAAGCCGAAGATCACGCCGGAGGTATGCACCGGCCGAATCCGGCCGAAGCTCGCCCATGCGGCGTCGAACGTCCACTCCGGATAGGCGAGAAGCCACGCCACCCAGTCGCCGACCGCCATGGCGATCACCGCCCAGACCATGGCGACCACGAGGCCGAACTTGGTCGGGGTATCGTAGTAGCTGTCGAGCCGTTCTTCCGGCGGTTCCGGCGCGTAATAGCCGGAGATCACGGCGAAGGCGCCCGCGATGGCTGCCACCAGCACCATGGTGCCATGGATTCCGAACGGATCGTTGCGGCCACCGACAGCCATCGCCAACCCGGTGACGGCAAGCGCGAGCAGGATGAGCAGCGCCTTTTGCCGTTCGCTTTTCGTCAGTTCGCCGATCATGAAGCCTGCCCCTCGGTTTCCGTGCCCGGTCCACGACGTGTGGCCGAGCCTATGGACGCATATGCAAACGTCAAATTCCGCATGACTCGGACCGCCGATACGATGCCGCGACCGTGATTCCGGATCGGCTCGACCCGAGAGGTGAACGATTTCAACGTATTAGAGGACGATGTCATCCGAAAAACGTTTTCCGACTCTCGGCATCATGCTCCGATGATGCTCTTCGCGGCGAGACGTTTACCGCGATGAGGACGCCGTTCTTTGATCGAGCGCAAACTGGCCGAGTGCGACGCAGCAAAAATTCGGCAAGCCGCCGCCAAGCCACAGAGCGCGGGAAGCGCCAGTGCCCATGCATCATGGTCCGGATGCACCGTTCGGACCGGCCGAGCAGGCTCTCAGGTGAAGAACACGACTCCCAGCATGCCAATGACGATCAAGACGAGACCGCCGATCAGCATCGGTAGGAGCGTACTGGTCGTTTCCGTCTCGACGCTCTTTACGGGATCATTCTGTTTGCTGAATTTATTGTCGATGGTGGCCATGACAGGGCCCTCTTCAAGAAATTTACGTGGTGGTAGTCCTTGATCCGTTTCCGGATCAGTCGGCATGGCGGCCGCAGGTTTGGTCGCGCGGCGGCCTTATGCGGCGTCATTCCTGCTTCGTGCGGTTGGCGGGCCTTTTTCGCTGCTCCGAGACGACGACAAGCTCAGGCGATGCAGGAGTGCGTTGAACTTTCGCCAGTCCTGCGGGTCGCTTTTTCGCAATGCCGCACAAGCCTGGCCCGCGAGGCGGCACGCGGCGTCGACGTTCCCCGCCGCCGCCAGCGCTTCGAGGCTCGACAAGAGCACGTCCGACAGCGCGGCCGGAGCAGGAGAGCTTGCCGGAGCGATCTCCGGCGCAACGGTGTTACGTCCTACCATCCATCGTCATCCGCAATTCCAAGATGCTGCTTCGCTTCCGCAGTCATCATCTGCGGCGTCCAAGGGGGCTCGTAGGTGAGCTTGACGTCGGCGAACTCGACCGAGGGCACCGACCACGCGGCGTCCCGCGCGCCGTCCTTGAGATAGCTTGTCGCGGGGCAGCCCCGCGTCGTCGTCGTCATGGTGATGACGGCGACGTTGGCGCCCTCCATCTCGATGTCGTAGACGAGCCCGAGGTCGACGATGTTGTAGCCAAGCTCCGGGTCGATCACGCCGCGCAGGGCGTCCCTGACCTTTTCGACCACTCCTTCGGAGGTTTCGGCGGTCATGCGGCTGCCTCCTTCGCCGCGCCGACCCGCACGAGTACTTTGTAGGTGGCGCCGTCCTTTTCGAAGTCTCCGCGCCAGCTATGCCCACGCTTGGCCAGTTCCGGGAAAAGGAAGATCGGTTCGCGGCAAAGCAGCGCCGAAAGGACTTCGCCCGGCGCCATCGTCTCCAATGTCGCCAGAATCCGAACCATCGGCTCGGGCGGATCGAGATCGCGGTTGTCGAGATGCCGCGCCGGGTCGGGCCATATCGATTTGTCGATCGCCGCGGCGCCCGGGGACGCGGCATTCGCCGGCGGTTTCCCCGACGGAGAGAAAAGGACCTCCCAGTCTCCGCCGTCCAGTTCCTTGACCTCATGCGTGAAGCCCTTGGAGCCGAGGACGTGCAGCAGCGGCACCGGCTTGAATGTTGCCAGCAAGCGCAAGCCTTCTCCCGGCTTGAGGGCATTGACGGCGTCCATGATCTTATCGAAGGGCTCTCCGCCAGCGCGCAAAATGGAGCGCACATCCACGTCAACGAATGTCACTGTCATGACCGTCTCCTTTCAGACCGGCTTGACCAAGGAAAACAGCAGGTGCGGCGCGTGCACGCCTTCGGGCAAACGCGAGGCGGCGCCGACATTGGCAAGACGGCGCGTACGCAGGATCTGCGCAACGATGCCGGCGGTGGCGAGGAGCATCACGCCGGCGCCGATGCGAAAGGCGATCGGCGCGCCGAGAAGGAGCGCGGCGGTAGCCGCCCAAACCGCCGCGAAATACAATGCGAACCATTTCACGGCGCGTCGCTCGACGACGAGATCCTGCACGCGCGGCGTCGCCGTTTTCCCGAGCACCGGACCGTAGCATTCGAGCCACGTGAGGAATGCGACGATCTTGTAAAGCTTGGCGAGGCCGAGCCCCGAGAGCCAACCGAAGGAAGTGAGAAAAACCACCGCCGCGATGTGTTGACGCAACGCACCGAAGGCGAGCAGGACAGCGACCAGAACGACGACCGCCGTGAGATGGCCGAGCGCGACCGCCGCCATACGGCTATTCAGCTCGATCGTCCGCCGCTTGCGCGCGCGGTAAATGTGCAGCATGTCGCGCGCGTAGAGCAGGAAAGCGCCGAGCCCGAGAATCGCGGCAATGCTTAAGACCGCCGGCAGGTCAGCATCCGCGCAGAGCGCCGCGATCCCGCCGAGAATCGCCACGGCGAGCGCTGCGGTGCCGACATAGAATGCGCCGCGCGTCGTCGCCCCGCTCAGTTCCGGCGCCAACATGAACATAGCGAGGAGGCGATAGCTCACGCCGATCGCGGTGAAGGTCAGCCATCCGCCAAGCCCGGCGATCACATGAATCGGAAC
>JBDHSU010000205.1:0-4502 GCA_039808325.1 Variibacter sp. | reverse complement strand
AGCGGCGCTGAAGCTCGTTCAGCTCGGCGGTTACGGCGCGCGCTGGCCTTATCAGCTTTCCGGCGGTCAGTTGCAGCGCGTCGCGATCGCCCGCGCGATCGTCATCGAGCCGCATGTGCTCCTCCTCGATGAGCCGCTGTCCAATCTCGACGCCAAGCTGCGTGTCGAGATGCGTAGCGAAATCCGCCGCATTCAGAAGATGCTCGGCATCACCGTGCTCTACGTCACGCACGACCAGGAGGAGGCGCTTTCGATGTCCGATCGCATCGCCGTGATGCGGTCGGGGCATGTCGAGCAATGCGCCGACCCGAAGACGATCTATGTGCAGCCGGCAACCGCGTTCGTCGCGAACTTCGTCGGTACGACCAATCTCCTGAAAGGGACGGTGATCGCGCGGACCGGCGGCGACATCGAGGTGAAGGTCGGCGAGACGCGGATCAGGGCCGACGCCCACGGTGCCGCGGTGGCGGCCGGGCAGGGCGTCGTGCTGTCGTTGCGCCCGGAGGCGTTGCGCGTCGTGGGGCCGGGCGAAACGCCGCCGTCCGGATGGTCGATGCTGACCGGCTCGCTTGGGGAGTTGGAGTATCTCGGAGCGTTGACACGTTTCCAGGTCAAGGTGGCCGACGGCACCGTGCTGCAACTGATGTCGCTCCTGCCGCCGCAAGCCGATGCGCAGGTGACCGTGGCTTGCGACCCCTCGCGCGTCGTGGTGTTGCCGGAGGGCACGTGAGAACGTTCATCGCGCGGAACGCGTTCCCCCTCGGGATCGCCGTCTTCGCCACGGCGTTCCTTGGGTTGTTCTTCCTCTATCCGGTTCTCAAGGTATTCGTCTCCAGCGTCGTCTCGCCGGACGGCGCGCATTTCACGCTGTCGAACTACCGGGACGTTCTGGGTAGCGGCTTCTTCCTCCAGGGGTTGACGAACAGTCTGAGCATCGCGGCCATGGCGTCGTTCTTCTCGATGCTTGTGGGCGTGCCGTTTGCCTTCTGCGTGGCGCGGCTGCCGATCGCGGGAAAACCTGCCTTGCTCGCGCTCACGGCGCTGCCGCTGGTTCTGCCGTCGTTTGTCAGCGCCTACGCGCTGGTCCTGATGTTCGGACGCGCCGGCATCATCACGGGCTTCCTGCGCGATATGGGAATTCCCTTCGACTCCATCTATGGCGTGAGGGGAATCGTCATCGCCTACACGCTGACGCTCTACCCCTATGTCGTGCTGCCGACGGTCGCGGCATTCAAGTCGCTCGACGTCTCGGTCGAGGAGGCGGCGCAAAATCTCGGGGCCTCGCGCGGCCGCATGCTGCGCACCGTGACCCTGCCGTTGGTGTTGCCGTCGGTTCTCGCCGGCGGGCTGCTGGTTTTCATCGAGGGCCTCGAGAACTTCGGCGTGCCCTTTGTGCTTGCGGAAGACCGGCCGATCCTGGCGATCGAAGCCTATAAGATGTTCGTCGGCGAGACAGCGACCAATCCGTCCTCCGCCGGCGTGCTGGGCATGCTGCTGATCGTCTGCACGATCGCGGCGCTGCTGCTGCAGCGCGGTATGCTGGCGCAGCGCCGCTACGCGACGGGCGCTCGCGGCGCGACGCCGCTCATGGACGTGACGCCCGGCGTGCGCCGGCTTGCCGGCATTTTTTGCTGGTTCGTGATCGCGGCGGCGCTGGTGCCGTTCGCGGCCGTGGTGCTGATCTCGTTCCTCAAGTTCAGCGGCCCGGTCCTGCAGTACCAATTCTCGCTCAGCAATTTTGCGCAGCTTTTCGAGCGGTCCTACCGGCCGCTCGGCAACACGCTGCTGCTGTCGACGCTCGCTGCCTGCGTCGCCACCGTCATCGGCGTGCCGATCGGCTATGTGCTGGTGCGGCATCGCTCGCGCCTGTCGGCGATCCTCGACATCGTCGCGACCTCGCCGTTTGCGGTCGCGGGCACGGTGCTCGGCATCGGGCTCGTGATGGCGTTTTCAAACGGCATCTTGATCCTGACCGGCACCGCGCTGATCCTGATCATCGCTTACTCCGTGAGAAAGCTGCCGTTCGCGGTACGCTCCGCGAGCGCCATCGTGCATCAGATCGACCCGAGCCTCGAGGAAGCGTCGATCAGTCTCGGCGTGCCGCCGCTGCGGACGTTCGTGCGCATCATGGTGCCGCTGATGGTCGGCGGCATCGTCGGTGCGTTCGTGCTGACGTTCGTCACCATCGCGTCGGAACTCAGCTCCACGGTCGTTCTTTACAGCGGACAGTGGTCGACGATGACGGTACTGATGTTCCAGGCCCTCGAGGGCAACAGCCCCGGCGTCGGAACCTCGGCGGCGACGATCCTCATTCTTTGCACCGTCTTGCCGGTGGCGCTCGTCTATCGGCTGCTGCGGCGCTATGAAATGTCCATGCTTTGATCTCTCAGACTCTGGAATAAGAAAATGACCAATCACATCAATCTCGGCAGCGACACCGTCACCAAGCCGACCGAGGCCATGTACGACGCCATGCGGCGGGCGGAACTCGGCGACGACGGGCGGGAAGGCGACCCGACCGTCCGCCAGTTGGAAGAGCGCGCCGCCGAGATCACCGGCAAGGAAGCGGGCCTCTTCGTCCCCAGCGGCACGATGGCGAACCTGGTGGCGTTGCTGGCGCATGCGCAGCGCGGCGGTGAGGTCCTGCTCGACGCCGAGGCGCACTTCCTGCGCAGCGAAATGGGCGGCATCGCCGCGGTCGCGGGCTTGTTCCATCGCCCGGTGCCGGGAAAGCGCGGTGCGATCGACATTGACGCCGTTCGCGCGATGATCCGCCCGAAGATCGCCCGCAACAAGATGCCGACCGCGCTCGTGACCGTGGAGACGAGCCATAACAGCGCCGGCGGCGCCGTTATGGGCATCGATTATCTCACGGCGCTGGGCGCGGTGGCGCAGGAGCATGGAGTTCCGTTCCATATCGACGGGGCGCGCCTGTTCAACGCCGCCGTCAAGCTCGGCGTATCGGCGGCGGCGGTCGCCAAGCCGGCCGACTCGGTGTGCTTCTGCATCTCGAAAGGCTTGAGCGCGCCGTTCGGTTCGCTTCTCTGCGGCTCGGCCGAATTCATCGAGCGGGCGCGCGCCTTCCGGCGCATGGTCGGCGGCGGGATGCGCCAGGCCGGCGTGATGGCGGCCGCGGGGCTCGTCGCGTTCGACCAGATGATCGACCGTCTGGCGGAGGATCACGCGCGCGCCGCGCAGCTCGCGGCCGGGATCGCGCGGATCGACGCCGATATCGTCGACCCGTCGCCGCAGACCAACATCGTCATGGTGGATGTGAGCCGCACCGGGGCCGACGCCCAGCGCTGGCTTGCGGCGCTTCGCGCGGAAGGCGTGATCGCCGGCGAATGGACGCCGACGCAGCTTCGCTTCGTCACCCACCGGCACATCGACGATGCCGCGGTCGAGCAGGCGCTGGCCGTGTTCCGCAAAGTCTATGAGGGCTTCAAGCCGAACCTGGCGGCGGCGCAATAACAACGCGAACGGGCGCGAGCAGTCGAATGCTCGCGTTCCGATCCCGTCTTTCGACAAAGGGAATTGGTGCGGTCGAGAGGACTCGAACCTCCACGGGTCGCCCCACTAGCACCTCAAGCTAGCGCGTCTACCAATTCCGCCACGACCGCAGGGTGGGGACACGGCGCCAGAAACTGCGCACGCGTCGAAGCGACGGCGAGCATGTAACAAATCGATTGCGAGCGGACAAGGGCGCTTGTCGCGCTCTGCAGAATTACCTAGCTCAACGCTGGTCGGCCGATCGGGAGAGCAATTCCTTGACTTCGACGGCAATCCTGTTGCCGTTCACCACCACGGTGCCCCTCGCGACGGGCAGGTTATTGGCGAGAATCTGCACGTCGTCGTCCTCCGACGATCCGAGCTCGATGATCGCGCCGCGACCGAGGCGCAGGACCTGGTGGATCGGCATCGATGTCTTGCCGAGCACCACCGCGATATCGAGCGAGACCTTTTCGATTGTTGCCACCGGCGAATCCTCTGGAGGATCATGCATTCATGACGGTCGAGCGAGGTCAGCACGCGCATGGTTACGAGAACGTTAACGCGCCTGGCGGGCGAGCCGGCGCGCCGGCGTCCCGGAGGCCCGTTGAGTGGCTGATTTCGAGAAACCGGGTCGATTACGCGCACGCGCTGGAGATGATGGACGAACGGGCCGCCGAGGTGGCCGACGGCAAGGCCGCGGAGCTCGTCTGGCTGCTGGAGCATGCGCCGCTCTATACGGCGGGGACCAGCGCCAAGCAGGCGGATCTCGTCACCGCCCGCTTTCCCGTCCACGAGGCCGGGCGAGGTGGGCAGTTCACCTACCATGGGCCGGGCCAGCGCGTGCTCTATCTCATGCTCGATCTGAAACGGCGCGGTGGCGACGTGCGCCGTTTCGTGGCGACGCTCGAGGAATTGCTGATACGAACCTTGGGCCAATTCGGAGTCCGCGGGGAACGCCGCCAGGACCGCATCGGCGTTTGGGTCGCGCGGCCGGAGAAGGGGCCGGACCG
>JBDHSU010000204.1:0-4521 GCA_039808325.1 Variibacter sp. | reverse complement strand
CCAGCATCAGGTCGGAGGTGTCGGCGAAGCGCACCCAGCGCTTGGTGCCGTTGAGCACGAAGCCGTTTGCCGCGCGGGTCGCCGTGGCCTCGATCTTGTTCGTATCCTGGCCGCTCGCCGGCTCCCAGATCGCCAGGCTTTGGAGCTTCGCGCCTTCGGCGATCCTCGCAAGAACGGCGGAGCGCATCGCGTCGCCGCCATGACGCGCGAGCAGTTGCGAGAGCGCGAACTGCTCGGCGAGCGTATCGCCGTTGCACCCGGCAGCATGGATCGTTTCGACGATGCGCGCCAGCGCGCCCATCGGCAGGCCGATTCCGCCGTACTCCTCGGGAACGCCGGCGCTGACGAAGCCCGCCTGCTCGAGCGCGGCGACGAAAGCCGCCGGATATCGCTCGGCGAGAGGGGCGTCCTCGAGGTCGCGCCAGTATTTGGAGGGAAACGCCTCGCAGATCGTCTCCAGCGTGCGGAAGATTTCCGCGTTGTCGTCCTGCCCTGCCGTTATCTCGACGCTGTCAACCTTTTCGTGGATCATCGCGCGCGCCATCCAACTCAATAAGACCGTGGCAGCCCGAGAACGTGCTGTCCGATGAAATTCTTGATCATGTTCGGCGAGACGGGCGAGTTGCGCGACATGCGCGTGTCGCGCCATTTGCGCTCGACGTCCTTCAAGGGATCGAGAGCGTCGAGGCCGAAGGCCGTGAAGCACAGGTTCGAGCAGGTCCACACCGCTTCGCCGGAGAGGTACTTGCCCATGTTCGCCTCGGCCCCGCAGGGAAGCTTGGCGTCGAACATCGCCGTCGCCTTGCGCACCATGAGGTCGGCCGAGCGCACCAGCGCGTAGGCGCGGGCGATCGCCAGATTGAGCGCGCCGGCGCTGCCGGCCGCGTGCCCCGCCATGCCGCTCTCGCGCGCGTAGGCGACAAGCTTGTCGAAGAAGTACCAGGCGTTTCCGATCGCCTCCGTCGAGACGAGGCAGCGCTCCGCGTTCATGCCGTCGAGGATGTAGCGGAAGCCCTTGCCTTCCTCGCCGATCAGGGACGAGGCCGGGATCGGCACGTTCGAGAAGAATATCTCGGTAGTGTTGTGATTGACCATGGCGTCGATCGGCCGGATCTCCATGCCGTTTTTCTTGGCTTCGCGCATGTCGACGAGGAACACCGACACCCCGTCCGTGCGGCGCTTGACCTGGTCCGGCGGCGTCGTGCGCGCCAGCAGCAGCATCAGGTCGGAATGCGCCGCGCGCGAGATCCACACCTTCTGGCCGTTGACGACGTAGCCCTCGTTCGTCCGGGTTGCCTTGGTCTTGAGCTGCGTCGTGTCCGATCCGGTGGTCGGCTCGGTCACGCCGAACGCCTGCAGGCGCAGCGCCCCCTTGGCGATCTGCGGCAGGTACTGCGCCTTCTGCTCGGGGCTGCCGTGCCGCAGGATGGTGCCCATCGTGTACATCTGGGCATGGCAGGCGCCGGCGGCGGCGCCGCTGCGGTGGATGGTCTCGAGAATGACGGCGCCGGCACGGATCGGCAGTCCCCAGCCGCCGTACTCCTTGGGGATCAAAGCGGACAGGTATCCGGCGTCCGTGAGCGCCTGGACGAACTCGGTCGGGTAGCTCGACGACGGCGGCTGCCCTTCAAGATCGCGCCAGTACTTGGTCGGGAAGCGGCGGCACAGCTCGCGGACGCCCTTCCTGAGTTCAGGATAGTCGTCGCCGGCATCGAATACGACCGGCTGAGGTGCCACCGTCTGGTCCATTCTCACGTTCCCAGGATCGAAGTGATGTCGTTCACGCTCGCCTCAACGGCCCTTGAAGGCGGCTTTGCGCTTTTCGTTGAAGGCTCGCACGCCTTCAAGCCGGTCTTCGGTTCCGACCAAGCGGTTATAGGCCTCGATTTCGAACGCGAAGCCGTTGAAGAGGTCGACTTGCGTCGCGATATTGAGCGACTTTTTCGCCTGATAGATCGACAGCGGCGCGTTTTCACAAATGGTCCGCGCCACCGCGAGAACATCGTCCATCAACTCTTCGTTCTTGCAGACCTGGTTGACCATGCCCCATTCGTAAGCCTCCTGCGCGGTGAAGGGGGCTCCGGTCATGATGATCTGCTTGGCGCGCCTCACGCCGACCGCGCGCGGCAAATTCTGGGTCCCCATGCCGCCCGGAATGATCCCGAGCTTGACCTCGGTCAGGGCGAAGGTCGCCCGCTCCGCCGCGAAGATGAAGTCGCAGCTCAGCGCCGTTTCCGTGCCGCCGCCCCGCGCGGCGCCGTTGACGGCGCAAATGATCGGAATGGGGCACTGCATCAGCGATTGGCGTGCGCGCTCGAACAGGTTGTGCTGCGCCACCCACTGTTCGTTCGTCATCTCGTTGCGTTCTTTCAGGTCGCCGCCGGCTGCGAAGATGCGATCGCCCGCGCCCGTCAGAATGATGCAGCGGATGCCGCGCTGATCGATGTAAAGGCTGGTCCACAGGTCGAGGAAGTCGCGCCCCATCTGCGTGTTGGTCGAGTTCCCTGCGTGCGGCCGATTGAGCGTCACGACCAGGAGATGCTCGTCGATCCGATCGAGCTTGAGGGTCTCGTAGTTTGGCTGCATGGCTCTCTTCGCTCGTGTCCGTGCCGCGGCCCGTCTGGCCGGCGCGCGATCCCGATCGCTGGCCCGACCTTTACAGAATCCCTGTTTGCTTCTCAACCGCAAACGTTATTTTGGATGCAAAATAGCACGAAATCTGGTTGAGTATGTTCTGTTCACATCGCGCGGCCCGCGCCGCTGCCCCCTTGAAACCGCCTATTCGTTGTGGAAAGTCGAGGCTCGGACAATTCGCGGTGCATGTGCGGCGATCGATCACGGTCCATTGACGCTCGCAATGTTGCATGCGAAACTTAATGAAAAATAGAACTGGATCATGGGCGTCCCCCGGGAGAACCTCTATGCGATATCCGTCGAATTTGCTGTTTTTGGCTGGCCTTGCGGCCGCCCTTGGCGCTGCTCCCGCGAGCGCGCAGGAGCCTGTCAAGATCGGAGCGCCGGTCTCGACGTCGGGACGCTACGTCGCCTATGGCGCTCAAGCCAAGAACGGCATCGAGACGGCGGTTGAAGTCTGGAAGAAGGTGCGGGGCGACAAGGTCGCCGGCCGGCCGATCGAAGTTCTTTTCCGCGACACGCAGTCGAACAACGCGATCACCGTATCGCTGATGAATACGTTCATTCAGACCGACAAGGTGCACATCATCATCGGGCCGGACGGCTCGAACGTCGCCGCGGCGGCCGTGCCGCCGTGGAAAAAGCTCGATGATCGCCCGATCTGGTTCATGCCGGGCGGTTCATCGGATGTGATCGAGAAGGAGGTCGGGCCGGACCCGTACTTCTTCCATACCTATGCGTGGTCCTATTACTACCACGAGAACAACGTGAACGCGCTCAAGGCGGCGCTGGGTACGAAGAAGAAGGTCGCGCTTCTCTATTCCGACGGCGCGTATGGCCGCGCCCACATCGAGGACGCGCGCAGGTACGTGAAGGAAGCGGGCTTCGACCTCGTCGCGGACGAGTTGGTCCGTGAAGGATCGGCCGATTTCGGCCCCACGCTGGCGAAGATCCGCGTGCGCCGCCCCGACATTCTCTATGTCCTGGTGCAGACGAATGACGCGATCCAGTTGACGAAACAGATTCACGCCGCGCGCCTCAACATTCCGTATCTCGTAGGCACCGCGCAGACGCAGTTGCGCGAGTGGCAGGAGGCGACCGGAGAATCGCAGGTTTGCTGGACCGGCGTCACGACATGGGTGCCGGGGCTGAATTACCCTGCCGACAAGAAGGAGCCGAAGCTCTTCCCGTCTGCCGCCGACTGGGAGAAGATGTGGTTCGAGAAGTATAAGACGTCGCCGGACTTCCTCGAGGTCGGCTACTACGCCACCACGATCCTCGCTCTGCTGGCGGTCGAGGGGACGCAGTCGACCGATCGCGAGCGCCTCAAGGAGTGGCTCGAGAAGCAGGAGTATCAGACGCCGCTTGGCGACAGCCGCTTCAAGAAGAGCCGCGTCGCGCTGCATCAGGCGTTCGGTACGATGGTCGTGTTCCAGCGGCAGAAGAAGCCGGACGGGAGCATCACCAGCGTTCTCGTCTATCCCGAGCAGGTGGCGACCGGGAAACTGCAGCCCTGCGCCCAATAGCGCTGCTCGTTCTTTCTGCCGGAGTCACTGATGGACCTTATTCCTCAGGCCTTCAGCGACGCCGTCCTGCTTGCGGGGCTTTATACCCTGATGGCGGTCGGCCTGTCGCTCGGGTTTGGCGTCGTGCGAATCATCAACTTCGCTCACGGCGAGATGATTATGCTTGGAGCTTACGGCGCCTTTTGGCTCTTCACGCTGCTCGGTGTCGATCCGCTGATATCGCTCCCCGTGCTCGTCGTGGCGGGATATGGGCTGGGGTGGCTTCTGTTCAGAGGGTTCATCGCCAAGGTCCTCGATGCGCCCCACATCAACCAGATCCTGCTCACCTTCGGGCTGGGTCTGGCGATTCAGCATATCGCGA
>JBDHSU010000203.1:0-4583 GCA_039808325.1 Variibacter sp. | reverse complement strand
ACCACGAACTCACCGTCTTCTATGGAAACATCTACGCCGTGAATGACTTGCGTTGCCCCAAAAGCCTTACGCACGTCCTGAATTTGAACTCGTGCCATCAACTGAGCCCTGACTTAAACGCCTGCATCTTTAAGGAAACGGCGTACCGTCGCCGCCACCCTTGTCGGGTCTTCAAGATGTGGAAAGTGACCGAGGCCCGGCAGCATTTCAAAATGCTTGGGATGCGCATTGACGATTCTGTCGAAGGTCGCACGCATCATGTCCTCGGAAACCAGCCAATCCTCCGTGCCGCGCAACAACACCGTCGGAGCCGTGATCTTGCCCATCAATTCGCGTGTGTCGCAGTGCGCGTAGGCGCGCAGATCGCCCTGCTGCGCGAGCGGAATGAGAGACAGCACGCCCCACGCGGAGAACTCCCGTCCAGCCGGTGTAGACTTCGAGCCGACCAGGCTCATGGAAAAGTCCATGTTGGAATGCATCAGACTGATCTGCGGATGCGTCATCAGATCGAGCGCCGTGTCAGTGAACGTCGGCGTCCAGTCGCATCCCTGCAGCGCAACGACCGCTCGCACCTCCTTGAAACGCGCGCCCATCAAAAGCGAAAGGTTTCCGCCGATCGAACAGCCCATCACGACGAAAGGCGCTTGCATGACCCGCAAGGCAAAGCGATGCAGCCATTCGGCGATCGCTTGAATATCCTGAAGACAGGTGTTTCCCGCCAGCGGCCAACTCTTTCCATGTCCAGGGAGGTCAGGACAAAAGAATCGATAGGTCGAGCCAAGCTCCTGCATCAGGCCCTGCCATTGACGGCCATCGCGTCCGGCGGTGTGGATCAAAAGAACGGGCGCACCCGTTCCGCAGGACTCGTAGTAGGTACGCGCGCCATCGATCTCAACATAGCGTCCTTCGATCTCAAGCATTCTCAAGCGCTCCCGAGGCAAGACGCGCGGTCACGCGGAAGAGCTCCCAGAGCGCGGGTGTCGCCCATGTCATCGTAAGGATGTCGCCTTCTGCCCGCAGCTTGCCGTGGCGGACATTGATCGCTTGTGCAAACGCGATCTCTTGGCGCATGACACGCCGCCATTCCGCGCCCGGTCCCCGAAGCGTGAAACGGAACCCGCGTAACGCAGGCCCATCGATCAGCGCAAGTTTACCGCGATGGAACTCAAGACCGATCACCGCCTCGTCGATGACGAGAGCGGCGGTGACGGCTTCGAGATGCCGCGACTTTTGAGCAAAGGGCGGATGATCGTTCGCCGCCCTCGCGACCTTGGACCAAAATACGAGGTCGCTAATATTCGGCATTCAACTTTCCTCCAGACATTCGCGCAGGGCCTTCATGCTGCCGATCCATAACGGCGGATTGCCTCGCGCGAAAACTTGACGCCGACGCCGGGCCGGTTCGAAAGCTTCAACACGCCGTTCTCGATCCGCGACGGCTCGTCGAAGAGATTGTCCCACCAGCCCGGCAAATATTCCGCCAGTGTGCCGTTCGGCATCGCCGCGATCATGTGGGCGGAAATCTCAGTGAAGGTGTGCGACGACACGGGCAGAAAGCGAGCGGCAGCCAATTCACCGACACGCATGAACTCGGTCGGGCCGCCGGTGCGCATCAGGTTGAGCATCAGCGTGTCGCAGGCACCGCCATCGATCAGCGCCAAATGACCGTGCCGAGTGAACACCGACTCTCCCGCAGCGACGGGCATCGCGAGCGCATCGGCGACACGGGCCGTACCGGCGATATCGTAGCAGGAGACCGGCTCCTCGTACCAAATAACACCTTCGTCCTGCAGGCGACGGCCGGCTTCGATCGCGGTGTTCACGCTCCACGCCTGATTGACATCGACCATGATCCCGAATGCATCGCCGACAGCTTCGCGCAAGGCTCGAACGCGCGCGACATCCACGGCCCAGTCGGAGTGCCCTACCTTGATCTTGCAGCGATTGAAGCCATTCGTGCGATGCCGTTGCACCTCCTCGATCACAGACTGGATGGGATCGGTGAGAAAGCCTCCCGTGGGATAAAGCTCCACCTCATCCCTCATCGCTCCAAGAAGCTTGTAGAGAGGAAGGCCCTGGCTCTGCGCGAAGAGATCCCACAGGGCCGTGTCGATCATCGCCAGGGCCATAACGGGCGGGCCGGCGTGACCGATGAAATTGAGCCGCGTCCAAAGATCGGCCCAATGCCGCTTGAAATCTTCGACCGGCTTTCCGATCAGCGTCTTGGCGAGATCCTCAGCCAAAAGACGGACGGCCTCAGCCTGCCCCGGCGCGAAATTGAATGCGTATCCAATTCCCGTCAGACCTTCCGCCTGCACTTCGATAAGAACGTTCTCAAGCGTCACATAGAGATGATTGCCGGTCCGCAGCGGCCGCTCGAACGGAATCGACAGACGATGCGTAGTAAAGGCTTCAATCTTCGGCATAACTCAGCTTGCCTCAAGTCATTGCGACACGAGGATGACGACAGCATCGCGGCAAACATCACGCGCGCGAGCGGGCCGTCGTCCGGCTAGTAACATCGAAACTTACGCAACAACCGATCGGCAGTTGCGTACATGACGTTATCAAGCGCCTGCGGTGTGAACGGCAAACTAGAGACGCGCTCGATCGCCGTTCGGACCGGCACGACCGGATAGCAGCTCGCGAACAGCATGCGATCAGGAACGATCGAATTTGCTGCTTCCGCGAACTGGGCCGTCCCCGGCAGATGCATGTAGAGCGAAGTGTCAATGAAGACGTTGTCATGACGGAACAGAATCGCGATCGTCTCTGTCACCCATGGCCAGCCGGAGTGATCGACCACAATCGTGAGCTCCGGAAAATCGCAAGCGACGTCATCGATGCCGCGGACGTCGCCGTGATCGAGGCGCGGTCCCGGAAACGGCAGCGGGCCGCATGTCACGACGACGGGAACATCGAGTTCTGCGCACTTCGCGTAGACTGGATACAGGCGCCGGTCATTCGGAGCGACGTTGCCGCCATACGGATCGATAGAGACGCCCTTCAGCCCCAACCTGCGTACGGCGTGTTCGACCGCACGAACCGACGTCATGCCTTGAAGCGGGTCGATCCCCGCAAAACCGATAACCACACCGGGAAAACGGAGCGCCGTCTCGGCGACGTATTCGTTGGTAACATCGTGGCCGCTCGTGCCCTGTGACTGGCGGCCCGTGAATACGACCCGCTCGACGCCCTCTTTCTGGAAGCCGGCAACCCACTCTTCCAGAGTGCCTGCCTGCGGCTGCGGCGAGCCGAGTTTGCGCATAACCGTGCTCGCGACCGGCGAACGCAAGGCCACCAGATATTCCGGCGTGTTCGGGCGGGAGCGAAAGTCAATTACCCGACGAGGAACGGATCGATCGCTGGCGCCCATACTCGTTGCGTCCTACATGATGCTGATTCGCGCGGCGGGTTCCGGGGCCATTGCGCCCCGGCCTCGCCGAAAGCCGTTTTCGAAAGCCGTTATTTCAACGTCTGCGCCGCGGCCTCCACGGCCTTCGCCGGATCGACCTTGCGGACAACGATCTGCTCAAGCGCCTTCGCCAGAACACGCTTCTGCAGGGCCGGACCGAGCTTCATCACCGGCGTGCCTGTCTCGCTGATCGGGAACTGGCCCGTCTCCATCGCACTGTTCAGGACCTGCAGCGAGCGCTTTCCCGCCTCTGTCTTCAACAGCGGCTGGTCGAGGAAGGCCGGATCGGACACGATGCTCTTGCGCGGTGGCCAGTAGTGCACAGGAACCGTTTTCATGACTGTCGCTTTACGCTTCGCATCTTCCAGGAAAGCGAGGAAATCCGCTGCTTCCTTGGTGAATTTCGCTGACTTGGCCATAGCCCAGCTCTTTACGTAAAGCAGCGTGGCGCGATGGCCCTCCTCACCCGGCCCTTTGGGATGTTGCATTGGCACGGCGACCTTGAGGAGCTCAGGCGCTGATTTCTCAAGGTAACTCAGGAGGCGAAAAGGGTACTCCGTGTGCGCAACCGCGCCCGTCGCGAAGGCGTTCATCATTTCATTATTGGTGTAGCTGTTGACGCCGGGCGGTGCGAACGAGGCAAGCTTTCCGAGATAGGCGAAGGTCGCCACGGCCGCGGGCTTGTTCAAGGTGGGGTTACCCTTGGCATCGAAGACGGTCGCGCCGTTCGACCACATCCAGTTCTGCGTGTTGTCGTTGGTGAGCCAATTGTCGCCGACCGAAAGCGCTGTGCCGTAGAACCTCGCGTCAGCCTTTTCCGCACCTGCCTTGGAAAGCACCTCGACATTGTGCGCGTACTCGTCCCAGGTCGCCGCTTCCTTGAGGTTGTACTTGTCGTAAAGATCTTTGCGGTACCAGAGGACGTTCACGCCGATGCTGAAGGGCACAGCCCAGACTTTTCCGTCTAGCGTGTTGGAGCCGAGGATGCGCTCGTAGTAGTCGCTGCGGCCGATGCGATCAATCACGTCGTCGACGGGGCGCACGATCCCCTTCTTGGCCAGTTCGAAGAGCTCGTAGCTGCTCTGGACGTTGAAGATCTGCGGCGGGTCGCCCGCGGCAAGAGAGGACATCAGCTTCTGATTGAGGTCCTGGAAGCCGACATACTGAA
>JBDHSU010000202.1:0-4589 GCA_039808325.1 Variibacter sp. | reverse complement strand
CTCAAGGCGCCGCAGACCGGCGAGACCGTGGTCGAGGATCAGGTCCAGGGCCGGGTCGCCTGGCAGAACGAGAACCTCGACGACCTCGTGCTGCTGCGCTCGGACGGCACGCCGACCTACATGCTGGCGGTGGTGGTCGACGACCATGACATGGGCGTGACACACATCATCCGCGGCGACGACCACCTCACCAACGCGGCGCGCCAAACGCAGATCTATCAGGCGCTCGGCTGGACGGTGCCGGTGATGGCGCACATTCCGCTCATCCACGGGCCCGACGGCTCGAAGCTTTCCAAGCGGCACGGCGCGCTCGGCGTCGATGCCTATCGCGCCATGGGCTATCTCCCGGAGGCGATGCGCAACTATCTCGTGCGCCTCGGCTGGAGCCACGGCAATCAGGAGATCTTTTCGACCGAGGAATTGATCACGTCGTTCGACCTCGCGCATGTGGGGCGCGGCGCGGCGCGCTTCGACTTCGCCAAACTCGGCGCGCTCAACGGCCATTACATCCGCCAGTCCCCGCCCGAGAGCTTGCTCAAGGCGATCGACGATCTGCTGCCGCATATTCCCGATGGAAAAGAGATCGCCGCCAAGCTGACGCCGGCGATGCGCGAGAAATTTCTCGCGGCCATGCCGAGTTTGAAGGAGCGGGCAAAGACGCTGCTGGAACTCATCGACGGCGCGACGTTCCTGTTCGCATCCCGCCCGCTTGCGTTGGACGACAAGGCGCGCGCGCTGCTCACTCCGGACGCCCGCCGCCTGCTCGCCGGCCTTCGCGACTCCCTCGCCGGCGTCACGCCATGGACGGCCGAAAACGTTGAAGGCGCCGTCCGCCACTATGCCGAAGGCGCGGGGCTGAAACTCGGCGCCGCGGCACAGCCGTTGCGCGCGGCGTTGACCGGACGAACCACATCGCCCGGCATCTTCGAAGTCCTCGCGCTCCTCGGCCAGGAGGAGACCATCGCGCGGCTGGCGGACCAAGCCGCATAGCCCCTGCCGCGTAACCCCTGCCGCCTAGCCTCCGTCGTCGTAATGTAAAGCGGCCGACAAGCGCCGTGACAGGCTGACACTATTTCGTGATCGGGCCCCTTGCGGCGGCCGCCGCCGCACCCAAAATCGCTAGGCAGACCGGCGCCGGGCGCGCTTGCGGGCCCCTCCTGAATGGTCTACGGAAAATGCCATCGGACCTCATCCGTCACAGGCTGGCCGGGCAATGGCGGCGTGGGCAACCGAACCCCTCGGTTGCAGGCGTCCGAGCATCAAATTCGAGAGGCTGACATGGACGCAAAGACGGGCAACAACGTCAAAACCGGCACGATCAGCGTCGGCGATAAAAGCTGGACGTTCCCGGTCAATGAAGGAACCATCGGCCCGGACGTCATCGACATCGCGAAGCTCTACGGCCAGGCCGGCATGTTCACTTACGACCCCGGCTTCACCTCGACGGCGAGCTGCGAATCGAAGATCACCTATATCGACGGCGACGAGGGCGTGCTGCTCTACCGCGGCTACCCGATCGAACAGCTCGCCGAGCACGGCGACTTCCTGGAGACCTGTTACCTTCTGCTCTACGGCGACCTGCCGACCCCCGCGCAGAGAAAAGACTTCGTGGCGCGTGTGACCAACCACACGATGATCCACGAGCAGATGATGCGCTTCTTCCAGGGTTTCCGCCGCGACGCCCATCCGATGGCGATCATGACGGCATGCGTCGGCGCGCTGTCCGCCTTCTATCACGACTCCACCGACATCTCCGACCCGCACCAGCGCATGGTCGCCTCGATCCGCATGATCGCGAAGATGCCGACCCTCGCGGCGATGGCGTACAAATATTCGATCGGCCAGCCGTTCCAGTATCCGCAGAACAATCTCGACTACGCGACCAATTTCCTGCGCATGTGCTTCGCGGTGCCGTGCGAAGAGTACAAGCCCAACCCGGTGCTCGCGCGCGCGATGGACCGCATCTTCATCCTGCACGCCGACCATGAGCAGAACGCATCGACCTCGACCGTGCGCTCCGCCGGGTCGTCGGGCGCCAACCCGTTCGCGTGCATCGCAGCCGGCATCGCCTGCCTGTGGGGACCGGCGCACGGAGGCGCCAACGAGGCAGCGTTGAAGATGCTCTCGGAGATCGGCAGCGTCGACCGCATCCCCGAGTTCATCAAGAAGGCGAAGGATAAGAACGATCCGTTCCGCCTCATGGGATTCGGGCACCGCGTCTACAAGCACTACGATCCGCGCGCGAAGATCATGCAGCAGACCTGCCACGAGGTGCTGAAGGAAACCGGCCACGGCGACGACGAACTTCTCGACATCGCGATGGAGCTCGAGAAGATCGCGCTTTCCGACAGCTACTTCATCGAGAAGAAGCTCTATCCGAATGTCGACTTCTATTCCGGCATCACGCTGAAGGCGATGGGCTTCCCGACCAGCATGTTCACCGTGCTGTTCGCGGTCGCGCGCACCGTCGGCTGGATCGCGCAGTGGAAGGAAATGATCGAGGATCCGGGCCAGAAGATCAGCCGTCCCCGGCAGCTCTATACCGGCATGACGCGTCGCGATTATGTGAAGGCCGACAAGAGAAAATAGGACGCGTCACCGTCCGAAAAAAGCCGCGATCTGAGATCGCGGCTTTTTCTTTGGCGGAACGCGGCGTGACGCCGAGCGTCGCGCCGGCAAGAAGTCGGGGCGTCAGGCAGCCTCGGAAGACGCGTGGCCGTTGCGTTCGTCGACCCAGGCCTCGCGTGCGAAGAATTCATGCTCGCCGCGGCATGCCGCGCAATACGTGCGTCCGATGAAAACGGCTTTGCGGCGGAACTCGACTCTGTCCGCGACGATTCCCGTCGGGATGGCGCGTCCGGTTCTCGGACATCGGATCATGACCGTACCCATGCTCATTCTCCTCCTTCGCAAGCAGGCCCGCCTCACCTTTCATCAAGCCATGGGCATACGTCGATTGTGCGAAGAAGCCGCGACAGCGCGGCGATTCTTTTGTGACCGCACGCCGCAAATGCGCTTCAAGTCTTACGAAGCGGTACGCCCATGCGGCGCGTGCGCGGCAGCCGCGATCGCGACAACACATTCGGCCGCGCGCGTATTCGGCGAACTGCTGCCGATCTGCATGATCGCATCGAGCCGGGCAAAGGCATCGCATTGCCGCTGCCGTTGCGGGCCCTCGCGCAGCAACGGCGCCAAGGCGCCGCTCAGACGCCCGGCCGTGCAATCCTCCTGCAGAAATTCCGGCACGACGTTCTCGCCGATGACGAGATTTGCGAGGATCACTGTCGGCACGCGAATGAGACGCCGCAGGATGATCGCTTCCAGCGCGCCGACGCGGTAGGCCGCGACCATCGGAACGCCGGCGAGCGCAAGCTCCAGCGTGACGGTTCCGGACGCCGCCAGCGCCGCGCGCGCCTGACGAAAGGCGGCGCGCTTCTCGTCGTGATCGACAAGAATGCGCGGCGCCGGCTTCCAGTTCGCCACGGCCGCTTTCACATCGTTCAACAGATGCGGCACGGTCGGCAGCACCACCTCGAACGGCTCGGCCCCGGCGCGCAGGCGCTCGATCGTTTCGCCGAAGACGGCGATCAGATTGCGCAGTTCGGCGCGGCGGCTGCCGGGGAGCACGAGCACGATCGGCGGCGGCGTCTCGCGCCGCTTCGCGTCGCTCGCGCTCGGGCGCAATTCATCGATCCGCTCGGCCAGCGGATGGCCGACATAGGTGCACGCGGGCCCGCCCAAGCGCGCATGCACGTCCGGCTCGAACGGCAGCAGCGCGAGGACATGATCGACATAGGCGCGCATGGCGCGCGCGCGCCCGGGGCGCCAGGCCCACACCGAGGGCGACACGTAATCGACGACCGGAATGTCGGGACGCGCGGCGCGGATGCGGCGCGCGACGCGATGCGTGAAATCGGGGCTATCGATGATGACGACGATGTCGGGCGCCGACGCGATCGCGGCATCCGCCGTCTCGCGGATGCGGCGCAGAACCAGCGGCAATTGCCGCAGCACCGCGGTGAATCCGACCAGCGAAATGTCGGTGAGCGGGAACAGGCTCGTCAGCCCCTCGCGCGCCATCCCCTCGCCGCCGACGCCGGCAAACGTGACGCGCCCGCCGCATTGCTTCTTCAGCGCCCGCATCAATCCGGCGCCGAGGTGGTCGCCGGACTCTTCCCCGACGACCAGGAAGACGTTCAAGGGCTTGCCTTGCCCGGTGGCCGGTTCGGCCGTCACGGAGAGCCCGCCGACTCGACGTTTATCGAAGCGATGAAAATTCCCGCTTTGTCGGCTGCGGCCATCATCGTGAGAGGATCGACGGCGATGACGCCGCCGGCGCGCACGGCAATGCCGGAAAGCCCCGCCGTGACGGCCATCTCCACGGTCTTCGGCCCGATCGAAGGCAGATCGAAGCGGCGATCCTGCTGCGGCTTCGGCGCCTTGACAAGGACGCCCTGTCCAGCGGGAAGCGCGATGCGGCCGTTCGCGCGCAGCGCACCGATCCGTTGCAGCATCTGGTCCGTGCCTTCCGCCGCCTCCACTGCAAGCACGCGACGCGCGGCGACGACCAGCGCCTGCCCGACATCGAA
>JBDHSU010000201.1:0-4759 GCA_039808325.1 Variibacter sp. | reverse complement strand
TATCGACCGTCACGAGAGTGGTCGCGGTGCCGAGAGTGATGATCGCTGCGATTGCGAGAGTTGCTTTCCGAAACATGGCACTTCCCCTTTTGAGACGTTGGTGTGGATGACTTCCACTCCATCAGTCGCGGGCGCGGGGAAGGCGGTTCAGCCGTTATAGCGTTTTTTTGCCACAAACGATGCCGCCGCACGGCTGGACGGATATCAGCGCGGACTTTTCTCGGTCACGACGTCGGCAACGAAGCGCAGGTCGCGCAGGGGACGCACTTTCGCGGTCGTCGCCGCGTAGGTCGGATGCGCCTTAAACGCGGCGAGCGCCTCGGCGTCCGGAAACTCGCCGTAGACAACCACGTCGATCACGTCGGAGGTCGGATCCGCCTTCAGGCTTTCGGTCACTTCGAAATGAGTGGAATGCGGGATCGTGCCGAGATCCTTCAGGCCCTCGCGAATACGCAAGACGTCGGCCTTGTCCTTGGCGCTGAAGAGTACGATGTGCCGGATCATAATTTCCGCTGTATTCCGCGCCTGTCCGGGCGCGGGACCCTGGTCGCAACAAAAATGGAGGCCACGCCCGGAATTGAACCGGGGTACACGGTTTTGCAGACCGTTGCGTCACCACTCCGCCACGTGGCCGCCGGGCGCGGGCCCTTGCCTGAGGGGCAGGGGCCGCTGGTGATGCCTGACGCTATATAGGAGCGTTTCGCAGCCAGCAACGCCCCGACGCGACGGAAGTGACGGGCTGCGGGGGATTACGATGTCCCAACTTGCTAGAGCGGGATGAGGAAAAGTGTGGAGCGGTTTTCCGCCCGCATCCCGCTCTAAGTTGTGAGAATCGATCACGGTCATGATTTTGGATCGATTCGATCCAAAATCATCGTGATCCAGTCGGGCGCGCATCCTACGTGCCGGGCTCGGGCCGGCGACGTTAAAGCGGTGTTAACAGGCACGCGCCAAATGTTCCGGCATGGTCAGTCATACGCGACTCAAAACCTTCGTCACGACACTCGTCCTGTACGTGGTGGTCGGCGGGCTGATCGCTTATTTCGGGGTCAACGCCTTCTCCGGCGAGCACGGTCTGCGCGCCAAGGAGCAGCTGGCGGCGCAATTGAAAGACCTGACCGCCGAGCACGACAAGCTCAAGGACCAGCGAATCTACTGGGAGCGCCATGTCGCGCTCCTGCGCTCGGAGAGCCTCGATCCCGACACGCTCGACGAGCGCGCCCGCGCCATGCTCGACTACGTGCATCCGCGCGATCTCGTCATGCTCGGCCGCGATAAGATAGCGACCGGGCCGGGGCCCCTCGCGTCGGCCCGCTGAACCCGCGCTTCGTCCCATTTTCAACGCAGCCACAGATATTTGCGCATATCGGCGCAGACGGCTCACTATGCTTCCGCCCGGCCGGGATTTGCGATATTGGGTGGGGTAACCGTTCACCAATCCGAGGCCCCCATGGCTGCCGCCAAGGCGAAGGACGCTCCTTCCACTCCCACGCGCTCCTCCGCTCCGAAAGACACATCCGATCGCCGCCCGGCCGAGTTCACCAAAGCCGACGAATTCGATGCCTACCGCCGGATGCTGCTGATCCGCCGTTTCGAGGAAAAGGCGGGACAGATGTACGGCATGGGGCTGATCGGCGGCTTCTGTCACCTCTACATCGGTCAGGAGGCGGTCGTCACCGGCATGCAGCTCACCCTCAAGGAGGGTGATCAGGTCATCACCGGATATCGCGACCATGGCCATATGCTCGCCTGCGGCATGGATCCGCGCGGCGTCATGGCGGAACTGACCGGGCGCCGCGGCGGCTACTCCAAGGGTAAGGGCGGCTCGATGCACATGTTCTCCGTCGAGAAGGGATTCTACGGCGGACACGGCATCGTCGGCGCGCAGGTCTCACTCGGAACCGGGCTCGCCTTTTCAAATCGCTACCGCGACAACGACAATGTCGCGCTGACATATTTCGGCGACGGCGCCGCCAACCAGGGGCAGGTGTACGAGAGCTTCAACATGGCGGAGCTCTGGAAGCTCCCCGTCATCTACGTGATCGAGAACAACCGTTACGCCATGGGCACGTCGGTGACCCGCTCGTCGGCGCAAACCGATTTCTCCAAGCGCGGCCTGTCCTTCAACATTCCCGGCGAGCAGGTCGACGGCATGGACGTGCGCGCGGTCAAGGCCGCGGGCGAGCGCGCGGTGACGTGGTGTCGCGAGGGCAAGGGGCCCTTCATCCTCGAAATGCAGACCTACCGCTATCGCGGCCACTCGATGTCCGACCCGGCGAAGTACCGTTCGCGCGACGAGGTGCAGAAGGTGCGCACCGAGCAGGATCCGATCGAGCAGGTCCGCCACCGGCTTCTCGAGAAGAAGTGGGCGAGCGAGGACGACTTGAAGAAGATCGATGCCGAGGTGCGCGACATCGTCAACGAAGCGGCCGAATTCGCCACGCACGATCCGGAGCCCGATCCGTCGGAGCTGTGGACCGACGTCTTGCGATGATGGGCGCGCGAAGACTTCCTGCTGAAGGTGCGGCCTGATGGGTCCGTTTGGCATCGCGATTCTCGTGCTCACGCTGCTTGGCGCGCTGGCGAGTTGGATCGTCGGCGCGATCTACTACGCGCGATCGCTGCGGAGCCTGGAGACCGCTGTCGGCGAGCCGTGGGCCATCCTGTGCATCATCGCCTGGCCTTTCGCGACCCGCCGGATCGCATCGGCTTCGGCCGACAGCGCGGCCGTCGTCAACAAGGCGCTGGTGGCGCTGATCGTCTGCCTTACGCTGGGCATGACGGCCATTTCCGTTTCAACCAATTTGAATCGTGTCTCGAAGTAAGGTGGAGCGCTGAATGCCGATCCAAGTCCTGATGCCTGCGCTCTCCCCGACGATGGAGAAGGGCAACCTCGCCAAGTGGATCAAGAAAGAGGGTGACAAGGTCGCGCCGGGTGACGTGATCGCCGAGATCGAGACCGACAAGGCGACCATGGAGGTCGAGGCGGTCGACGAGGGGACGCTCGGCCAGATTCTCGTACCGGAAGGCACCGCCGACGTCGCGGTGAACACCCCGATCGCCACCATTGTCGCGGAAGGCGAGGACGCCGACGCCGCGAAAAGCGCGGGCCAGCCGCCACGGAAAAGCGTCGAGCCGCCGGCGGCGGCCAAGGACGAGAAGCCGGCCGAGACGGCCAAGGAAGCGAAGGAACCGGCCCAGCCGAAGCCCGCCGCCGCGAAGCCGCCGGAGCCCGAGGCCGTGCCCGATCCCGACGTGCCGGAAGGCACCGAGATGGTGGCGATGACGGTACGCGAGGCGTTGCGCGACGCGATGGCCGAAGAGATGCGCCGCGACGAAACCGTTTTCGTGATGGGCGAGGAGGTGGCCGAGTATCAAGGCGCCTACAAGGTCACGCAGGGATTGCTGCAGGAATTCGGCGCCAAGCGTGTCGTCGATACGCCGATCACCGAGCACGGATTTGCCGGCCTTGGCGTCGGTGCCGCGATGGCGGGGCTGCGCCCGATCGTCGAATTCATGACATTCAACTTCGCCATGCAGGCGATGGATCAGATCATCAACTCGGCGGCGAAGACGCTCTACATGTCCGGCGGGCAGATGCGCTGCCCGATCGTCTTCCGTGGGCCGAACGGCGCCGCGGCGCGCGTCGCGGCGCAGCACAGCCAGGACTATTCCTCGTGGTACTCGCACGTTCCCGGGCTGAAGGTCGTCGCGCCCTATACCGCGGCCGACGCGAAAGGACTGTTGAAGGCGGCGATCCGCGATCCCAATCCGATCATCTTCCTCGAGAACGAAATCCTCTACGGCCACACGTTTCCGGTGCCGAAGCTCGACGACTACGTGCTGCCGATCGGCAAGGCGAGGATCGCGCGGGCCGGCAAGGACGTGACCCTCGTCTCCTGGTCGATGGGTATGACCTATGCGCTCAAGGCCGCGGAGGAACTCGCGGGCGAGGGGATCGAAGCGGAGGTGATCGATCTTCGCACGCTGCGCCCGATGGACACGGACACGATCCTGACCTCGGTGAAGAAGACCGGCCGCGCCGTTACCGTCGAGGAAGGCTGGCAGCAGTCCGGCGTCGGCGCCGAGATCGCCGCACGCATCATGGAAGGCGCGTTCGACTATCTCGATGCGCCGGTCGCGCGCGTGTCGGGCAAGGACGTGCCGATGCCTTACGCCGCCAACCTTGAAAAACTCGCGCTTCCTTCCGTCGCCGACGTTGTCGAGGCCGCGAAGACTGTCTGCTACCGGTGAGCGCCATGCCGACCTATGACATGCTGGCGGCGCCGCCGGTTGCCTTGGAGAAAGGCGGCACGGAGATCCTGCGCGCCGCGATCGCGGACGGCGGATTGCATCTCTCGCTGCGTCGCGCCTTCGACGATCCGGAGGCGTGGGGCATGCTGATCGCCGACCTTACGCGTCACGTCGCGCGCATCTACGCCGCCGAGAGTGAAATCCCGGAGGAGCGCACCATCGAACGCATTCGCAATCTCTTCGATGCAGAGATGGATGCGCCGAGCGACCCCGGAACGACGAGCGCGATCAACTAACCGCGCGGAGCCAAAAACATGCCAATCAATATTCTGATGCCCGCGCTGTCGCCGACGATGGAGAAGGGCAATCTCGCCAAGTGGCTGAAGAAAGAAGGCGACAAGGTCGCGCCGGGCGACGTGATCGCCGAGATCGAGACCGACAAGGCGACCATGGAGGTCGAAGCGGTCGACGAGGGCACGCTCGCCAAGATCGCCGTTCCGGAGGG
>JBDHSU010000200.1:0-4801 GCA_039808325.1 Variibacter sp. | reverse complement strand
CGCGGCCGTCCGCGTGTCATATGCGCAACGGTCGAAAGGATGTCCGGGTTCTCCCGCAGCGCGAATTGCGGCGGCGTCCCTCCCTTCTCCTTCTTGATCTTCTGCGGTTGCTGCTCGACGCTCCAATCCGCGACCGCGGCCGCGAACACCGCCACATCGGCCGGAAGCGCCGACTGCACGGCGGCGAGCATCTCGCGCGCGGACTCCACCTTCACAACCGTCACGCCGGCGGGATCGGGCACGTTCACGGGGCCGCTCACCAGCGTCACGGCAGCCCCGGCGGCAGCGGCGGCGGCGGCAATGGCGTGCCCCTGCTTTCCCGACGAGCGGTTGGCGATGTAGCGCACCGGATCGATCGGCTCGTGCGTCGGGCCGGAGGTGACGAGCACGCGCCGCCCTTGCAGCGGCAGCGGACGCAGCGGCGTCAGCAGCGCCTCGACCGCGGCGACGATTTCGAGCGGCTCCGCCATGCGGCCGCGGCCGTTCTCGCCGCGCTCCGCCATTTCGCCGCTGTTCGGGCCGACGAAAGCCACGCCGTCGCCGCGCAGCGTCTCGACATTTCGCCGCGTCGCCGCATGCGCCCACATGCGCGGATTCATCGCCGGCGCCATCAGCACCGGCTTGTCGGTGGCGAGCAGGACGGCGCCCGCGAGATCCGGCGCCAGGCCGTGCGCGGCCTTCGCCATGAGGTCGGCCGTCGCCGGCGCGATCACGATCAGGTCGGTCTCGCGCGCCAGCCGGATATGCCCGACGTCGAACTCGTCCGCGTGCGAGAACAGGTCGGTGAACGGCCGCTGTCCGGCGAGCGCCCCGGCGGCGAGCGGCGTGACGAACTGCTGCGCCGCCTCCGTCATGACGATGCGGACCGCGGCGCCGCGCTCCCGCAGGCGACGGATCAAGTCGAGGCTTTTGTAGGCGGCGATGCCGCCGCCGATCACCAGGAGAATACGGCGCGCCTTCAAGGTGAGCGCCACCGACGCATCGGAGGGCTCATCCGCTGCGTCTCCAGGCGGCGTCGATGCCGCCGAGGCGGCATCCGCCTCCCCGGCCACGGCCTCGGTGAGGATGCGCCGGGCTTCCTCCTCCAGCGAGTGGCCATGCCGCGCCGCCCGGACCCGCAGCCGGGCCTTCACGGCCTCATCGAGCTTGCGCGTGATCAGACTGGCCAAGGCCGGCTCCTCGGGTTAATTGATATCATTGATATCACAAAAATACAGCTAATCCAGCGCGATCCAGAGCAGCAGCAGGGCAATCGCCCAAAGAGCCAGGGCGATCCACCGGTTGCGCCGGGCTTCGGCGGCGCCGATATCCCTCACCGTCTCGGGCGCCAGGACGAGGCCGTCGCGCGTGATGCGATCGAGCTGATCGACCAGGCTGGCGGTACGGCCCAGCAGCGCCGGCACGCCGCCGAGGAAGCGCGTCATCTCCCCCACCCCCTCGGCCGCGCCTTCGAGCCGCCCGGCGGGACCGAGGTGGCGTTCGATCCATTCGCGCACGACCGGCTCCGCCGTCGACCACATATCGAGCTTCGGATCGAGCGAGCGCGCGACGCCTTCGACCACCACCATGGTCTTTTGCAGCAGGATCAGTTCCGGCCGCGTGCGCATGTCGAAAATACCGGTGACCTCGAACAGGAGGGTCAGCAGCTTCGCCATGGAGATTTCTTCCGCCGTGCGGCTATGGATCGGCTCGCCGATCGCGCGGATCGCCTGCGCGAAGCTTTCCACCGAATGATGCGCCGGCACGTAGCCGGCCTCGAAATGCACCTCCGCGGTGCGCCGGTAATCGCGCGTGATGAAGCCGTGCAGAATTTCGGCGAGGAATCGCCGCTCCTTCGGCCCGAGCCGCCCCATGATGCCGAAGTCGACGGCGACCAGCCGGCCGGCGTCATCGACGAAGAGGTTTCCGGGATGCATATCGGCGTGGAAAAAGCCGTCGCGCAGCGCATGCCGCAGGAAACTCTGCATCACCGTCTGCGCGAGCTGCTCGAGATTGTAGCCTTTCGCGACCAGCGCGGCACGGTCGGTGAGGGGCGTGCCGTCGATCCATTCCAGCGTCAGCACCTCACGCGCCGTGCGGTCCCAGTCGACGGCGGGCACGCGGAAATCCGCGTCGTCCTTGGTGTTCTCCGCCATCTCGGAGAGCGCCGACGCCTCGAGCCGCAGATCCATCTCGATCGCGACCGAGCGCGCGAGCGTATCCACGACCTCGACGAAGCGCAGCCGCCGCGCTTCCGCCGAATGCCGCTCGGCGCCGCGCGCCGCGAAGTAGAAGGACTCGATATCGGCGTGCAGCCGGCTCTCGATGCCCGGCCGCAGCACCTTCACCGCGACCGTACGCGGCTCGCCGGCAACGGTGACTTGCGCGCGATGCACCTGCGCGATCGACGCCGCCGCGACGGCCGGGCCGAAGGCGCTGTACGCAGCCGTCAGCGGCCGCTCCAGCGCCCGCGCCACCGTCGCTTCCGCTTCCGCCTGCGGGAACGGCGCCATGCGGTCTTGCAGGCTTTCGAGGTCGCGCGCGAGCGCCGGCCCGACGACATCGCGCCGCGTCGCCAGGAATTGCCCGAGCTTCACATAGGTCGGGCCAAGCCGCGTCAGCGCCGCCGAAAGACGCGCCTTGGCGCCGGCGCCGGCCGGCCGCTCCAGCAGCCGCGCCGCCTTGATCATGGCCTGCGCGCCGGGCGGCAACGGCGACGGGTCGAGCACGCCGAGCACGCCCTCGCGCGCGAAGACATATCCGGCGCGCGCCAGCCGCGCACAGTGGATCAATGCGGAAATCACAAACGCCAGCCCGTATGCAGCGCGACGATGCCGCCCGTCAGCGGCTGCCACGAAACGCGGCGGAATCCTGCCGCGCGAAGCATGTCGGCGAACGGCTCGGGCTTCGGAAACCGCCGGATGGATTCGACGAGATAGCGATACGGCTCGGCGTCCCCCGCGACGGCCCGGCCGAGGGCGGGCACGACGTTGAAGGAGTAGAGGTCGTAGAGACGGTCGAGGCCCGGCACGTCCACGCTCGAGAATTCGAGACAGGCGAACCGCCCGCCCGGCCGCAGCACACGATAGGCTTCGGCGAGCGCCCGCTCGATGCGCGGCACGTTCCGGATGCCGAAGGCGATGGTGTAGGCGTCGGCGCGCCGGTCGGGCTCCGGCAGCGCCTCGGCGTTGCCCTCCACGAATGACACGCGCTCGTCCAGGCCGAGCTTGACGGCGCGCTCGCGCCCGACCTGCAGCATATCGGCGTTGATGTCGATGACGGTCGTGCGGCACCCCGGGCCGCCCGCTTCCATCATGCGGAAGGCAATGTCGCCGGTGCCGCCCGCGACATCGAGATGCGCGAACGGCGCGTCACCGCGCGGCGGGTCGACGGTGTTCACCAACACGTCCTTCCACGCCCGATGCAGCCCCGCCGACATCAGGTCGTTCATCAGATCGTAGCGGCGTGCGACGGCGTGGAACACGTCGTCGACCAAAGCCTGCTTGTCTTCCAGTGCAACCGAGCGAAAGCCGAAATGGCTCTCGCGCGGCTGTTGCGCTTCCGGCATCGTCCGGTCTCCTTGGCCGGCGGGACCATAGCGCGGCGCGCGCGGTGGCGCTATGACAGCCGCACCCGACCCGCCAACAGCGTTACCTCCGCCCATGCCCGAGCTGCCGGAAGTCGAAACCGTAAGGCGCGGCTTGGTGCCGGCGATGGAGGGCGCGCGTTTTGCGAAGGTGGAGGCGCATCGCCCCGACCTGCGCTGGCCGCTTCCCAAGAACTTCGCCGGACATTTGCAGGGCCTGGAGGTCGTCAGCCTCGGGCGGCGCGGGAAATATCTCCTGGCCGACCTCTCCTCGCGCGAGGTCCTTATCATGCATCTGGGCATGTCGGGGTCGTTCCGCGTCGCGCGCGGCAAGGCCGAGACGCCGGTCGGCGCGTTCCGTCACCCCCGCGCGAAGCCCGGCACCCACGACCACGTCGTGTTCCACATGTCCAACGGCGCGACCGTCACCTTCAGCGACCCGCGCCGCTTCGGCTTCATGAAGCTGGTGGCGCGCGACAAGCTCGAGGACGAGCCCTCGCTGCGCGCCTTGGGCCCGGAACCGCTCGGCAACGCCTTCGACGGCGCCCTACTGGCGCAAGCCTGCGCCGGCAAGAAAACGAGCCTGAAGGCGGCGCTCAGCGACCAGCGCGTCGTCGCCGGCCTCGGCAATATCTATGTCTGCGAGGCGCTGCACCGCGCCCATCTCTCGCCGAAGCGCGGCGCATCCACATTGGCGACACGCGCGGGCCGGCCGCAGCCGCGGGCCGACTTGCTGGTGGAATCGATCAGGGCCGTTCTCGAGGAGGCGGTTCGCGCCGGCGGCTCGACGTTGCGCGACCATCGCCTGACCGACGGCGCGCTCGGCTATTTCCAGCACACCTTCCGCGTCTACGACCGCGAGGGGCAGCCATGCATGACGCCGGGGTGCGGCGGCACCGTGCGCCGCATCATCCAGTCCGGCCGCTCGACGTTCTACTGCCCGCAGTGCCAGCGATAGAGCATTTCGGGCGAAGCGGACGCCGTTCGAAGATAGAGCGGGATGAGGAAAAGTGTGGAGCGGTTTTCCGCCCGCATCCCGCTCTAAATATTAGAATCGATCACGTTCATGATTTTGGATCGATTCGATCCAAAATCATCGTGATCTGGTGCGGGATGAGGAAAAGTGTGGAGCGGTTTTCCGCCCGCATCCCGCTCTAAATATGAGAATCGATCACGTTCATGATTTTGGATCGATTCGATCCAAAATCATCGTGATCTGGTGCGGGATGAGGAAAA
>JBDHSU010000199.1:0-4857 GCA_039808325.1 Variibacter sp. | reverse complement strand
TCGAAGGCGTCGGCGCCGCCGACCGACTCGACGACGTCGTCCTCGTCGTCGCCGCCGACCTCATCCACCTCGTGGCCATGGTCCTGCTCGCCGTTTCCGTTCTCGGCATGTGTCGCGCCGTGATCGTCGTGCAGATGATGGTCGTGCGGATGATCTTCATCTTGAGCGCGGTCGTCGGAGCCGTACGCTTGCGCACGATGATCGTCGTGATCGTCGCCGGCGTGGTGGCCGGTGTGCTCGTCGGCGGCGGGAACGTCCGCGCTCGTCGCGGCAAATTCAGCGTCGGCGATCGGCGTCGTCTCGCCGGCCTGCACTTCGGACGGAGCAGCTTCGTCGCGCGGGGCGCTGTCGGCATGTTCTTGCGGCGCGGAATCATGCGCGGGCGCGGCGCCGTCGAAAGCGTCGCCCTCGTAGGGCGTCGCGGCGGCGCGATCGCCGGTTTCGTTCGCGCGGGACGTATCGTCTTCGTGCGCAGCGGCGTCGGGCTGCGCGCCCGGCGTTTCGTCGCCCTCGAGCGGCTCGCTCCGGCGCACGGCATCCGGACGGGAATGAGCGCGCCGGCGGCGGCCGCCCGATCGGCTGGCGCGACGGTCGGCGTCGGCCTCCGCGTCGCGATGCGCGCGCTCCTCGTCCTCGATCAGCGCCTGCCGGTCGGCGACGGGGATCTGGTAGTAGTCGGGGTGGATTTCACTGAAGGCGAGGAAGCCGTGGCGGTTGCCGCCATATTCGATGAAGGCCGCCTGAAGCGACGGCTCGACGCGCGTCACCTTGGCGAGATAGATATTTCCCCGAAGCTGCCGGCGGCTCTCCGCCTCGAAATCGAATTCCTCTACGCGGTTGCCGCGGACCACGACCACCCGAGTCTCCTCGGGATGGGTGGCGTCGATGAGCATCTTGTTGGCCATTGAAGTCTTTTCCTGCGGCGGGCGGCCGCGCATCGATCCGCTTCGCAACGCATACGGCGAGTCGATCGAACGCGGCGCGGGGCGCCGAATGATGAGTGTTGGATGAAAGAGGGGGGCGCGGCCGTCGCGCAGATGACCGCATCGCTACGCGCGGACGTGCCGCGGCGATGAAATCTGCGATCAGGCTGTGCCTTGATCATGCCGAAGGGCCTGAATAAGCGGCAGCGTGCTGCCGTGGTTTCTCTCAAACTGACGGTTGGCACGTCCCGAAGGTGCGCGCGGTCCGGTCTTCCATGACGGAGGGCTTGGGCTCGGCAGCTCGCCGCTCGCCAAAATCGCGCTGTCGCGCAAGGCGAAGACGAATGCGCTGCCCGCCAAATGGTCCGCATCGCGGTTGGTCCGCATCGCGGTCCTGGCGGGCCGCCGGCTGCCCGAACGCGGCAAGACCGGAATATTCGACCGTCAGTATCCTCTTCTTAGGGGGCCGAGGCGGTTTTAGCAAGGTACCAGCGTCGGCCGCCCCGCCCAAAGCATTCATCCGTCACGGTTTAATCGCCGATTAACCACATCCGCCTATGCAGGGCCGATGGCTGTCGAGGAGCCAAACCGCGTGAAACTCCGCCGTTTCCACAGGCTTGCGCTCGGCGCCGTCCTGGCCGGAGCCTTGTCCGCGCACGCTTTCGCGGCCGCCGGCGCCGAGGATACGGCGGCCCTGGCGCAAAAAGCGTCCAGCGAGACGGTCGCGGTCGCCAACGCGGTGCGCGTCGGCGGCGACGATTCGCGCACCCGGCTGATCCTGGACCTCTCGCGCAGCGTCGAGCTTTCAGCCTTCACCCTGGCCGATCCCTACCGCGTCGTCGTCGACCTGCCGCAGGTGTCCTTCAGCCTGCCGCCGAAAAGCGGCGAGAGCGGGCGGGGGCTCGTCAAGGCGTTCCGCTACGGCATGGTGATGCCCGGCGGGTCGCGCATCGTCATCGATGCGGCGGGGCCGGTCCGCATCGACAAGGCGTTCGTGCTCGATCCGACGGAGGACCAGCCCGCGCGGCTGGTGCTCGACCTCGTCGCCGTCGACCGCGACACGTTCATGCGCAACCTGGCCCTGGAGAACAACGCGCGCCGGCGGGCGGCCGGGGCGACGCATAAGAGCGAGGCCGAGACGCCTGCGCCCGCCGGCGACGGGCGGCCGGTCGTCGTCCTCGACCCGGGCCACGGCGGGCTCGACGCCGGGACCACGGCGCCCTCCGGCGAAGCGGAAAAATCGATCGTGCTCGATTTCGCGCTGATGCTGCGCGACAAGCTGGAGAAGTCCGGAAAGTACCATGTCGTCATGACGCGCGGCGACGACAGCTTCATTCCGCTCGGCGAGCGTGTGCGCATCGCGCGCGCGCACAAGGCCTCGCTGTTCGTCTCGATCCATGCCGACACGCTCGGCCGGCGCAACCCGGAAACGCGGGGCGCAACGATCTACACGCTGTCCGAACGGGCGTCCGACGGCGAGGCGGCCAATCTCGCGGAAGCGGAGAACAAGGCCGACGTGATCGCGGGCGTCGATCTTTCCTCGGAGCCGAACGACGTCGCCGATATCCTCATCGATCTCGCGCAGCGCGAGACGAAAGCCTTCTCGACGAATTTCGCCCGCAAGCTGGTCACCGAACTGAAGTCGAGCGCCAAGCTGCACAAGCATCCGATCAAGTCGGCCGGCTTCAAGGTCTTGAAGGCGCCGGACGTGCCGTCGGTCCTGGTCGAGCTCGGTTACGTCTCGAACCCCCAGGACCTCAAGCTGATGACGTCGGATAGCTGGCGGCGCAAGGTCGTGGACTCGATCGCCCAGGCCGTCGCGGATTTCTTCGCCCCGCAGGTCGCCGCGGGGGCGCCGCCGAAGCCGTCGCCGTGAACATATCGGCGCACGGAAAGGGGCGCACCGCTCGTTTCCGGACCGTGTTGCCGGGCGTCCACACCTTGTGCGGTTCACGAATTGTCGTTGTGCAGCCTCAGTTTAACCATAAAGCGGCGCGACGAACCACGCGGATGAAACATGCCGATGGCGTCGCCCATGCCGCGAGGGATCCGCGACAGCCTCTGCGCCTGTATAATAGCGAATCTGACGCTGGCGCGATGCGAATGACCCAAGGACTGGAACGGCGACGATGAAGCTGATGCTCCGCTTCTTCGGCTGGATTTTCGCGGCCGGAACCGTCGTCTTCCTCGTCGGCATCGCCGCCGCCGCGGGTCTGATGTGGCATTTCTCCAAGGACTTGCCGGACTATTCCCAGTTGCGGGACTACGAGCCGCCGGTGATGACGCGCGTGCATGCGACCGACGGGTCGCTGGTTGCCGAATACGCACGCGAGCGGCGTCTCTACATTCCGATCCAGGCGGTGCCGAAGCTCGTCATCAACGCCTTCCTCTCGGCGGAGGACAAGAATTTCTACGAGCACGGCGGCCTGGATTTCGGCGGCATCCTGCGCGCCGGGCTGCTCTACGTGCAGAACATGGGATCGAACCGGCGGCCGCAGGGCGCCTCGACGATCACGCAGCAGGTCGCCAAGAACTTCCTGCTCACCAACGAGGTCTCGCTCGACCGCAAGGTCAAGGAGGCGCTGCTGGCGTTGCGCATCGAGCGCGCCTACTCGAAGGACAAGATCCTCGAGCTTTACCTGAACGAAATTTACCTCGGCATCGGCGCCTACGGCGTCGCGGCCGCCTCGCTGCTCTACTTCGACAAGTCGGTGCACGAGCTGACGATCGCGGAAGCCGCCTATCTCGCGGCGCTGCCGAAGGCGCCGAACAACTACAATCCGTTCCGCCAGCGCGAGCGGGCGATCGAGCGGCGCAACTGGGTCATCGACCGCATGGTCGAGACCGGCGCCATCAAGCAGGCCGATGCGGACGCGGCGAAGAAGGAGCCGCTCAACGTCACGGCGCGGCCGACGGGCGCGCACATCTTCGCCGCGGAATATTTTGCGGAGGAGGTCCGCCGCGAGGTCTACGAACGCTTCGGCGAGAAGAAGCTCTACGAGGGCGGCCTGTCGGTGCGCACCACGCTCGACCCGAAGATGCAGATCATGGCGCGCAAGGCGCTCGCCGATGGCCTGGTGAAATACGACGAGGCGCGCGGCTGGCGCGGGCCGGTGAGCAAGATCGATCTCAAGGGCGGCGACTGGGGCGCGAAGCTCGCGGACGTCAAAGGGCTGAACGACATTCCGTGGCGGCTCGCGGTGGTGCTGGAGACGGGTGACCAGTCGGCGCGGATCGGGCTGCAGCCGGCGCGCGAGCAGGGCGGAGCCGTCGCCAAGGACCGTCAGATCGGCATTGTTCCGATCGACGGCGTGAAGTGGGCGAGGGCGGCGAGCGGGCCGACGCGCGGCAAGACGCCGGCCAAGGTCTCGCAGGTGCTCGAACCGGGCGACGTCGTTTATGTCGAGCCGCTGGTGCGCGACGAGAAGAAGGACAAGGCGAAGAGCAAGCAGCGCCAGACGTCCGACGCCGAGGAGCCGGCGGAGCCCGCCGGCAATCTCTTCCGCCTGCGCCAGGTGCCGGAAGTCTCGGGCGCGATCACCGTGATGGACCCGTGGACCGGCCGCGTGCTCGCGCTGGTCGGCGGATTTTCCTACGATCAGAGCCAGTTCAACCGCGCGACGCAGGCGCTGCGGCAGCCGGGCTCCTCGTTCAAGCCGATCGTCTACGCGGCGGCGCTGGACAACGGCTATACGCCTTCCACCGTCGTCATGGACGCGCCGATCGAAATCGATCAGGGCGCCGGCAACGGAGTCTGGCGGCCGGAGAACTACGAGAAGAAATTCTACGGGCCGCAGACGCTGCGCTTCGGCATCGAGCATTCGCGCAACGTGATGACGGTGCGGCTGGCGCAGGATGTCGGCATGCCGCTGATCGCCGAATACGCCAAGCGCTTCGGCGTCTATGACGACCTGCCGCCCTATCTGTCCTTCGC
>JBDHSU010000198.1:0-4888 GCA_039808325.1 Variibacter sp. | reverse complement strand
GCTACTATCCGGAGAACTGGTTCCCGTTCTCCACCGCCTCGTCGCGTGATCCGTTCAGCGGGCAGGCCGCGTCCCTGATGCGCGCCGACGCCTCGGACCCGTTGATGATCGAAGTGAACACCTCGACCGAATACTGGCAGAAGGGGGCCTCGCTCATCCACACCGATCCGACAGGCAAACAGGACCTCGAACTGCCGCCGAATGTGCGGGTCTACATGGTCGCCGGCACGCAGCACGCCGGCCGGGCGGGGCAGAAACCGAGCCTCGGCGCCTGCGCCAATGTGCGCAACCCGCACAGCGCCGCGCCGGCGCTGCGCGCGCTCGTTGCCGCGCTCGACGAATGGGTGACGAAGGGCCGGCCCGCGCCGGCGAGCCGCGTGCCCTCGGTTTCCGGCGGCACGGCCGTTCTCGCCGCCACGGTGAAGATGCCGGCGCTGAAGGATTTCGCGACGGTCGCTGACGCCAACCATATCGGCCCGCCGGTCGACTGGATCAATCCGCCCGGAAGCGACCAGCGCGCCTATGCTGTCGCCAGCGCCGAGACCTATGGCGTACGCGTGTCGGCGGTGGACGGCGACGGCAACGAGGTAGCGGGCTTGCGGCTGCCCGATATCGTCGCGCCGCTCGCGACCTATACCGGATGGAATGTCTACAAGGCGCAACCGGATGAGATGTGCGATCGCGCCGGCTCGTATGCGCCATTCGCCAAGACGGCGCTTGAGCGTCAGAAGAACGGCGATCCGCGGCCGTCGGTGGCGGAACGCTACGGCAGCCGCGAGGCTTACGTCGCGAAAGTGAAGGCGGCCGCCGATGCGCTTGTCGCCGACCGGCTGCTGCTCGAGCCGGACGCGGAGGCTTACGTCAAGGCGGCGGAGACGAGCGATCGGTTCTGACGAGCCGCCGCCCCACCATGCCGGTTGCCCCGAAGGCTCCCAAACGGTGTAAGGCATGTCTCCGAATACCTGTCAGGCCTATCGGCGGTCTTTACATTTGTGCCGGACAATGGCGGGAACATTGGGAATGCGGCCGTCCGGTCTCGAAGGACGGCGGCGAATGCATTAGATAAACCGCATGAACAAGCCCACCGCCGCCCCTCGACCGATTCCCGCCTCCATCGACGCGACGCTCGATCTCCTGGCGAGCGCCAGCTATCTCGGCGACCGCTCGCTCGCGACCGTCTTGTTCCTGTCGCTGCGCATGGGGCGGCCGCTGTTTCTCGAGGGCGAGGCGGGCGTCGGCAAGACCGAGATCGCCAAGGTCTTGAGCGAGACGCTCGGCCGCCGGCTGATCCGCCTGCAATGCTATGAGGGGCTCGACGTCGCCGCCGCGGTCTACGAATGGAACTACGCCGCCCAGATGATCGCGATCCGCCTCGCGGAGGCCGAAGGCGCGACCGATCGCGAGCGGCTGACACACGACGTGTTCTCCGAACAGTTTCTGATCAAGCGGCCGCTCCTCCAGGCGCTCGAGCCGGACGCCGCGGGCGCGCCGGTGCTCCTCATCGACGAGCTTGACCGCACCGACGAGGCCTTCGAGGCATTCCTGCTCGAAGTGCTCGCCGACTTCCAGGTGACGATCCCGGAGATGGGGACGGTGAAGGCGGCGCATCCGCCGATCGTCGTCATCACCTCGAATCGTACGCGTGAAATCCACGACGCGCTCAAGCGCCGCTGCCTCTATCACTGGGTCGGCTATCCGAGCGCCGCGCGCGAACTCGAGATCGTGCGCGCGAAAATACCTGGCATCAGCAAGAAGCTCTCGGCGCAGATCGTCGCCTTCGTACAGGCGCTGCGCAAGGAGGATCTGTTCAAGTCGCCGGGCGTTGCCGAGACGCTCGACTGGGCGACGGCGCTTTCCGAGCTCGACGTCGTCGCGCTCGATCCGGCGACGGTCTCCGACACGCTCGGGGTGCTGTTGAAATATCAGGATGACATCGCCCGCCTCGAAGGCACGAGGGCCAAGGCGTTGCTGGACGAGGTGCGTGCGGAACTGCGCGCCGCGGCGGAGTAAGGAAATATTGGGCCCGGACGCTCCCAGCGTGCGGCCCGTTCCCTCTCCCGCTTGCGGGGAAGGGTTAGGAAAGGGGGTAGCTTCATATGCCTGAAGAAAAAGCCCCCTCCCGTCCCGGTTTCGCCGAGCCGGCCTTCCCCGCAAGCGGGAGAGGCGAAGCAAGCGGGAAACTCGCCGAGAACGTCCTTTATTTTGCGCGCGCGCTGCGGGTCGCCGGCATTCCGGTGGGGCCGGGGGCCGTGCTCGATGCGTTGAGCGCGGTCGAGGTCGCGGGCATCGGCACGCGCGGGGACCTCTACTGGACCTTGCAGGCGGTATTCGTGAAACGCCACGAGCAGGCGGTGATTTTCGATCAGGCGTTCCGGCTGTTCTTCCGTCGCCGCGCCTATGTCGAGCGGCTGATGTCGATGATGATGCCGCAGATCCAGTTCGCCTCCGAAGAGGAGAAGCGCAACGCCGCCTCGCAGCGCGTGCAGGATGCGCTGTTCTCCGGCATGGACAAGCTCGATGCGCGCGAGGAGCACGACGTCGAAATCGACGCGCGGCTCACCGTCTCCGATCGCGAGCGGTTGCAAAAAAAGGACTTCGCGCAGATGACCGCGGCCGAGATCGCGGCGGCGAAGGACGCCATGCGCAAGCTGGTGCTGCCGCTCGACGAGGTGCATACGCGCCGCCTCGCGCCGCGCGCCCAAGGCCGCGTCATCGACATGCGCCGTACCTTGCGGGCGAGCATGAAGGCGGGCGGCGCGCTGATCGATCTGCAATATCTCGGAGCGAAGACGAAGCTGCCGCCGCTGGTCGCGCTGCTCGACATCTCCGGCTCGATGAGCCAGTACACGCGGCTATTTCTGCATTTCCTTCATGCCGTGACGGATGCGCGCAAGCGCGTCTCGACGTTCTTGTTCGGCACGCGGCTGACTAACGTCACACGCGCGCTGAAAGAACGCGACCCCGACGAGGCGCTGGCCGCATGCTCGGCAAGCGTGCTCGATTGGTCCGGCGGCACGCGCATCGCGACCTCGCTGCGCGAGTTCAACCGGCTATGGGCGCGCCGCGTGCTCGGGCAGGGCGCGATCGTTCTCCTCATCACCGACGGGCTGGAGCGCGACCCCGACGACACGCTCGCTTTCGAGATGGACCGCCTGCATCGTTCCTGCCGGCAGTTGATCTGGCTCAATCCGCTGCTGCGCTTCGACGGCTTCGAGGCCAAGGCCAAGGGCGTGCGAGCGATGCTGCCGCATGTCGACGTGATGCGCCCCGTGCATAACCTGGATTCCATCGCCGCGCTGTGCCGCGCCCTGTCGGGAAACGGCGGCGGCGCCTTCAAGAGCCCGAAGGCGTGGCTGGAATCGGCGGCATAACGGGCACGGCAGACCGGCTATTCGGAAGCGTCATTGCCGGGCTCAACATGGCAATCTATCTAGAGATAAGGCTTCTGTTCGATGGACCGCCGGATCAAGCCGGCGGTGACGAAGGGAGACGACGATGGACTCGCTCGCGCGCGACGAAGAAATCCTGAAAACCGCCGAAGGCTGGCGGCGCGACGGCAAGGGCGTTGCGCTCGCGACCGTGGTCGAGACCTGGGGCTCGGCTCCGCGCCCGGTCGGCTCCAACCTCGTGATCGATGAGGAGGGCAACTTCCTCGGCTCCGTCTCCGGCGGTTGCGTCGAGGGCGCGGTGGTGGCGGAAGCGATCGACGTGATCGGAGACGGCAAGCCGAAGATGCTGGAGTTCGGCGTCGCCGACGATGCCGCCTGGAAGGTTGGCCTCTCCTGCGGCGGCACCATCCGCGTGTATGTCGAGAAGGTGGATTGAGAATGATGGATTCGGGTGGGCCGCCGGCGGTGCCGCAGTCTCCTTCACCTCTCCCGCTTGCGGGGGAGGTCGGCGCGTGTAACGCGCGGGGAGGGGGCGCTTACTTTGATGTCGCCTCTTCCCCCTCCCCAACCCTCCCCCGCAAGGGGAAAGGGAATCTGCTGCGGCCTGGGACTGAGTCAGCATGAAACTCTCTATCCTCTCCGCCCTCAATGCCGAACGCGCCGCGCGCCGCGCCGTGATCGTCGTTACCGATGTCGAAAGCGGCGCGCAGCGTCTCGTCAAGGCCGGCGACGTTGCGAATGATCCGCTCGCCGACACGCTGAAGGCGCGGTTGCGCAGCGGCAAGAGCGGCATGGCGGATACGAGCGAAGGCCGTGTGTTCCTCACCGTGCATGTGCCGCCGCCGCGTCTCGTCGCGATCGGTGCCGTGCACATCAGCCAGGCGCTGGCGCCAATGGCGCGTCTCCTCGGCTACGACGTGACCGTGGTCGATCCGCGCACCGCGTTCGCGACGCCGGAGCGCTTTCCCGATGTGCCGCTGATCGCCGAGTGGCCGGACGTGGCGCTGCCGCCGCTCAAGGTGGATCACTACACGGCGTTCGTGGCATTGACTCACGATCCGAAGATCGACGACCCGGCGCTTCTTCACGCTTTCGAGCGCGGCTGTTTCTATATCGGCGCGCTCGGTTCGAAGAAGACGCATGCGCGCCGCGTCGATCGCTTGAAAGGGGAAGGGGTGAGCGACGCCGACCTCGCGCGCATCCATGCGCCGATCGGCCTGTCGATCGGGGCCATTTCGCCGCCCGAGATCGCCATCGCGATCATGGGCGAGATCACCGCGACGCTGCGGCAAGAGCCGCGCCAATCGCCGGAGGCGCGGCGATGAAGTTCGGCCCGGTCCCGATCGCCGAAGCGGAAGGGAGCGTTGCCGTTCACTCCATCCGGTCGCCCGGCTTCGTGCTGAAGAAAGGCACGATCGTCGGCAAACAGGAGATCGCGGCGCTGCGCGAGGCGGGGATCGCGGAGATCGTTGTCGCGCGGCTCGAACCCGCGGATATCC
>JBDHSU010000197.1:0-4983 GCA_039808325.1 Variibacter sp. | reverse complement strand
AGCGCGCGACCGGACGCACGCTTTACTTGCTGGACGAGCCGACGACGGGGCTGCACTTCCACGACGTCGCGAAGCTTCTCGACGTCCTCCACGAGCTCGTCGAACAGGGCAACACCGTCGCGGTGATCGAGCACAATCTCGAAGTGATCAAGACCGCCGACTGGGTGATCGATATGGGCCCCGAAGGCGGCGACGGCGGCGGCGAGATCGTCGCCGCGGGCCCGCCGGAAGTCATCGTGAAGGAGAAGCGGAGCTATACCGGGCGGTTCCTGGCCGACGTGCTCAAACGCCGTCCGGCGGGACGAAGGGGCAAGAGCGAAGCGGCGGAGTGATTACCGACCCAACGAAGCGATGTAGCCCGGATTGAGCAAAGCGAAATCCGGGGCCTGCGTTCCGCGATGTGAGGCCGCTCCCGGATTTCGCTGCGCTCAATCCGGGCTACAAAGATTGTTTTGCGGTCCAACAAATCACGCCCAGTTATCAAAACGGATTTCAATTCCATTTGTCTCACAAAAGCGTCGCATCGGCGCGCCGCGAGCGCCCGAGCGTAGCCCGGATTGAGCGGAGCGAAATCCGGGGTCTGCGCTCCACGGTGTGAGGTCGCTCCCGGATTTCGCTCCGCTCAATCCGGGCTACAAGCCGTGATCTATTATGGCTCGCCGTAATTGCCGTCGCTTTCGCTACGGACATCTCCGCCCCAATCGTTCGGCAAAAGGCCACGCCGGACATATCGGTGAAACGACGAATACGGCCAATCACGCACGCGCGTGACGAGGCCGTGCTTCACCGGATTGAAATGGATGTAATCGACATGGCGCGCGAAATCGTGCTCGTCGCGGATCGTGTGTTCCCAGAACCGTCGTTGCCACAGGGCGCGTTCGCCGTTCACGAGCCGTGCAACTGGAACGTTCGACGCCGCGAGGCCATCGGTGAACCGGCGTTTGATCAGCCTCAATCGGGTCGAGAAATCCGGATCGCCATCCGGCAGCATCATCATGATGTGAAGGTGGTCCGGCAACACGACGATCGCATCGATCGTAAAAGGCCGCGCTTTGCGGACGGCGCGAATGGCGGCCCGCAAGTGATCGACATGTTCGGTTAGCAGACGCGACCGCCTGTCGGCCAATGTGAGGGTGAAGAAATACGTGCCGCCTGCGAGACGGTTTCGCCGATAGCGCACCATGGGGTGAGGTTATCCCGGATTTCGCTGCGCTCAATCGAAGTTACAAATCGGCGATGTCGAACCTTGTAGCCCGGATTGAGCGGAGCGAAATCCAGGGATTTGCGTTTCGCGGTGCGAGGTCGTTCCCGGATTTCGCTCCGCTCAATCCGGGCTACGAGTGGGGACGCTACCCCCTCGGCACATACCGCATCGCCACGGCGCCCGAGCTTAGCTCCACCCGGTCCACGAGCTTCAAGTCGATCATCTTCGACAGTCCCGCGAACAAGGTCGGGCCGTGGCCGGCGACGCGCGGGTGCACGATGAACTCGTATTCGTCGATCAGGCCGAGCTCCGCCAAGGCGAACGGCAGCGTCACGCCGCCGGTGAACAGGCCCCGGCCCGGCTCTCGCTTCAGCCGCGCGACGGCCTCGCCGAGATCGCCGCGCAGAAGCTCCGCGTTCCAGTCGACTCGGCTCAGCGTGCGCGACACGACGTATTTCTTCGCCGCGTCGATCGTGCGGGCGAAGGGCAGCATCCAGTCGTCCATCCAATCCGGCTTCACGCCCGTTTGCGCCGGCGCGCGCCAGGCGGACTCCATCATCTCGTAGGTGACGCGGCCGAACAGGAGCGCGTCGGCCCGCGCGATGTTCTCCATCGCGTGGCGATGCAGGCCCTCGTCCGCGATCCCCACGCGATGATCGACGCACCCGTCCAATGTGACGTTGATGGAATAGCGAAGCGGCTGCATGGCGTCAGCGTAGCATGGATTTCGACCCGCGCGCGCCCGACCTATGCGTGGTTCAACAGAATGCGCGCGAACGCTTCCGGGGCGAGGCGGGGAATATCGTGCGCGCAATCGAGGCGATGCGTGGTCCAGGCAGGATCGCGCCGCAGGCGTTCGTACAGACCGGCGAACGGGCTTCCGTCCCAGGTCGCGGCGATGAAGCACTTGTCACGAACGCGGCGCCAGTCGCCGGTCAGCCGGATCGCCTGCAGGAAGGTCGCCATCGGATGCGGACGGCACCGCTTGTCGAGATGCGCCGGCGGCCAGCAGGTCAAGCCGTCCGCCGCCGCGCCCTTGACGAAACGCTCGTGATAGGCGGCGGTGGCGAGCGACCAGACCGACGCGCCGTCCTCCGGCACATAGGCGTCGGCGTAGACGAGCGCCTTGACACGCGACGGCTCCTTGTCCGCCGCGCCGGTGATGACCATGCCGCCATAGGAATGTCCGACGAGCACCGCCGGCGCAGCATGCGCGCGCAGCGCCTGCACCGCCTCGCCGATGTGACGGTCGAGATTGGCGCCCGGCGCCGGCGTCTCGCCGAGCCCCGCGAGGGTGAGCGCCTGCATGTCGTGGCCCTCGCTTGTCAGCGCTTCGCCGACCGCGTCGAACGCCCAGCCGCCATGCCAGCCGCCCGGCACCAGAACGAATCTCGTCATCGAGCGCCCCTCTTCACATCCGGACGCCGGCCCGCCTCCTATACCAGCCCCGCGACGTCCGCGACGCCCCAGGCGATGGCGAGCAGCAGCCCGACGTCCGGCACGCCGAAATGCATCAGCCAGCGCGGCGGCTCCTGCGTGCGCGGCGCGAAGCGGATGAGGCCGAGCATGCCGAGAAGGATCCACGACGTCATCGCGACGGTGGCGCCGACCGCGGCGTCGGGATTGCGCGGCAGCAGCACCAGCAGCACGAACAGGCCGATGCCGCCGTGCAGCGCATAGAGCGCGAGCGCCAGCAGGCTCTTCCAGATGAAGCCCGGCGTGATGCGCGGATCGGTGAAGATCTGCACCAGCGCGGTGAGCCCCACCGCCAGCGCGACCGCAAGGTGCCCCATCGGCGCCGCTCCTTGTCCGACCATCGACCGATCGAACATTGGGGCCGATCTTACCTCTTGCGCAACCGGGCTACAATTCCGCTCGCCTCGAAACCGAGGGAGCCCGATGCCCAGCGAGCAGGCGTAGCCCGGATGGAGCGGAGCGACATCCGGGAGTCACACACGACGCCGGCCCCGGATTTCGCGGAGTTTATCCTCGGGCGCACCGAAGGTGCGACCCGGGGGCTCGATCCGGGCCGCAACACGGTCTACACACAGCTCAATACGGATGGCGGTCCTTCTTATCCATCCACGCCTTGTAGGCCTTGAGCCCGGTCTCGCGCTCGAAGTTCTCGGTCACGGCGATGCGCCGCTCGCCCCATGGCTTCGCGAAATCCTCGTACTGGAAGGCGTCGTCGAAGCCGACGGCGCTGGTGTCCTTGAGGCTCGCGGCGAAATAGACGTGGTCGATGCGCGACCAGTAGATCGCGCTCATGCACATCGGGCACGGCGCGCCGTTGATGTAGATTTCGCAACCTTTGAGCATGCGCGCGCGCTCCGGCACCGGATCGGGCGAGCCCTCTTCGCGCGGGATCATTTCGAGGATGGTGCCGGCGCCGTATTCGGAGCCGAGCAGCGCCTTCGGGTTGAGCCGCGCCGAGGCGTCCATGATCGCGGTGACCTCGGCGTGGAACACCGGGATGCCGGTGAGCAGCACGCGGTTCTGCCCGCGCCCGATGATCTCGCCGTCCTTGACGATGACGGCGCCGAACGGCCCGCCCCACCCCTTCTCCACCGACTCGATGGCGAGGCGCGTCGCCTCCTCCATGAACTTCGCCTGCCCCTTCGAGGGCGTCGCCGCCTGCGCCGGCGCGGCGAAGAAGCCGCTCGCGGTCGCGGCGCCGGCGGCCGCGACGGCTCCGGCGAAAAAGGTGCGCCGGTCGAGCGAATGGGCCGGGTTCCCGCACTGACATCCAGACATTGGCAATCGTCCTTCCAACAAGCGTTGCGTCTCGACGGCGATCGTCGGGGCCGGACATCTAGCGCGCGCACGTTAAAAACATTGCCTATGCGATGACGAAAATGCGATCCGGCGCGCGCCCTCGAGGGATGGTCGCGCGACGGACCGGCTTGCGCCGCGGCGGCGCGGCTGGTTGCATCGGCGCCGCCTTCCAAGCGACAAGGAGCCCGCATGACCTCCAGCCTGATCACGCTCGCGACCATCGGCGCGGTGCAGCTTCTTGCCGTGATGAGCCCCGGGCCGAGCTTCCTCGTCACGGCGCAGACGGCGGTGGCGCGCTCGCGCGCCGACGGCGTCAAGGTGGCGCTCGGCCTCGGCGCCGGCACGGTCATTTGGGCGGCGGCGGCGCTGCTCGGCCTCAACGTCCTGTTCCACCAGGTGCACTGGCTGTTCGTGGCGATGAAGGTCGCCGGCGCGCTGTTCCTGATCTGGATCGCCACCCAGATCTTCCGCCACGCGGCCGACCCGATCGCGCTCGCGGCGGCGCAGCAAGGCAGCGGTGACGGCGACGCCGCGAGCGGCGCGGCGCGCGCGCAGCCCCCGTTCGTGCGCGGCGTGCTCACGCAGATCTCCAACCCGAAGGTGGTGGTGTTCTTCGGCTCGATCTTCGTCGCCATGCTGCCGCGCGAGGTGCCGCCCTGGATGATCGTGGCGCTGCTCGTCATCGTCACGCTGAACGAGATCGTCTGGTACAGCCTGGTCTCGCTGTTCTTCGGCGCGGCGCCGGTGCGCACGTTCTACATCCGCGCCAAGCGCTGGATCGACCGCGCGACCGGCGTGTTCCTCGGGGCGCTGGGGCTGCGGTTATTATGGCGCGCGGGGGATGTAGGCTAACATTTAAACAAAATGGCAACGGCCACATCATTTAGCTCGACATCCAAACGAATAAAAATGCCCTACGACGTGAGTAGATACACTTAGGATTCCTCCCTATGAACGAGATAGGCGACACAACAATTGCGCAAGGTCAAGCCGCATTAGCACAG
>JBDHSU010000196.1:0-4990 GCA_039808325.1 Variibacter sp. | reverse complement strand
CATGTTGGAATGCTATTCTCTCTGCGTAACATTTCGCCACAGAATTCGCCAGAAGACCACACGCCGCACGTGCAATCCCGCGGAGCGCTCATAGGCGCATCTCGAGGATGAGGGCCGAGGGGCTCCGCTCTTACGTCTGCATGCCCCAGCGGCGCACCGTGACGTTCTCGATGCCGCGGAAGATGACGCTCTCGACGAACAAGCCGATCATGATGACCATGAACAGGCCAGCGAACACCGAGGGCGTCTCGAGCTGATTGCGGTTCTCGAAGATGAACCACCCCAATCCGCCGCTGCGCGACGACACGCCGAAGACCAGCTCCGCCGCGATCAAGGTGCGCCACGCGAAGGCCCAGCCGATCTTCAAACCGGTGAGGATCGAGGGGAAAGCCGCCGGCACCAGGAGCTGCGTGACGTAGGAGAGGCCGCGCAGCCCGCAGTTCTGCCCCGCCATGCGCAAGGTCGGGCTGACCGACATGAAGCCGCTATGCGTGTTGAGCGCCACCGCCCATAGCACCGAGTGGATGATGACGAAGACGAGGCTCTTTTCGCCGAGACCGAACCACAGCAGCGCGAGCGGCAGCAGCGCGATGGCCGGCAGCGGATTGAACATCGCGGTCAGCGTCGAAAGAAGGTCCGTTCCGATGCGCGTGGACACCGCCAGCGTCGTGAAGATGCCAGCCAGCGTCAGGCCCGCCGCGTAGCCGACGAGCAGGATTCGCACGGAGGTGAGCGTGCGCTCGATGAGCGGGCCGCGCACGATGGCGTCCCACAGCGCCCACAGCGTTTCGCTCAAGCTCGGGAACAGCAGCGGGTTCGAGAGATATCGCGCATAGCCTTCCCACAGGAGGCCGAGCACGATCAGGATGGCGAGGCGCCGCACGAAGGTGATTTCGGTGATGCGCTCGAACAGGCTCAAGGGGCGCGCGGCATCGCCGATCGCTCCGACCTTGTCGGTCTTGAGGACGCGCTCCGGACGCTTCGGAGGCGAAAGCCGGGAGGCTCTGCCGGGCAAAGCGTTGTTGGGCAAGGCTTGATCAGACATTACGGGCCTCGACGGCGAGATCGGTTTCGACTTTGTCGGCGAACAGCATGCCGTGCACCCGTTTGTGCACTTCCTCGAAACGCGGCGTGCCGATGTCGCCGAAGCCGAGATCGCTGACGTCGAGCTCGGCCTTCACCTGGCCCGGATGCGGCGACATCAGCAGGATGCGGCTGCCGACCAGGAGCGCCTCCTCGATCGAATGGGTGACGAAGATCACCGTGAAGCGGACTTCGTCCCAGAGGGCGACGAGCTCTTCCTGCATCTTGCGCCGCGTCAGCGCGTCGAGCGCCGCGAACGGCTCGTCCATCAGCAGCACGGCGGGCTCCATGGCGAGCGCGCGCGCGATCGCGACACGCTGCTTCATGCCGCCGGACAGCATGTGCGGATGAATGTTCTCGAAGCGCGAGAGGTTGACCTTGGCAAGCAGCGAGCGGGCGTGGTCCATCGCCTGTTGGCGCGGCATCTTGTTGTTGAGCACCAGGGGGAACATCACGTTGCCGAGCACGGTGCGCCACGGCAGCAATTGGTCGAACTCCTGAAACACCATCATCCGGTCGGGCCCGGGCCGCTCGATCGTCTTGCCGCTGAGGCGGATCGCCCCTTCGACCGGCGGCATGAAGCCGGCGATGGATTTGAGCAGCGTCGACTTGCCGCAGCCCGACGGGCCGAGCAGAACGAAACGATCCGCCTCGTAAACGTCGAACCCGACGCGCCAGGTGGCGGTGACGAGGTGCTGCTTGGTCTTGTATTGCAAGGTGACGTCATCGACAGTGAGCAGCGGGGCAGGGGTCCCTGCGCTCGGCCGTTGAATCGCGGTTTGTGCACCGTCCAGCATTTCTCCCCCTGGATTGTGTTGTAGAAGTCCATTGTGCGTGCGAGGAGCGGTTGGGCTCACCCTAGCCGCTGTAGTATCGTTCTGGAAAGCCTTACGCCAGGGGCCCCGCGCAAAAGTCTGCGGCGGCCTCTAAATCATGCAACGTACCGTTCGAGGAGGAAGGATGTTCCGTAAGATTGCCGCTATCGCCGCGCTGGTGGGCGCATTCGGCTTGCCGCTCACACCGCAGGCGCATGCGGAAGCCAACACGCTGCGTCTCGCCCAGCAGTTCGGCCTCGGCTACATGCAGTTCCCGGTCATGAAGGACCAGAAGCTGATCGAGAAGCACGCCAAGGCGGCGGGGCTCGGCGACATCAGCATCGAATGGGCGACGTTCCGTTCCAGCGACGTGATGAACGACGCGCTGATTTCCGGCAGCGTCGATTTCGTCTGCCTCGGCATTCCCGGCATCATCACCATCTGGTCGAAGACCAAGGGCACGCCGATCGAGGTCAAGGGCGCGTCGGGCCTCAATGTCTCGCCTCTGATGCTCCTCGCGCGCGACCCGGCGATCAAGTCGCTCGCCGATTTCAAGGACGAGCATCGTATCGCGCTGCCGGCGATCAAGGTCTCGATGCAGGCGATCATCCTGCAGATGGCGGCGGCCAAGGCCTTCGGCGATGCGAAGTACAACGCGCTCGATCACCTGACGGTCTCGATGGCGCATCCGGACGCGACCGCCGCCATGCTCGGCGGCAAGAGCGAGATCGTCGCCAATTTCTCCTCCTCGCCGTTCCAGTATCGGCAACTCAAGAATCCCAATATTCATCGCGTCATGACCAGCACCGAGCTGTTCTCCGAACCGCTGTCGTTCAATATCATTTCGGCGACCTCGAAATTCCGCTCGGAGAATCCGAAGCTGTACGCGGCGTTCCTCTCGGCGCTGAAGGAGGCGACCGACTTCATCAACGCCGACAAGAAGCGCGCCGTCGAAATCTATCTGCGCGTGACCGGCGACAAGGCGCCGCTCGACGAGACCGTGGAAATCCTCAACGATCCGGCGATTCAGTACACGACAAATGTCGGAGGGATCGACGCTTTCGTGAACTTCATGGCGAAGGTCGGAACGCTGAAGAACCCCCCGAAGGACTGGCGCGACATGTTCTTCCCCGAAGCGCTCGCGCCTGCGAAGTGACCGCCGTGGTCGGTCTTCGTCTCGATCCGGCCGTTGCGTTGCCGGCCGACGGAACGCGAGGCACGCTCGTCGGCCGCGTCTGGCGGCCGGAGCGTGAGGGCCCGTCGGTCGTCGCCGTTCGCGCCGACGGGGTGTTCGATATCTCCTCGGCTTGCGCCACCATGCGCGATCTTTGCGAAGCCGACGATCCGGCGGCGCTTGTCGCGGCGGCGCGGGGCGAGCGCATCGGGGATCTTGCCGCGATCCTCGCCAATACGGTCGAAACCGGCCGCGATGCGGGCAAGCCGTGGCTCCTCGCGCCGATCGACCTGCAGGCGATCAAGGCGGCGGGCGTGACGTTTGCGATCTCGCTGCTCGAGCGCGTGATCGAGGAGCAGGCGCGCGGCGCGCCCGAGCGCGCGGCGGCGGCGCGCGCGGAGGTCGAGGCCGCGCTCGGCGGCGCGATCGAGGGCCTCAAGCCCGGCTCGCCCGAGGCGATGGAGCTCAAGAAGCTTTTGCAGGCGAAGGGCCTGTGGTCGCAGTATCTCGAGGTCGGCATCGGGCCCGACGCAGAAATCTTCACCAAGGCGCAGCCGATGAGCGCGGTCGGCGCCGGCGCGTCGATCGGCATTCTCGCGGCGTCGCATTGGAATAATCCGGAGCCGGAGGTGGTGGTCGTCGTCAATGCCAGCGGCGCGATCGTCGGCGCGACGCTCGGCAACGACGTCAATCTGCGCGACGTGGAAGGCCGCTCGGCGCTTTTGCTGAGCAAGGCGAAGGACAACAACGCGTCGACGGCGATCGGCCCTTTCATCCGCTTGTTCGACAACACCTTCAGCCTTGACGATGTGCGCGACGCCGACGTGCGGCTCACCGTCGAGGGGGCGGACGGCTTTCGTCTCGAAGGCTCGAGCCACGTCGCCAAGATCAGCCGCGACCCGGCCGATCTCGTCGGGCAGATGCTCGGGCGCCACCACCAATATCCGGACGGCGCCGTGCTGTTCCTCGGCACCATGTTCGCGCCGATCAAGGATCGCGACGCGCCGGGGCAGGGCTTCACGCATCACGAGGGCGACATCGTCACCATCGCGTCGGAGCAGCTCGGCGCGCTGGTCAACGTCGTGACGACGTCCGACAAGGCGCCGCCGTGGACCTTCGGAACCGGCGCGTTGATGCGCAATCTCGCCAAGCGCGGATTGCTCTGAATATGCCGTCACGGCGGCCATGCCGCCGCTCGCGCGCGCTGTCTCAATGCGTGCTGAGGCCGAGCGCTTCTTCTGCGAATCGGGGAAGCGCGTTGGCGGTCTCGTTGACCATCAGCCGGACCTCGCGCCACTTGCGCTCGACATCGTATTCGCGCGCGAAGGCGAAGCCGCCATGCGTCGTGAACGCGGCATCCGCCGTCTCCCACGCCGCCTGCGCCGCCATATGCCGCGCGATGAGCGCTTCGGAGTGGCATTCGCGGCCCGCCTCGTAGAGCGCGACGGCGAGATCGAGGAGCAGCTTCGCTCCCTCGCTTTCCATGTAGCTCTGCGCCAGCGGAAACTGGATGCCCTGATACTTGCCGATCGGGTTGCCGAACACGACGCGCTCGTTGGCGTAGTCGACGCCCTTGCGCGTGAAGAAGCGGCTGCAGCCGCCCGCAGCCGCGGCCGCAAGAATCCCGCTGATCGCTTCGAGGTCTTTCAGGCAGATGAGTCCTCCGTCGAGCTCGCCCACCAGGCTGTCGGCGGAAACGGCGAAGTTCTCGAACGTCACCTGCGTTCCGCCGTAATTGTTCATCGCCTCGATCGGCGTGATCGACAGGCGGCCGCGATCCTTGGCGAGGTCGATAAGGAAAAGCGACAGCTTGTCGGCGGTGTCGCCGGTGCGCGCGACGGCCAGCATCAGGTCGGAGGTGTCGGCGAAGCGCACCCAGCGCTTGGTGCCGTTGAGCACGAAGCCGTTTGCCGCGCGG
>JBDHSU010000195.1:0-5103 GCA_039808325.1 Variibacter sp. | reverse complement strand
CCCGCATCCCGCTCCAAGTTATGAGAATCGATCACGTTCATGATTTTGGATCGATTCGATCCAAAATCATCGTGATCGAGGGGCCAGACGCGTCGCGCGAACGACCGAGTCTCTAGTTGACGTGCACCACCAGTTTCATCTTGGGGTGTATGCCGCACAGCACCGTGAAGTCGCCTTTTTTCGAAAAGACGACATCGGATTTCGAGCCTGGCTCCTGGTCACCCGTATCGAAGCTGAACTTGTCCGAGTTGAGATAGGCGTGGTGCAGCAGGTCTCCGTCATCATTGATGAACTGAACGGTATCGCCCTGCTTGACGGAGATCTCGGATGGCTGAAAGGCCCTTCCGCGCTGCGTCACCTTGAACGTCGTCGCCGCGAGCGCCGCGCCGACCAGGGCGCCGGCTAGTCCGAAACCAAAAACGAGCGCGCTCGTCCGCGCCAAGCGCCTCCAGGGAGCCGCTCTGCTTGGCCGTCTCATCGAAGTCCTCCTGCCACTGCGTCCGCAACGCCCGGCTGCAACCGGCCCGCCCGGAGGGTCCGTCCGAGCAGTTAAGAGCGCGTTAACGACTTAAATAATGCTCCGCCGCGACAAGGTGACCTTAACTTGCTTCCGCCTAAGGTGGGCCTTGGGTCCGGGAATCGTCTTCGACGGCGTAATCGTCGGTCCCAACCAGCCGCTGGGACCAGGAGCTAACGATTCCGCATAGATCCGCAGTTCGGGGAACGATACGTAGCCGGATACTGATCGCGTTTCTCGTCATGAGCGTGATCACCGCTGCGCTCGGCGGCTATGCGACCTTGGGCATCAAGCGTGCCGGCGGGCTGGTCACGAAGACGTTCGACGAATCGCTGATGTCGATCAACTACGCGCGCGCGGCCGCCGCCGACTTCGCGACGATGCAGTCGGTCCTGGCACGGCGATCGATCACCGACGACCCGGCGGCGCGGCAGCAGCTCGACCAGCGCATCACCACGCTCAATCAGTCGCTTTCGGACGACCTCACGATCGCCGCCGAGCGATCACAATCGAAACGCGCCAGCCACGCCGCCTCCAACGTCCAGCGCGCGGTGACGGCATGGAACAACCTGCGGCTTCTGCTGATCGACAGCAGCGACCCGAAGTCGATGTGGGACACGCTCGACCACTATGCCGCCGTCATCGACCAGCAGATCGATCTTCTCATCAATTACACCGCCGGCGACGGCTTCACCTATCGGCAGTCCGCGCGCGCCGCGGTGGCTTCCGATATGCATCTCAATCTGATCGGCACGGCGCTCGCCATCATGCTGTCCGCCCTCGTCACTTGGCTGCTGGCGCGGCGGATCATCGGGCCGGTGGCGGTGGCCTCGGCCGTGGCCGAAAGGATCGCTCACGGCAAGCTCGACGGCATTATTCCGCGGGGCGGCGCCGACGAACTCGGCGCCCTGCTCTCCTCCATGAGCACCATGCGCGACAACATCAAGACGATGATGGATCGCGAGGTCGCGCAGCGGCGCTCGGCGCAGGCGCGCCTCGCCGACGCGCTCGAGAGCTCGCGCGAGGGCATCGTGGTGGTCGATGCCGCCGGACAGGTCGCGCTCGCCAATTCTCAGGCGGCGGACTTCCTTGGCGGCTCCGACAACGCCTTGCAGTCCGGATCGATGGCGGCGGAATTCGCCGCCACGGATTGGGCCAAGGCCAATAACGGCAAGGCGGTCAATATCCGCCCGGCCTCCCACTCGTCGACGGGAGAGGTGGAATTGCCGGACGGGCGTTGGCTGCGCGTGAGCCGCAGCACGACGCAGGAAGGCGGCTTCATCGTCGTCTGCAGCGACATCACCGTACAGAAGGAACAAGAGGCGCGATTGACCGAAACCAATCTTCGCCTCGACGCGGCTCTCGACAACATGTCGCAAGGTCTGTGTCTCTACGACGCGGAAAATCGCCTGCAGGTCGTGAACCGCCGCTTCTGCGAGATCTTCCACCTCATGCCGGAGCACGTGCAGCCGGGCATGTCTTTCGAGGAGATTGTGGCGCTCAGTGTCGCGGCCGGCAATCATGGCGAGAAGCGCGTCGAAGACATCCTCGCCGAACAGTCGGCCCTGATGCACCAACGCGAGACGGAAACGCATTTCCAGGACCTCAGCGACGGGCGCGCCATCGCCATCGCGCACCGGCATACGTCCGACGGCGGATGGGTCGCGACTTACGAGGACGTGACGGAGCGCCGGCATGCGGAGGCGCAGATCGTCTTCATGGCGCGGCACGACACGCTGACCCGCCTGCCCAATCGCGTTCTCCTCAACGAACGCATTGAGCAAGCCGTCACGCAGCTCGGGCGCGGCAGCGGCCTCGCCGTCCTCTGCGTCGATCTCGATAATTTCAAGCAGGTGAACGACACGCTCGGCCATCCCGTCGGCGACGCGCTTCTTGTCGCCGTTTCCGAACGCCTGCAAGCCTGCGTGCGCGAGGTCGATACGGTGGCGCGGCTTGGCGGCGACGAGTTCGCCATCGTCCAATGCGGCATCGGCGCGCCGGAAGACGCGGCCCTTCTCGCGCGTCGTGTCGTCGAGACGCTGAGCGCGCCTTACGAAATCGACGAGCATCGCGTCATGGTCGGCGCAAGCCTTGGCATATCCGTCGCGCCGGGCGACGGGGTCACCTGCGAGCGGCTTCTCAAGAACGCCGACGTCGCGCTCTACCGGGCGAAGAGCGACGGCCGCGGCACGTGGCGCTTCTTCGAGCCGGAAATGGATGCTCGCCTGCAAGCCCGCCGCAAGCTCGAGCTGGATCTGCGCGAGGCATTGGCGAAAGACCAATTCGATCTCTACTACCAGCCGATCTGCGACCTTGAGCTCAATCGCGTATGCGGCTTCGAGGCCCTCCTGCGTTGGCGCCATCCGACGCGCGGATTCGTGCCGCCGTCGGAGTTCATTCCGGTCGCGGAAGAAATCGGTCTTATCGTCCAGCTCGGCGACTGGGTGCTCAAGCACGCCTGCGCTCAGGCGAGCGAATGGCCGAACCATGTGAAGGTGGCGGTCAACGTATCGCCGGCACAATTCAAGGGATCAGGTCTCGTCCAGACCGTCTCGGATGCGCTCTCGGCCGCCGGCCTGTCGCCGCAGCGGCTCGAGCTCGAGATCACGGAATCGGTGCTGCTCACCAACAGCGTCGCGACGCTGGCGATCCTGCATGCGCTCCGCGACCGGGGCATCCGCATCTCCATGGACGATTTCGGTACCGGCTATTCGTCGCTGAGCTATCTGCGCAGCTTCCCCTTCGACAAGATCAAGATCGACCAGTCGTTCGTCCGCGACGTGGCGGCGTCCGGCGAATCGAGCCTGATCGTGCGCGCCATCATCGGCCTCAGCCGGAGTCTCGGCATGCGGACCACGGCCGAGGGCGTGGAGACCGAGGAACAGCTCGCGCGCCTGCGGGCGGAGGGCTGCAACGAAGTTCAAGGCTACCTGTTCGGCATGCCGTCACTGCCGCGGCACATCCCCAAGCTGTTGAAACGCAACCTCGTTCCGCGCGGCCCCGTGGACGACGCCGATGCCGGCGAAATCTCCCCCATCGCTGCCGCAAGCTGACCAAGACAGCAGCGTCGCGGCCCCGTCAACGACCGCAAGGGCGCTTGCGGCGCCCGCTTTCGTCCGTCGCGGAACTCGGCGCACGTACCGTGCGTTGAGAGCGCATTGTGCAAATCGTTTTCGGCGAAAGCCGGCGCCCGTCGTGTCGACGACGCGACAACCCCGAGGATACGATCATGGCTCGCAAATACTCGAAATCGGCATCCAAGGACGTCGAAAGAGCAATGGACAAGCGTAAGAAAGGCACGCTGAAAAGCGGCAAGGGCGGCAAAGGCGGAACCGTCAAAAGCCGCAAGCAGGCGATCGCCATCGGCCTTTCCGAGGCACGCAAGAAAGGCAAGAAGGTTCCCGCCAAGCGCAAGTAAAGGCGGAGAACATTTAAAAGGCGGAGAACATTGCAGCGCAACGCATGAGGATGGGAATGGCGGCGCGACCTTATTGGAAGGGAACCCTGAAGCTCTCGCTCGTATCGTGCCCCGTGGCGATTTACCCCGCGTCGACCGCCATGGAGAAGACGCACTTCCACCAGATCAACGCCAAGACCAAGAACCGGCTGCGCCAACAGATGATCGACGAGGAGACCGGCGACGTCGTCGAGCAGGATCAAAAGACGCGGGGCTACGAGATCAGCAAAGGCAAGTATGTCGAGATCGGCGCGGATGACCTGGATGCCATCCGAATCGAGAGCACGCACACGCTCGATATCGACCGGTTCGTTCCCAAAGACGAAATCGACGACCGTTATCGCGAGCGGCCTTACTACATCGCGCCGCAGGGAAAAGACGGCCTCGACGCCTTCGCCGTGATCCGCGACGCGATGAAGAACAAAAATCGCGTGGCGTTGGCGCGGATCGTCATGGCCAATCGCGAACACGTCATCGCCATCGAGCCGTTCGGAAAGGGGCTGCTCGGCACGCGGCTCCGCTATCCTTATGAGATCCGGGACGCGAAGGATTATTTCGACGATATCGCGACGCCACGCATCACCAAGGACATGGTGAAGCTCGCGGAGCATATCCTGACGACGAAATCGGCGCATTTCGATCCCTCGAAATTCAAGGACGAGTACGAACGCGCGCTGCGGGCCCTGGTCAAGCGCAAGGCGGCCGGAAAAGCCATCTCGGCGCCGGAGGCGACGCCCGACCGCGGCAACGTTATCAACCTGATGGACGCCCTGAAGAACAGCCTGAAGAAACCGGCGCCGAAAAGCGCGGCGAGTCAGAAACGCTCCACCCCGCGACGCTCCCGGAAAACGAAAACCAAGCGGCAACGGCGCGCCGCTTGACCGGGCGCCGATTGCAACGCTTTCGAAAACCGCGGACGGCACGGTCTCATCCCGGATGCACCGGGGCGTTATTCGCTTGTGCTGAAGAAATCAGATCCGCCTCTCTTCTTGTTGCTCGAGCATGATCCCCCGAGTCGCCCCCGAGGGCATGCTTTTGCGAAAACCGGTTTCCCCCTCACCGAAAAACGCTTTAGCGCCAGAGGGCGCGAATGTCCGTTCGTTTCCCCGGCAAGCTCGCCGCGACCTGA
>JBDHSU010000194.1:0-5166 GCA_039808325.1 Variibacter sp. | reverse complement strand
GCGAACGGGCTCGACGCGTTGATCCATGGCGTCGTGACGAAGCCCTTCTCGCTCGCCGACATCAAGTTCGAGGTGGCGAGCGCACTGGCCTCGCGCCTCCACACCCCGGCACGGCAGTCCGGCTAGAGTCTGTTCCCGAAAAGCGGAAACCGGTTTTCGGAAAAGATCATGCTTAGAGCGGGATGAGGAAAAGTGTGTTGCGGTTTTCCGCCCGCATCCCGCTCCAAGTTATGAGAATCGATCACGCTCATGATTTTGGATCGATTCGATCCAAAATCATCGTGATCGAGCGCCGGCGCGACCGGGGATCACGCCTCAGCGCCGGTTCGCGACGAGGGTAAGCCTCGCCGTGCCGCTCCGCATCGTCCCGCCGCCGCTCCCCGCCGAGCGATCCGGCGCATACAGGCCGCGCTTGTCCGGGATCGGCTTCAATGCCCGCGTCAGCCCGACCACGGTTTCCGCCGCTCCCAAGGCCAGAAATCCATCCGGCGCCATCACCTGCGCCAAGCGATCGAGCACGCCGGTCTTCGTTTCCTCGTCGAAATAGATGAGGACGTTGCGGCAGAAGACGATGTCGAACGTTCCAAGATTGGCGAAGTCGCGCAGGAGATTGAGCGGACGATACTGCACCATCGCGCGGATCTCCGGCGAGATCTGCCACTGGTCGCCGACCTGCGTGAAGTGCTTGATGAGCAGGCCGATCGGCAGTCCGCGCTGGACCTCGAATTGCGAATAGCACCCTCGCCGCGCCTTCTCGAGCACGCCGCTCGCGATATCGGTCGCGAGGATGTCGATCCGCCATCCCTCCGTCGCCGCGCCCATCTCCTTGAGGATCATCGCCAGGGAGTATGGCTCCTGACCGCTCGAAGCCGACGTGCACCAGATGCGAATGCGCTTGGTCGCCGCGCGGGCCGCCAGCAGCGCCGGCATCATCGTGGCGCGAAAATGTTCGAACGGCATCTTGTCACGGAAGAAGAACGTCTCGTTCGTCATCATCGCCTCGACCACTTCCGTGGCCGCGTTCTCGGAATTGGGCTCGCGCAGATGCGCGATAAGCGCGCCGAGATTCGCAGCACCGACGCGGCGCGCGACGGGCAGAAGCCTGCTTTCAACGAGATATTGCTTGTCCGCCGAAAGAGCGAGACCGGACTTCTTCTTCAAAAAATGGCGCAGAAAATCGAAATCAACCGGCGTCATGAAAAATCTCCGGCGAACACACGCGTAATCTTCGGTCCAATTTCATTGAGGGGCAAAACGGCCGCGCAAACGCCGGCATTGGCGGCGGACCCCGGCATTCCCCACACGACGCTCGTCGGTTCGTCCTGCGCGATGACGTTGCCGCCGGCGGAAGCGACGGCTCCCGCCCCGCAGGTGCCGTCCGTCCCCATGCCGGTCAGGATGACGGCGAGAACCGCGCCGCCCCATGCCGCGCTCGCGCTGGCGAACAGCGGATCGAGCGCCGGTTTGCAGAAATTCACCGGCGGGCCGTCATCGAGGTCGATGAAAAACTGCGCGAAGCGACGCACGACGCGCATATGACGCGCGCCCGGCGCAAGATAGGTCGCACCCGGCAGGATCGGCTCGCCGTGGATTGCCTCGTGCGTCGCCCGCCCGGTGGCGCGCGAAAGATGCTCGGCGAGGATCGTCGTGAAGGTCTGCGGCATATGCTGCACGATCAGAACCGGCACACGGTCGAGGACGCCTTTCAGCGTCGGCAGGATCCGGCCGAGCGCCTGCGGCCCGCCGGTCGAGGCGCCGATCAGCAGGACGCGCGGACGTGTGTTGGTGAACGGGCGAAGCGAAATATCCGCCGATCTTTCGGCCGCCGGCACCCGTGCGGCGACAGCCGTGCCGCGCTCTCCCGCCTTGCCGAAGTTGCGGCGCATGGCCTGCCGGCGGCCAAGCTGGTGGATTTTTTCGATCAGCTCTCGGCGGAATGCCGGCGACGTCGTCACGTCGCGATTGGTGATCGGTTTCGGCACGTAGTCGGCGGCGCCGAGCGACAGCGCCTTGATGCTGACCTCGGCATGCCGCCGCGACAGCGCCGACGCCATGATCACGACCAGATCGGGCTTTTTGGCAAGCAGGAGCGGCAGCGCCGACAGGCCGTCGAGATCGGGCATCTCGATGTCGAGGATCACGACATCGGGATCGAAGCGCTCGAACTGATCGAGCGCTTCACGGCCCGTTCGCAGCGCCGCGACGGTCCGGAGCCCCGGCTCCTCGTCGATCCATCGCGCGACCAGGCCGCGCACGACGACGGAATCGTCGACAACCATGACCCGCGTCGGGGTCGTGGGCGCAACCGCAGGCCGTTCGGCGAGCAGAACATTCATACGCAACACTTACAAAGAGAACGCAGCGCCGCCTTCACGCGGCAGGACCTTACGCGACAGGACGGTCAGATCAGACCGACTTCCTGAAACTTCGCCTCGACGATCTCCTTGTCGAACGGCTTCATGATGTATTCGTTCGCACCCGCATGAAGCGCCCGCGCGATGTGGACGACATCGTTTTCCGTCGTGCAGAAAACCACCTTCGGCTTGTCGCCGCCGGGCAGACGCCGCAGCGCCTTGAGGAAATCGTGGCCGTCCATGACCGGCATGTTCCAATCAAGCAGTATCGCGGCCGGCATGGTGTTGCGGCAAACTTCGAGCGCCTGCTGGCCGTCCTCCGCCTCGACAATGGTGAAGCTCAACCCCTCGAGAATGCGTCGCGCGACCTTTCGGATCACACTTGAGTCATCCACAATCAAACACGTCTTCATCGTGATCCCTCCAATAGCGCCACGTTGCATGATACGGCGCTCATGCCGCTGTCAGTTTTCGCTCGAGATCGAGAACGCGATCGACATCGAGCAGCACCAACATCTTCCCTTCCAAACGGTGGACGCCCACCGACACGGCCGCCAGGGTGGCATCGAGATTGGCCGGATTGGCCTCGCGCGTGTCGCGTGCAAGCGTCAGCACCTCGCCGACTTCGTCGATCAGCAAGCCGTAGGATTCGCCGCGGCAATCGACGCCGATCGCCATCGGCGCCTTGTCCGGACGCTGCGAGGGCAAGCCGAGGCGGCGGCACATATTTATCACCGTCACGATACGGCCGCGCAAATTCATCACGCCGACGATGTCGGCTTGCGATAACGGAACGCGCGTGACCCGGTCCACGATGAAAACATCCTGCACGCGGTCGATCGGAAGGCCGAACATCTGCTCGCCGATCGTCGCCGTGACGTATTCGCTTTCGTTGATGTCGCGCATCGTCATCGTCAGGCCGCCCGCTCCCAAGCCGTCGTGTGCTCCCTGATCTTGGCAATCAGCGCCTGACGATCGAGCTTGGCGACAAACGCGTCAAAGCCCGCGGCGCGAACGCGCTCCATCAGGCTTGGGGTCGCATGCGAGGACAACGCCAGCATTGGAGGCGGCGTCCCGCCAAGTTGGGCGCGGACCGCAGCCGCGAATTGCAGCCCGTCCATTTCCGGCATCTCGATATCCGACAAAATAACGACGGGCCGGCGACCGGCGCGCAACGCTTCGAGCGCATACGCGGCGGAAGCGTGGACGCTGACGTCGTAGCCCGCCGCCCGTAGCACCGGCGTCAGCATGTCGCGAAAGAATGCGGAATCGTCGACCAGCATGACCGTCTGCATGGCAGCCGCCGCATGCGGCACGGCGCGGCCCCAATCGTCGAAGGCGAGCCCGAGATAGTGGCCGACATCGATGATTTCCGTGGCGTTCCCCTTGACGATGGCAGAGCCGATCACACCCGGCGTCTTGCCGACGACATCGATCGCAAGCCGATCCTCGACGATGTCGATGATTTCGTCGACGACGATGCCCATCGCGCGGGCGCCATCGGAAAACACCAGGAGCGGCTGTGTCCCCTCGCTCTTGATCTTGCCTTCGTCGCCGACGCGAAGCAGCGGCATCAGGCGCCCGCGGTACTGAATGACGTACCGTCCGTTCGAGCGCTCGATGGCGCGGCAGTCGATTTCTTCAAGCCGAGTCACCAAGGATAGCGGCACGGCCTTGTGCGCTTGCGAGCCGGCACGGAAAGCGAGCAACGGCGTCGCCGGCTCGCCGGCGGCGTCCGGTTCCGCGGCAGTGTCGTTCATCTGCGATGCGGCGCTTCCCACGGTTTCGGCGACGCCGTTCGGATCGAGGATCATGATGACGGCGCCGTCGCCGAGAATGGCCGTCCCGGAGAACACTCCGACATGGCGCAGCTTGGACGCCATCGGCTTCACGACGATCTCCTCGGTGTGGAAAAGGCCGTCGACGACAAGGCCGAAGCGCTGATTGCCGACCTGGGTCACCACCACATAGCCGCTATCGATCGCACCTCGATCTTTGACATCGAGCTTCAACAACGCGCCGAGGTGGATCAGCGGCAACAGCTTGTCGCGCAGGCGCAGGACCGGTGCGTCCTTGATGTATTCGATGCAATGCTCCGAGCCGGCGCGGGTGCGCACGAGTTCGGCGACCGCGAGCTGCGGGATCGCGAACCGCTCTCCGGCGGCTTCGACAATCAGCGCCGAAATGATCGCAAGCGTCAGCGGAATCTTGATGATGAACGCCGAGCCCTCGCCCAGCACCGAGCGCACGTCGATCGTACCGCCGATCTGGTCGATATTGTTCTTCACCACATCCATGCCGACACCGCGGCCGGAAATGCTGGTGATCTGCGACGCGGTCGAGAGGCCCGGCGTAAAGATCAGCCGCTGAATCTGCACATCGCTCATCTTCGCCGCGTCGGCTTCGGCGATGAGACTCTGCGCGACGGCCTTCTGCCGGATTCTATCGACGTTCAGACCGCGCCCGTCGTCGGAAACCTCGATGACGATGTGTCCGCCTTCGTGACGCGCCGACAGGCGGATGGTGCCATGCGGCGGCTTGCCGAGGGTCCGGCGTTCCGCCGTCGATTCGAGTCCGTGATCGGCGGCATTGCGGATCATATGGACGAGCGGATCCTTGATGAGCTCCAGGACCTGCCGATCGAGCTCCGTTTCCGCGCCGAAAGTCTGGAGGTCGATACCCTTGCCAAGCTCGACGGAGAGGTCGCGAACCAGCCGCGGCAGTTTCTGCCATGCATTGCCGATCGGCTGCATGCGCGCCTTCATCACGCCTTCCTGCAACTCGGCGGTCACCGAGGAAAGGCGCTGCAACG
>JBDHSU010000193.1:0-5336 GCA_039808325.1 Variibacter sp. | reverse complement strand
GCGGCAGCGCCCTCGAACTCGACATCCTCGAAGGACGCGCTGCCGGGCTGCGTCATCACCGCCACGATCGTACCGGTGCTGGCGCGCAGCGGCTCGCCGGCGCTGCTCGGCGTCGCCGCCGTCGTCGCCGTGATGGCCTGGTCGCGCAACGAATTCCTCGCCATCGCCGTCGGCATGGGTACGGTCATGGCGGTGCGCGCGCTGGGGCTTTAGAGTCCGATCCCTTCAGATCGGACCGCCCTCCAAAAACACTTGTTTTATCGCGTTTCCTGCGGTGAACCGGGGTCCACTTCACCGGAAAACGCTTTGGCCGCAGCGGCGCCGCCATCAACGATCCGTGTGATCGAAGGGGCGACTGCAACCATTTGCGTGCGTTCGGCTTTAACGTTCATTGCCGCAGGCTGACGCGGCCGCGTCCGCACATCCGCTTGCCCTTCCAGGCCAGGACTTCATGCACGCAATCACGGTGATCCCCGGCGTAAAGAACTCGGCCCGGCTCGACGACATCGACGATCCGAAGCCGTCGCCGGGAATGCTGTCCGTGCGCGCGCTTGCCCTCGGCATCTGCGGCACCGATCGGGAGATCGTCTCCGGCGCCTACGGCGCCGCGCCGCCGGGTCACGAGCGGCTGGTGCTCGGCCATGAAAGCCTCGGCGTCGTGGAGCACGCTCCCGACGGCTCCAGCTTCAGCAAGGGCGACCATGTGGTCGGTATCGTGCGGCGGCCGGATCCGGTGCCGTGCCCCGCCTGCGCCTCCGGCGAATGGGACATGTGCCGCAACGGCCGCTACACCGAGCACGGCATCAAGGAGCGCGACGGATTCGGCGCGCAACGCTTCAACATCGCACCCGACGCCGCGGTCAAGGTCGACAAGACGCTCGGGCTCAGCGGCGTCCTGCTCGAGCCGACAAGCGTCGTGGCGAAAGCGTGGGATCATATCGACCGCGTCGGACGGCGCTCGAACGCATGGCGCGCGCGCACCGCGCTCATCACCGGCGCGGGGCCGGTCGGCATGCTGGCGGCGCTGCTCGCAAAACAGCGCGGCCTCGACGTGCACGTACTCGACCGCGCGACCGAGGGGCCGAAACCCAAGCTGGTGAAGGCGCTCGGCGCAACCTACTATGCGAGCGGCCTCGACGCGGTACTCGACCGCCTCATGCCCGACATCGTGGTGGAATGCACGGGCGCGGTGCCGTTGATCCGCGGCCTCATCGGCCATCTCGCGCCGAGCGGCATCCTGTGTCTCGCAGGCGTTTCCTCGACCCACGCCGCCGAACTCGATCTCGGGCGGATCAACCGCGACATCGTGCTCGGCAACCAGGTCGTGCTCGGCTCCGTCAACGCCAACAAGCTGCATTACCAAGCCGCCGCGGAAGCGCTCGCCCGCGCCGACAAGGATTGGCTCGCAAAGCTCATCTCGCGCCGCGTTCCGCTTTCGCATTTCGCCGAGGCGCTCGATAATCGCGGCGACGACATCAAAGTCGTGATCGATTTCTCGCTCTAGAGTCTGACCGAAATGATCCGATACACGCTTCTTCCTTCATCCTCTCCTGGTGAGGGAGGGTCGGCCGCGGGAGCGCAGGCGACCGCGGACGGGGCGGGGTGAGCCATCGGGGCGAACAGTAATCATCTCACCCCGCCCGCACTTCGCGCTCGCGCCCCTTCCTCCGAGGGAGGGCAAGAGCCGATGCCCTGCGTTCCCCAGCTAGACACTAAGGTTTCCAATGCCCTCGAAGATCGAAGACTACGCGCTCATCGGCGATTGCGAATCCGCGGCCCTCGTCGGCCGCAACGGTTCCATCGACTGGCTGTGCTGGCCGCGCTTCGATTCCGAGGCGCTGTTCGCGGCGCTGCTCGGCGACGAGCGCCACGGGCATTGGATCATCGCGCCCGTCGCGGAGAACGTGCGCACGACGCGCCGCTACCGCAAGAACACGCTGATCCTCGAAACGCGCTTCGAGACCGATGAAGGCGCCGTCACGCTGATCGACTTCATGCCGCTGCGCGACCACCGCACCGATCTCGCGCGCATCATCGTCGGCGAGCGCGGCGAAGTGCGCATGCGCGGCGAGCTTGTCGTGCGCTTCGGCTACGGTTCCACGGTGCCGTGGGTCAGCCGGCTGCCCGACCGGACGCTGCGGATGATCGCCGGCCCCGACATGCTGCTGTTCCACGCGCCGATCGAGATGCGCGGCAAGGACATGCGCACCATCAGCGAGTTCACCATCAAGGCCGGCGATAAAGTGCCGATCGTCATGACCTATGCGCCGTCGCATCTCGAGCCGCCGCCGCCGGTCGACGCATGGAAGGCGCTGGAGGTTACGGAGAAATTCTGGACGGAGTGGGTGGCGAAAAGCACGGTGTCAGGGCCGCATACCGATGCCGTCAACCGGTCGCTGATCACGCTCAAGGCGCTGACCTTCGCGCCGACCGGCGGCATCGTCGCGGCGCCCACCACATCGCTGCCGGAAAAGCTCGGCGGCGAGCGCAACTGGGACTATCGCTTCTGCTGGCTGCGCGACGCGACGCTGACGCTGCTGGCGCTGATGAATTCCGGCTACTACGGCGAGGCGCGCTCCTGGCGCGACTGGCTTCTGCGCGCGGTCGCCGGCAGCCCCCATCAGATGCAGATCATGTACGGCATCGCCGGCGAGCGGCGGCTGACGGAATGGGAGGTGTCGTGGCTGCCCGGCTACGAGAACGCCAAGCCGGTGCGCATCGGCAATGCCGCGCACAGCCAGGTGCAGCTCGACGTCTACGGCGAGATGATGGATGCGCTGCATCAGGCCCGGCGCGGCCACCTCGACGGCGTCAAAGTCGGCTGGGACGTGCAGCTCGCGATTCTCGCGCATCTCGAGACCGTATGGCACAAGCCCGACGAGGGCCTCTGGGAGGTGCGCGGCGAGCGCGAGCACTTCACGCATTCGAAGGTGATGGCATGGGTCGCCTTCGACCGCATGATCAAGAGCGTGGGCAAATTCCAGTTGCCCGGCCCGGTCGATCGCTGGAAGGCGGTGCGCAAGGCGATTCACGACGACGTCTGCGCCAAGGGCTTCGACCGCGAGCTCGGCAGCTTCGTGCGCGCCTACGGCAGCAAGCAGCTCGACGCCAGCCTGCTGCTGATCGGCGCCGTGGGGTTCCTGCCGCATGAGGATCCGCGTATCGCCGGCACCGTTCAGGCGGTCGAGAAGGCGCTGCTCGTCGACGGCTTCCTGCAGCGCTACGACACCGCGCGCGCCGACGACGGCCTGCCGGCCGGCGAGGGCGCTTTCCTCGCCTGCAGCTTCTGGCTCGTCGACGCCTATATGATGTGCGGCAAGCGCGACAAGGCCGAGAAGCTTTTCGAGCGGCTGCTGAACCTGCGCAACGATGTCGGGCTGCTCAGCGAGGAATACGACCCGCGCACGCGCCGTCTGGTCGGCAACTTCCCGCAGGCGTTCTCGCACATCGCGCTGATCAACAGCGCGGCGAACCTCACCCGCGGCGAGAAGCCGGCGGAGCAGCGCGCCGAAGAGCCCGGCCTCGACTGAGCGTGACGCCGCGCCGCGTGAGCTATGCGCCGCGCCCGCTTGACGGATGCTTCCGGCCGCTCGAATGATGCGGCGTTTCCATCCAGTCCATTGAGGGAGAGAAAGCGTGCTTTTCGACGTTCGAACCTATCGCGTAAAGCCGGGCACGTTGTCCGCGCACCTTGCCATTTACGAAAAGCATGGCTTCGGCCCGCAGACGCGGCATCTCGGCCAGCCTTTTGCCTATCTCGTCACCGAAACCGGCGAGATCAACACCTACATCCATATCTGGGCCTATGCCGACGCCGCCGACCGCGCCAAGCGACGCGCCGCGATGATGGCGGACCCGGACTGGCAGGCCTACCTCAAGCTCAGCGGCGAGGCGGGCTATCTCGAGCACCAGGAAAACCGGCTGATGACGCCGGCTTCGTTCGTGCCGCACAAGCGGTGACCCCGCCGCACAATCGGCGTCATGCCCGGGCTTGACCCGGGCATCCATCACAGACAAGAAAACTGCTCTTTGCCGGGTCAAGGGCGTTCAGGCCCGTCTTCGACCGGCCGTGCCCGGCAGCAACGAAGCCTCGGGTCGGCGACAGCACACCGTTCAGGAGAACCAGCAATGCGCGGCAAGGACAATACGCGGACGGCAGCCGAGGTTCTGGTCGACCAGCTCATCGTCAACGGCGTCGGCCACGCCTTCTGCATCCCCGGCGAGAGCTATCTCGCGGTGCTCGACGCGTTCCACGACCGTTCGGTCGCCGTGACCATTTGCCGCCAGGAGGGCGGCGCGGCGATGATGGCGGAAGCCGTCGGCAAGATGACCGGACGGCCGGGCGTCGCCTTCGTCACCCGCGGCCCGGGCGCCACCAACGCTTCGCCCGGCGTCCATATCGCGCAGCAGGATTCGACGCCGATGATCCTGTTCGTCGGCCAGGTCGCGCGCGAGATGCGCGGCCGCGACGCTTTCCAGGAACTCGACTATCGCGCCGTGTTCGGCTCGATGACCAAGTGGACGACCGAGATCGACGACCCGCAGCGCATTCCGGAGATCGTCTCGCGCGCGTTTCATGCCGCGACGAGCGGACGGCCGGGACCCGTCGTCATCGCGCTGCCGGAAGACATGCTCACCGAACGCGTCGCCGTCGCCGATGCGCCCGCGGCCGAACAGGTCGAGACGTGGCCCGGCAAGCCCGAAATGGCGAAACTGCAAACGCTGATCGCCGGCGCGAAGCGTCCGATGCTGTTCCTCGGCGGCAGCCGCTGGACGGCGGAAGCCTGCGCCGATGTCGCGGCGTTCGCCGAGCGGTTCGCCATGCCGGTGGTGACGACATTCCGCCGCGCGCACCTGTTCGACGCGCTGCATCCGTCTTATGCCGGCGACCTCGGCGTCGGGCCCAATCCGAAACTCGTGGCGCGGATCAAGGAATCCGATCTCGTCATCGTCGTCGGCGGGCGCATGGGCGAGATGCCGTCGCAAGGCTACACGCTGTTCGACATCCCGACGCCGCAGATGAAATTCGTGCATGTGCTGCCGGGCGCGGAAGAGCTCGGCCGCGTCTATCGTCCGACACTGGCGATCCAGGCGTCGCCGATCGCGTTCGCCGCCGCGCTCGCCGACCTGAAACCGCCGAAGGACCTTGCGTGGCGCAAGGAGACGGAAGCCGCGCACGCGGACTATCTCGCCTACACGGAAAAGGCGACCGAGGTGCCGGGCAAGGTGAATCTCGGCGAGTGCGTCGCGTGGCTGCGCGAGCGCCTGCCGCAGGACGCCATCCTGTGCAACGGCGCCGGCAACTATTCCGGCTGGACGCATCGCTTCTACCGGCA
>JBDHSU010000192.1:0-5471 GCA_039808325.1 Variibacter sp. | reverse complement strand
TAGTTGCCCTCGTAGGGGATGCCGCGGCCGCGGTCGAGTTCGAGGATCCAGCCGGTGACGTTGTCGAGGAAGTAGCGGTCGTGGGTGACGATGAGGATGGCGCCGGGATAGTTGCGCAGATGCCCTTCGAGCCAGTTCACGCTCTCGGCGTCGAGATGGTTGGTCGGCTCGTCGAGCAGAAGAAGGTCGGGCTGGTCGAGCAAGAGCCGGCAGAGCGCGACGCGGCGGCGCTCGCCGCCGGAAAGCTTGGTCACGTCGGCGTCGTCGGGCGGGCAGCGCAGCGCGTCCATCGCGAGGTCGACCTGGCTGTCGAGGTCCCAGAGATTCTTGCTGTCGATCTCGTCCTGCAGCTTCGCCATCTCGTCGGCGGTCTCGTCCGAGTAGTTGACGGCGAGCTCGTTGTAGCGGTCGAGGATCGCCTTCTTGGCGGCGACGCCCTCCATCACGTTCTCGCGGACCGTTTTGGTCTCGTCGAGATGCGGCTCCTGCTCGAGGTAGCCGACGCGCGCGCCCTCGGCGACCCAGCCCTCGCCGGTGAACTCGGTGTCGCGCCCCGCCATGATCTTGAGCAGCGTCGATTTGCCGGCGCCGTTGACGCCGAGCACGCCGATCTTGGCGTCCGGGTAGAACGAGAGGTTGATGTTCTCGAGGATCTTGCGCGTCGGATAGGCCTTGGTGAGGCCTTCCATGTGATAGATGAACTGACGTGCGGCCATGGGCGGCCCACTCCCGCGATATGTGGCGCTGGTGCGCGCTGTGAGGGAAATTCCGCGCTGATGTAGCGGCGCGCGCGCCAAAGGGCAAGGCGGGGCGTAAAACCCGGCCAACGCCTTTCCGCCTCCTCTGAATGAGGCCGATCGAGGCGGCGGGCCGGCGCTCAATCCAAGATCGTGCTCACCCGCACAGCCCCTTCGGCATTGAGCGTCTGGATGCCGACGCCCTCCCCTTGCCGGTGCAGCGACAGCGTGATCTTGGCCTCGCCAAGCCGCAGATTGTGCAGCGTGATTTCGGGGAGGAATGCCGGCAGACGCGGGTTGCGCAGGCGAATTTCGCGGGCTTCGGGGTCGAATTCGAGCCCCAACGCGGCTTGCAGCAGCATGAACGGCGCGCCGCTCGCCCACGCCTGCGGCGCGCACGCGACCGGGTACAGCGTCGGCCCCTCGCCGGCGCGGCGCTTGAAACCGCAGAACAGTTCGGGAAGCCGCCGCAGATCCATGTAGGTCGCGGCGTCGAACAGGCCGCCGAACACCTGGTTCACTTCCGTCTTCATGCCGTAGCGCGCCAATCCCGTGGCGATCAGCGCGTTGTCATGCGGCCAGATCGAACCGTTGTGATACGACATCGGATTGTAGCGCGCGGCCTCGCGCGCCACCGTGCGGATACCCCAGCCGGAGAAGAAATCGGAGCCGAGCAATCCGCGTCCGACCTTGCGCGCGCGCTCCGCATCGGCGATGCCGCTGAACAGCACCTGTCCGGCGTTCGAGGTGCGCACCTTGCAAGCCCCCTTCTTGCCGTCGAGCGCGACGGCATAGGTCTCGATCTCCGGACACCAGAAGGCGTCCTCGAATTTCTGTGCGAGCCGCGCCGCCGACGCTTCGAGTTCCGCCGCGCGCACCTCACGTCCGAGGCGGCGCGCGCACATCGCCGCGAGCCGCTTCGCCGCGAAGACGTAGCCCTGCACTTCCGCAAGCGCGACGGGCCCTTCCGCCAAACTGCCGTCGGCGTGGAAGACGGCGTCGAAGGAATCCTTCCATCCCTGATTGGCGAGCCCCTGCTCGGTCGCGCGCGCATATTCGACGAAGCCGTCGCCGTCGGGATCGGCCGGTCCCTCGATCCAGCCGAGCGCCGCCTCGATGTTCGGCCACAGCGTCTCGATCAATTCCCAGTCGCCGGTGCGCTGCGCGTACAGCCCCGCGAGCATCACGAACAGCGGCGTGGAATCGACGCTGCCGTAATAGAGCGCGAACGGCACCTCGCCGAGCGCGGCCATCTCGCCGCCGCGCATCTCGTGCAGAATTTTTCCCGGCTGCGCATCGGAGGCCGCATCGTCCTTCGTCGCCTGCAAGCGCGCGAGGCGCCGCAGCACGCCGGCGGCGACCTTCGGGTCGAACCACAGCATCTGCATCGCCGTGATCAACCCGTCGCGCCCGAAGGTCGTCGAATAATATGGCGTACCGGCATAAGGATACGGCCCGTCCGGCGTCTGCGTCATCAGCATGTAGAGGTCCGACATCGAGCGGCAGAGGACCTCGTTGAACAGCGTGTTCGACGCCGTCACCGTGGCGTTGCCGCGCGTCGCCTCGCGCCGTTCGCGATTGAACCCGAGCAGGCTGCGGTTGAACGACATCGGCTCGAATTCCGGCGCGTCGCAGGTCGCCGTCAGGAACAGCGTGCGGCTCTCGTCCGGCGCAAGCTGTATGCGGAACGACGCCGCGCTCGCGCCCAGCCGATCCGGCGTCGGATCGAAGAACAAGCGGGTCTGGCGTTGAACCTTGTCGAGCCCCTCGTAGGCGAGGAGCACGTCGGCGCCGTTCACCGTCGGATCCGCCAGACGCCCGCGACGTTCGCGCCGCATGCCGCGCACTTCGAAAAGATCGGCGAAATCGCTGCCGAACGTGAACGACAAATTCAAACCGACGGCGCGCTCACCGTGATTGCGCAGCGACAGGCGCTGATGCGCCGTGCCGCGCCACAGGAAGATCGTGCGCACGATATGGACGGTATCCTTCGGAAGCACGAGGCGCTTCTCGAAATACATGTCCGGATTGGTGAGATCGACGGTGAGAACCGAGTTGTCGTCGCGCAGATTGGAGCCGAGCAGCAGCGGCTGGAAGCCGTTGATCAGAAGCTCGAGGCGGGACAGAAAGCGCGTATCGTGGAAATAGACGCCGTCCGGCGCGCCCGGAGACGCACCGATATCGCCATGGCTGTCGAGAATGGCGAAGCAGTCTCCGTGCTTCAGGGTGCGGCGGGCGCGCGTCGCCGAGTCGGTCGTGGCCGGAATATAGAACGGCGTCTCTTCGACAAGATGGTCGGAGCGCGAAACGCCTTCAGTCGACATAGTTCCTCGTATCGCCGAGGGCCGCGGCCGCGATCGGCGCCAGCGGAACCTCCTCCGCGCTTTGCCGGTCGGCACGTAAGCGATTCATCAGCGAACGATAGACCTTCACATAATCCATGGCCATGCGCCGCGCCGAAAAACGCTCGACAAAGCGTTGGCGCACGCGGGAGCGATCGAGCGTCATCGTATGCGGCAGGGCGTGCACCGCCTCGTCCATTGTGTCGACGACGTGGCCGGTGACGCCGTTGTCGACCACCTCCGGCACCGACCCATGACGGAAAGCCAGAACCGGCGTGCCGCAGGCCATGGCCTCGATCATCGCCAGGCCGAAGGGCTCGGGCCAGTCGATCGGGAACAGCAGGGCCGCGGCCTCGCCGAGAAAATCCGGCTTCTGCGCCTCGCCGATCTCGCCGATGAAGTCGACGCCGGGGGCGGCGAGCAATGGCGCGATCTGCTCGCGGAAATAGGCTTCGTCGGCCTTGTCCACCTTGGCCGCGATCTTCAGCGGTATTCCGAGCATGCCCGCCAGGGCGATGGCGCGGTCCGGCCGCTTTTCCGGCGAGATGCGCCCCAGGAAGGCCACATAGCCGCCGCGCGGATGCAGCCGCGGCGGCAGCAGGTCCGCCGGCAGCCCATGATGCACCGTGGTCACGAAATTCGCGTGCGGCACCGGCTGGCGTTGCGCGTCCGAGATCGAGACCAGCGGCATGTCGTCGAAACCGGCATAGAGCGCGCGCAGTTCCGGAATGTCCTGGCGCCCGTGCAGCGTCGTCAGCGTGCGCCCGGCGATGTCGCGGAACAGCGGAAACTGGAAGTGGTCGATATGGAAATGCAGGATATCGAACTGATGCGCCGCGCGCCGGACCTTGTCCATCATCAGCATGTAGTAGGGGATCGGATCGCGCATCTCGGGATCGAGACGCAAGGCGCGCTGCGCGCAACCGACCAGCGTCGCCGACGTGACCGAATCCGCGGACGCGAACAGCGTCACGTCATGACCGAGCCCGACCAGTTCTTCCGTAAGGTAGGAGACGATGCGCTCGGTGCCGCCGTAAAGCCGTGGAGGGACGCTCTCCATGAGAGGAGCGATTTGGGCGATTTTCATGGGAGACTCCCCACGCAGGCCTACAGCCTCAATCAAACGCCAATAAGGCCCGTTTTGTTCCATCGCGCGGGCCTAGGAAGGACACGAAGTGACGCTTTGTTAGGCATAGGAATCGAGGGCCGCATACGTCGCATTGAATCGAATTTAATGAAAACTTCTCATTTACCGACTGGGCGCAAGCATCGCCGTGAACCGGGACGTCGTGTCCCGCGACCAATGGGCAAGCCGGGAATACCGGGCAGCCGTTGGGAGAAGGTCATGGCACAGGAAACAGCACTCAACAGACCGAACCGGTCGCTCTTCGGCGCCGTCATCGCTTCCACCTGGCAGGGAATCATCAAGGACCTGCGCACGCCTTACCGGCCGGAGCGCCACTATATGCGCGGCCCTGGCCCGAAGTGGCACGCCAAGCACCCCTACGGCATGGCCGACGGCAGCAGCCGGCCCGAGCGCACGCGCTGAAGACATCAGTTTCGTCGCGTTTTCTTCGCGCGAACCGGTATCCTTTTCGCTCGAAAACGCTCCAAGCGGCCGCGCATGCTCCGCCCCGCTTGAAAGCGAGGCCACTGCAGCCCCATCATAGGCTGATGACCGACGCCATCAGCCACCCCGACGCGACCGCTCGCATTCTGCCGAACCCGCACGACCCGCGGCTGACCGTGCGCGTGCGCGGCATCGACCAAGCGGGCGCGCCGATCGAGACCGCGGTCACCGTCGAGCGGGCGCTGACCATCTTCCTCAACAGCCAGGAGATCGTCACCGCGATGACGATCGGCGACTACCCGGAGTATCTCGCACTCGGGTACCTTCTGAACCAGAACATGCTGCGGACGGACGACGTCGTCACCGGCATCGACTACGACGAGGACCTCGCGGTCGTCGTCGTGCGCACCGCGCGTGCGACCGACTACGAGCAGAAGATGAAGAAGCGGGTGCAGACCTCCGGCTGCGCGCAAGGCACCGTGTTCGGCGACCTGATGGACGTGATCGACAATGCGCGCCTGCCGCGGGCGGAGCTGCGCACCTCCTGGCTCTACCGGCTGACCAACGCCATCAACACCATACCCTCGCTCTACCTCGAGGCGGGCGCGATCCATGGCTGCGTGCTCTGCCGGCGCGACGAGATCGTCGCCTACATGGAGGACGTCGGCCGCCATAACGCCGTCGACAAGATCGCGGGCTGGATGTTCCAGCACGGGGTGGCGGCGGAGGACAAGATTTTCTACACCACCGGCCGGCTCACCTCCGAAATGGTCATTAAAACCGTGCGCATGGGCATTCCGATCCTGGTCTCGCGCTCCGGCT
>JBDHSU010000191.1:0-5537 GCA_039808325.1 Variibacter sp. | reverse complement strand
TGCGCCGGCGCCGCGATGGCCAATCCGATCGGAACCCGCGCGATCAGCGCCGGGACGACCATCGGCCCCAACATGACATGGGGCTACATCTGCGCGCAGTATGTGCTGCGCACCAATCGACCGGCCGAGGCAAGCTGAACCGAGCGTGACCGCCCATTCAGGCCGCGGTTCGCCGCCGTAGCCATTCGGTTGCGCCGATGGCCACCATGACCACAACGAGCAGAAACGTCGACGCCGCCGCGAGTGTCGGAGTGATCTGCAAAATGGCGGCGTCCCACATTTGCTTGGGCAGCGTGCTGGTAACGCCGCCGGTGACGAACAGCGCGATGGTCAATTCATCGAACGAGGTGATGAAAGCGAACAGAAATGCCGCGAGCAAACCCGAGCGGATGATCGGAAATGTGACGTGCAAGAATGTACGCCACGGCCGCGCGCCGAGACTCCATGCGGCATGCTCGAGCCTCTGGTCGAAGTTCTTGAGCGTCGCCATGACCGTAACGACGACGAATGGCACGGAAATCACCGCATGTCCGAGGACAAGACTCAGGATGGTTCCCGCTATGTTGAGCCGCGCAAACAGGTAGAACAGCGCCAAGGCAATGATGATGCGCGGTATGATGAGCGGTGAAAGGATCAAGCTGATCAATCCGACCTTGCCGGCGAATTGTCGGCGCGCCAGCACGAAGGCGGCAGGCACACCGATCACCATGGCTAGCAAGGCGGAGAATAAACCGATCACGAACGACCGATAGGTCGCCGCCATCCATTCCGGCGACGAAAAAAAGGTCACATACCATCGCATCGAGAAGCCCCGCGGCGGCCAGTCGATAAAACTTGTCTCGGTGAAAGATAGAGGCACCATCACGAAAGGCGGCAAAACCAGGAATGCAAGGACCGCCGCGCAGACGACGGAGAGCACGCCGAAGCGCCGCGTTTCACCGCCACGATGGTGCGCGCGGCGCTGCAGCGGCGCGACAAAGACGTCACTGATGCGGCCGATCAACGCCAAGACCTTGCGGCCGTATTCGCCGCGGCGCGGCAGCGCGCGCTGGGCGCTCTCGGCCAATCCCGTCTGCCCAGCGCCTCCCGACAGCGCCGAGATGCCGACCAGCCTGTCGAACACATAGAAGATCACGAGCGAGATCGCGAGCAGCATGATCGACAGGGCCGCGGCAAACGGCCAATTCAACAGTTCGAGCACCTGCTCGATGATCACCTGCGTGATCACCGTTTCCTGCCGTCCGCCGATGAAGGCAGGCGTGATGAAGAAGCCGAGCGCCGAGATGAACACCAATAATGCCGACGCGGAAACGCCCGGTAAGGACAACGGGAAGTAGACCTGCCAGAACGCGCTGCCGGGAGGCGCTCCCAACGTCGTCGCCGCACGCTGCAAGTTTCGGTCGATGTTCTCCATGACAGAGAGCATCGTCAGCACGCAAAGCGACATCATCGCGTGGCACATCACGACGAGCACTGCCGTGAAGTTGAACATCAAATTAGCGGGCGCATCGATGATTCCCAATGCACGCAGCAGCGAATTGATCGTGCCGTTCTTACCGAGCAGGACGAGCCACGCAAAAGTGCGCACGAGAAAGCTCGTCCAAAACGGCAAGAGAATGAGAAAAACGATCCATACACGTGTGCTGGCACGGGCAATGGACGCGAGATAGGCGACCGGATAGCTGAAGATCAACGACAGCACCGTCGTCATCGCCGCGAGCTTGAGCGTGATCCAGAATACCTTCAGATAAACCGGCACCTGAAACGCCCGTGCGAAATTGTCGATCGTCAGCGTCCCGTCGCGTGTCGTGATCGCGAGGAGCAACAGCCGGCCGACCGGCAACACCATCAGCAGAACGAGATAGAGAACGACGGGAGCCAGAAACCAGATCCACGTCGCGCCGCGCGCACGAGCCAACCAGCCGGAGCCGCCTCCCCGATCGCGCATCTACGTCGCCCGCAGGATGACGCCGTCTTCGGGCGCGAAGCCAAAACGCACACGCTCGCCGCGATGGCGCGCCATATCGCGCCGCGTCGTCTCGTTGAGCGATATCGTCGCGCCGCCGGACAACGTGATGAGATATTTCGTCGTGCCGCCGATGAAGACGATCGAAGCGATTCTTCCCTCGAAGGCGCCCGGCCGCTGATCATCGAGGAATACCAGACATTCCGGCCTCACCATCAAGCTCGCCGGCCCGACGGCCTGGTCCGACCGCACCACAAGACGCAGATCGCTCTCCCCATCAAGCACGACCGTCGCATATCCGTCAGTGTGACTGACGATGCGGCCCGGAAGAATGTTCGACTCGCCAAGGAAGTCGGCCGCGAACACGCTCTGCGGACGAAAGTAGAGATCCTGCGGTGTTCCGATCTGCTCGATCCGTCCGTTCTGCATCAGGCAGATGCGATCGGACATAGTCAACGCCTCTTGCTGATCGTGCGTGACGTAGAGGATCGTTGCCTTCAACGCCTCGTGCAATTGCTTGATCTCGATCTGCAACTGATCACGCAGCTTCTTGTCGAGCGCGCCGAGCGGCTCGTCCATCAGAACGATCGAAGGTCTATAAACGAGAGCCCGCGCGAGCGCGACGCGCTGTTGCTGGCCGCCAGACAATTGACTTGGCAACCGCCCCGCGACGTGGCCGAGACGAACGATATCGAGAATACGCTCGACTTCCTGTGCAACGTTGGCCGCCGCGTGGCGGCGCATCCGCAGGGGAAAGGCGATATTCTCGAATACCGTGTAATGCGGGAAGAGCGCGTAGTTCTGGAACACCATGCCGATGTCACGCTCCCAGGGCGGCTGACCGGAGGCATCGCGGCCATCGATCCAGATCTCGCCGGCGTTGGGCGCAATCAGTCCCGCAACCGTCATCAACAGGGTTGTTTTTCCCGATCCCGACGGCCCAAGAAGAGTTAGAAACTCTCCTTCCCTCAGATCGAGGCTTGTCTCGGCGAGTGCCACGACACCGCCGTACGATTTTCGAACTCCGACGACGCGCAACTTTGGAGGCATGCAAGTCACCTGCGTCGATCTGAGGTGACAAACATGGCCACAGACGCCCTCGCCTTCAGGCGTTCGAGCCTCACTTTAGCAGCCACGCCGTGAAGCGCTCGATCGCTTTGTCTTTACTCTTTGCCCAGAACGCATCGTTGATTTTAACGCTGCGCGCGCGATTTTCCGGAAAAGTTGGCAGCGTGGGCGCCTTTTTCGGATCGATGTATTTGTAGGATTCCGGCGTGACGGGGCCCACCGAAACGTAATTCGTGATCACTGCCAGACGTTTCGGATCGGAGCAGAATTTTATGAACTCGCGGCAGATCTCCAGGTTCGGCGCGCCTTTGAGGATCGTCCAACTATTATATCCCCATAAGCTTTGATCCCAGGACACCCCGACAGGCGCCCCCGCATCGGCGGCGGCCTGCACACGCGACGAGTAAGTTGCGATCATGTCGACCTCGCCGCTCACAAGCAGTTGCGTCGCCTGCGCGCCGCCGGTCCACCACGTCGTCACATGTGGCTTGATCCGATCGAGACTCTTGAAGGCGCGATCGAAGTCGAGCGGATAGACCTTGTCCGACGGCACGCCGTCGGCGAATAGCGCCTGCTCTATGGTGTCGAAAGGATGCCTGCGCATGGCGCGGCGCCCCGGAAACGCCGACGTGTCCCAAAAATCCTTCCAGGACTCGGGTGCCTTTCCGCCCTCGAACTTTTCCTTACGATAGCCGAGGGCGGTGGCGTACACGTCGGAGCCGACACCGTAGGCCGAAACATATTCCCGCGGAACCTGGGCGACGGCACCTTCCTTCTCCAATCCGTGCCGCTCGAGATAATCGCCCTCCGACGAGAGCTGATCGACAGCAGCGCCGCTGATACTGGCGATATTCCAGGTGTAGTTCTTGGCCTCCACCATGCTCTTGATCTGCGCCGTCGGCTCGTAGCTGGAGGTTACGCCGACAACCTCGATCCCCGTCGCCTCCCGAAACGGGCGGTAAAATCCCTCCTCATAGCCCTTCGAGTAAGGCCCGCCGGAATCGCGAACGATAATGCGTTTCGTTTGCGCATCGGCCTGTCGCCAAAAAAATGGCGAGGCCACTACCACACCGCCGGCAGCCATCAGACTGCGTCGGGAAAGTTTCGAGAACGAACGGCCGTGCCCCATGGAACCTCTCCGTTGCGTTGCGTCACATCCTCTATTAAGCCGGAACGGCCTTGCCGCCGTTGCGGTTAGATCTCACGCGAGCAGCCATGCGTTGAAGCGCTCGACCGCTTTGTCCTTGTTCTTTGCCCAGAACGAGTTGTTGATCTTTACGCCGCGCACCCGATTGTCGGGGAATGTCGGCAGGTTGGGCGCCTTCTTCGGGTCCACGTAGTCATAGGACTTTGGCGTGACTGGCCCAACGGCCGCGTAATTCGTGAGAATTGCGAGACGTTTCGGATCCGAGCAGAACTTGATGAACTCGCGACAGGTCTCCAGATGCGGCGTTCCCTTCAGGATGGCCCAACTGTCACAGCCCCAAAGATTCTGATCCCACCCGATGCCGACCGGCGCACCCGCGTCAGCGGCGGCCTGAACGCGCGTTACCCAAGTTGGAATGAGATCGACTTCGCCGCTCACAAGCATCTGCGTCGCCTGTGCGCCGCCGGTCCACCATGCTGAAATGCTCGGCTTGATCCGATCGAGACTCTTGAAGGCGCGATCGAAGTCGAGTGGATAGACCTTGTCCGACGGCACACCGTCGGCGAACAACGCCTGCTCCGTGGTGTCAAAGGGATGCTTGCGCATTGCGCGACGTCCCGGGAACGCCGACGTATCCCAAAAATCCTTCCAGGACTCGGGCGCCTTCCTGCCCTCGAACTTGTCCTTACGGTAGCCGAGAACGGTGGTGTAGACATCGCAACCGACGCCGTAAGGCGACATGTATTCCGGTGGAATCTCCGCGACCGCTCCGTCCTTCTCCAATTCGTGCCGCTCGAGGTAATCTCCCTCGGAGACAAGCTGTTCGATCGCGGCAATAGTGATGCTTGCGATATTCCATGTGTAGCTCTTGGCATCAACCATGCTTTTGACTTGCGCGGTTGGCTCGGCCGTGGAGGGAACGCCGACGACCTCGACACCTGTCGCTTCCCGAAACGGGCGGTAGAAAGCCTCGTCATAAGCTTTGGCGAACGGCCCTCCCGAGTCTCTCACGACGATGCGCTTTGTCTGAGCATCGGCCTGCCGCCAGACGAACGGCATCGCGACGGCGGCCGTGCCGGCAGCCATAAGATTGCGTCGGGAAATTTTCGAAGGCGAACGGTCGTGCCCCATGGAATCTCTCCGTTGCATTGTGCGCAATGCGCACAAATAGATGCATAGCGCCCCGGAGATGAGACCACGCGGCTAGAACGCCGTCAACAAAATGCGCATAGCGATGTTCCCCGAACTTGGCCGGGCTTCGTCCGCGCTGTTCGATGGATCAGTAAGGCAGACCGGCGGTGAGGTTGCGCGCGGCGGCCTGAAGGCTGCTCAGGTGGCGCGCGAGTCCCTCGGCTT
>JBDHSU010000190.1:0-5574 GCA_039808325.1 Variibacter sp. | reverse complement strand
TCGCGGATCGCCGGCGCGATCACGCCCGTTCCGGGTGGCGTCGGCCCGATGACCATCGCCTGCCTGCTGTTCAATACGTTGCAGGCGGCCTGCGCCCAGGCCGGATTTCCGGCGCCTAAAATAGCTTGATGCCTTGCCGGGTGCCCCGGCGATCCGCCCCTGAAGGTCCTATTCAAACAAAAATGCGCGGGTCGGGCCCGCGCATGATTTCCGCATTTCGTGAGCGGTCAGCCCTGCCAGCCGAACGCGACCTTGTCGAGCACGCGCGTGCCGAACTTCTCCGACGAGCGGGCAATCGCCCGCCCCCCCAGCGCGCGGTAGAATTCGACCGCCGGCTCGTTGTCCGAGAGCGCCCACACGACCAGGCTCTTGAGCCCGCTCTGCGCCAGATCGCGCCGCGCCGCCGTGAACAGGCGGCGGCCGAAACCCAGCCCCTGGAACTCGGGGCGCAGGTAGAGTTCGTAGACCTCGCCGTCATAGTGCAGGCTGCGGGCGCGGTTGCGCCCGTAATTGGCGTAGCCCGCGACGCGGTCCCCGAACACCAGAAGCGAGACCCGGCTCCCCTTGCGGATCGCGCTTTCCCACCAGACTGGCCCCCGCCGGCTGATCAATTTCTCGAGCTCGGAACCCGGGATGATCCCGCGATAAGCGTTCCGCCAAGCCTCATCATGGGTCCCGGCGACCGACGCAGCGTCGTTCGCTTTGGCCCGCCGAACCTCGATAAGGGTTGTGCTCATGAGTCGGATTGAAGCGCAGCCGACACCTTGCCTTCAAGTGCTTCCAGTAACGCTCCCTTAACGATCTTGAGACCGTGGCGAAAAAGTCACGACAGTATCGGATTGGGACAATTCGAACGGTAGCGGAGGCCGCGTCAAGCCGGCTTCATGCCGGGCATCCGCATCTTTCGTCGGGGCGCAGGCTGGATCGCGAGCGCGCTCAGGCCGCCGCGTCGTTTTCCTTCGCCCGTTCGGCGCGCTTGCGATCGTTTTCGTCGAGGAACTTCTTGCGCAGCCGGACCGACTTCGGCGTCACCTCGACGTACTCGTCGTCCTCGATATAGGCGAGCGCCTTTTCCAGGCTCATGCGGATCGGCGGCGTCAGGCGCACCGCCTCATCCTTCGACGTCGTGCGGATGTTGGTGAGCTGCTTGCCCTTGAGCACGTTCACGACGAGGTCGTTGTCGCGCGTGTGCTCGCCGACGATCATGCCGCGATAAACCCGCGCGCCCGGCTCGATCATCATCGGGCCGCGGTCCTCGAGCTTCCACATCGCATAGGCGACGGACTCGCCCTGATCGTTGGAGATGAGGACACCGTTGCGCCGCCCCGCGATCTCGCCCTTGTGCGGCGCGTAGCCGTGGAACAACCGGTTCATGATCGCGGTGCCGCGCGTGTCGGTGAGAAGCTCGCCCTGATAGCCGATCAGCCCGCGCGTCGGGGCGAAGAAAACAAGCCGCGTGCGATTGCCGCCGGACGGCCGCATCTCGATGAGGTCGGCCTTGCGCTCCGACATCTTCTGCACCACGACGCCGGAGTGCTCCTCGTCGACGTCGATCACGACCTCTTCGATCGGCTCCTCAAGCTCACCGGCTTCGTTGCGCCGGATCAGCACCTTGGGACGCGACACCGAAAGCTCGAAGCCCTCGCGCCGCATCGTCTCGATCAGGATGCCGAGTTGCAGTTCGCCGCGGCCGGCGACTTCCATCGAATCGCGTTCGCTGGATTCCGAAACGCGCAGCGCGACGTTGCCTTCCGCCTCGCGCAACAGCCGGTCACGGATCATGCGCCCCGTCACTTTGCTGCCCTCGGTGCCGGCGAGCGGCGAATCGTTGACGCGGAAGGTCATCGCGAGCGTCGGCGGATCGATCGGCTGCGCCGGCAGCGGCGCCTCGACGTCCGGCGCGCAGATCGTGTGCGCGACCGTCGCCTCGGGAAAGCCGGCGATCGACACGATGTCGCCCGCGAACGCTTCGTCGATCGGCTGACGCTCCAACCCGCGGAACGCCAGCACCTTGGACACGCGGCCTTGCTCGATCAGCTTGCCCTCGCGATCCAGCACTTTCGCGCTCTGGTTCGGCTTCACCGAGCCGGACGCGATACGGCCGGTCACGATGCGGCCGAGATACGGATTGGCTTCGAGAATGGTGCCGAGCAGCCGGAACGGCCCTTCCTCGACGACTGGCGCGGGAACGTGGCGCAGGATGAGGTCGAACAGCGGCGCCATGCCGAGTTCGCGCGAACCCTCCGCGCTGTCGGACATCCAGCCCTGCTTGGCGGAACCGAACAGCAGCGGAAAATCGAGCTGCTCCTCGGTTGCGTCGAGGGCCGCGAAAAGATCGAACACCTCGCCCGCGACTTCGTTCGCGCGTGCGTCCGGCCGGTCGACCTTGTTGATCACGACGATCGGACGCAGCCCGAGCTTGAGCGCCTTCGAGACAACGAACTTCGTTTGCGGCAACGGCCCCTCGGCGGCGTCGACCAGCACCAGCGCGCCATCGACCATGCCGAGGATGCGCTCGACCTCGCCGCCGAAGTCGGCGTGGCCCGGCGTATCGACGATATTGACGCGCGTGTCGCCCCACAGGATCGACGTCGCCTTGGCGAGGATAGTGATGCCGCGCTCACGCTCCAGATCGTTGGAGTCCATCGCGCGCTCGGCGACTTTCTGATGTTCGCGAAATGAGCCGGCATGCTGCAGCAATCGGTCCACCAGCGTGGTCTTGCCGTGGTCGACATGCGCGATGATCGCGACGTTACGAAGAGACATGGGATACCGCCAAAACACGAGTGCCCGGCCGAGCCGGGCACCTCATTTGATTCGCCCGCAATATAGTGATGGCGCGGTCTGCGGCAACGCAGGAATGGGACGACGCAACGCCGGACGGCAGACAACAGGCTGACACCGGTCAGCCGACCTGCCTGAACGACATGACACCGCCACCGTCCCCGGAACGTACCGCTCCGAAGCCGCCGACTTCACACGCCATGATGATAGGCTCCCTTGGGAGCCCAAGGTCCCTTATCCGCAGAATATGGTTTTTTCCGGCCTGGAGAGCGCGTTTACCTTTTATTTCTACTTATGCGAGCATCATGCAACTCATGAGTGCAGAACGCACCAGTAGACTCTCGCTTCTTCGCTGCCGTCGCGCCACCGCCGCGGTCGAATTCGCGATCATTGTCCCGGTCTTCCTGGCGATGCTGTTCGGCATCGTCAGCTTCGGCGCCTACCTCGCGCTCGTCCATGACGTCCAGCAGCTCGCGGCCGAGGCGGCACGCGCCTCCATCGCCGGACTGAACGACGGCGAGCGCGCAGCCCTGGCGCGCGCCAACATCGCGGTCAACGCCGCGACTTATCCGATTCTCGAGCCGGCGCGGCTGACCCTGGTATCGGCTGTGACCGATCCGGCGACCGACGTCTTCGCGGTCACGCTGAGCTATGACGCCTCGAACATGGCCTTGCTCGATCTGACACGCTTGGTGCCGGTGCTGCCGGCCAAGATCGTGCGCGCCGCGTCGATCAAGCGCGGGGGCTTCTGATGCCCCGGCGCACCATCAAGCGCGACGAGCGCGGCAGCGTCGCCATCCTTTCCGCCTTGTCGCTGACGGTGGTGATCGGCGCCGGCGCTCTCGCGATCGATATCGGCTCGGTCTATCTCGACCGCCGCGTTGCGCAGGCGGCAGCCGATCTCGCGGCGATGTCGGCGGCCGCGGATATTCCCCGCGCCCGCGCCAATGCGCTGACGACGATCGCGCAGAACCGCCTTCCGGCGGACACGCCGCTCACTGTCGAGCTCGGAACCTACACGCCCGATCCCGGCCTCGATGCGGCGGATCGCTTTCGCGTCTCCACGGCCGCGGCAGCCAACGCCGCGCGCGTCACGCTGCACACGCGGACAAATCTTTATTTCGGCCGCGTGCTCACCGGCGCCGACAGCTATCCCATCACCACCGTCGCGACCGCCGCGCGCTCGGCGCTTGCCGGCTTCGCGATCGGTTCGCGGCTCGCAAGCGTCGACGGCGGGCTCGTCAACCAGATTCTCGGCAGCATGCTTGGCGGCAGCTTGTCGTTGTCGGCCATGGACTATCGCGCGCTCGCGGACCTGAAACTCGACATGTTCGATTTCATGAGCGCGCTGGCGACGCGTGCGCGCATCACCGGCGCAACCTACGATTCGCTGCTCTCGTCCGATCTGAAGATCGGCGACGTACTCGCCGCGATGGTCGACACGGCGCGCGGCGCCGGCGCGGGATCGACCGCGATCAACGCGCTCGGCAACGTCACGCGCGCGCTCGGCGACGCCTCGAGAACGGTCAGCGGCCGCACACTCATCGACGCCGGACCTTACAACGCCTTCGGCCTCGGGCAGAAGCCGGCGACGAGTGTCGCGCTCTCCGCGCTCGATCTCCTCGCCGCAACGGCGCAAATCGCGAACGGACAACGCCAGATCGCCGCCAATCTCAATCTCGGCGTTCCGGGTATTCTCGGCGCCACATTGCTCCTCGCGATCGGCGAACGGCCGGTCGGTACGAGCTGGATCACGGTCGGCAGCGAAGGCGCCAGCGTGCATACCGCGCAGACGCGCCTTCTTCTCACCGTCGATGTCGCCGGCAGCGGGTCGATCGCGGCGATCAACCTGCCGATCTATGTCGAAGTCGCCGCCGGCACGGCGAAGCTCGACACGCTCGCCTGCGCCGCCGTCGACGCGCGCAATTCGAGCGCCGCTCTCGCGGTGACGCCCGGTGTCGTCGACGCATGGATCGGCAATGTCTCCGCAAGCGACATGACGAACTTTCGCACCGCGCCGAATCCCGGCGCGGCCGCACTCGTCGATACGCCGGCGCTCGGCATCACCGGACGGGCGCATGCGACGATCGCCAACACGGCGCCGCAGCGCGTCTCCTTCACATACGGCGAGATCACGGCCCAGACGAAAAAGACCGTCACCACGACAAGCTTCGCGTCGTCATTGACCTCGCGCCTTATCGGCGACCTCTCGATGAGCGTGCGGCTCGGCCCGCTCAATCTCGGCATCCCGCAACTGCTGACGCAAAGCGTCGGCACCATTCTCGGCGGGGTGGCGGCGCCCGTCGATACCGTTCTCGCCAACGTCCTTGCGACGCTCGGCGTCGGTCTCGGCCAGGCCGACGTCTGGATGCTCGGCATCCGCTGCGACGGCGCGGTGCTGGTAAACTGATTTTCACAGAGGAGGACCCGCGCAATCGAAACTGACCGATAGGCTCATGTCGCACCTCGTCCCGCCACCCAATGGTGCGGCATTAGGCGGCCCCGGCTCACGCCGGGGCCGTTCGCTTTTTCCGCATCGAGTACCGATCCGGCGTGCCGGAAGCGTCGTCGCCCGCCGCGCGGTCAGCAAAATTTCATGGCGAGCGCCATAGTTCAGCCATTCGAATACCGTCGGCTGGCACGGCTTGCGGTCTCGATGAGGAATTTAAATGCAGCGTCAAAAACGTCTCTTGCTGGCTGGGACTTTCATTCCCGCTTTCTTGCTCGCCTTTACGACGATGGCTCCCGCGAACGACTTCGGCAATTCGAAGTTCGCGCAGGCCACCCCTG
>JBDHSU010000189.1:0-5625 GCA_039808325.1 Variibacter sp. | reverse complement strand
CCGACAAAACCACGCGCGATTTCATCAAGCAGCAACTGGAGGGCTTCGCGAAGTTCATCGCGAAGGTCGGCTGCAAGCCGTGACGCTCGCCGGCTTCCACAACCTCGACCGCGGCATGTTCGAGCTCGCGCAACCGCGGGCCTTGGGGACGCCTCGGGATGAGGCGGAGGAGTTGGTCCGAAGATACGGATCAGCCGGACGAAACCGGCACGCGCCAGATGTCGTCGGCGTATTCGCGGATGCTGCGATCCGACGAGAAATAGGCCATGCCGGCGATGTTGAGCAGCGCGAGGCGCGCCCACTCGCGCGGCTTGCGCCACACCTCGTCGATATGGCGCTGCATCGCGTAGTAGGCGGCGAAATCCGCCGTGACCAGATAGTGATCGGCATTGCGCAGGCTGCCGATCAGCGGCTTGAACCGTTCGGCGTCCCCCTCGGAATACGCCCCGCTCTCGATCTGCGCCAGCGCATGACGCAGCATCGGGACGTTCTCGATCTCCTCGCGCGGATCATGTGTGCCGGCCAGCCGGCGCTCCGCCACCTCCTGCGCCGTCAGGCCGAAGATGAAGATGTTCTCGCGCCCGACATGCTCGGCGATCTCGACATTGGCGCCGTCATAGGTGCCGACGGTGAGCGCACCGTTGAGTGAAAGTTTCATGTTGCCGGTGCCCGACGCCTCCATGCCGGCGGTCGAAATCTGCTCGGAGAGATCGGCGGCGGGGATGATCGTCTCCGCGCAGGAGACGTTGTAGTTCGGCAGGAAGATCACCTTAAGCAGCCCGCGTATCCGCGGGTCGGCGTTCACCGTCGCGGCGATGTCGTTGGCGAGCTTGATGATCAGCTTCGCCTGCGTGTAGCTCGCCGCCGCCTTGCCGGCGAAGATCTTCACACGCGGAATCCACGCGCGGTCCGGTTCCAGGCGGATGGCGTTATAGAGCGCCACCGTCTCAAGGAGATTGAGAAGCTGGCGCTTGTATTCGTGGATACGCTTGATCTGCACGTCGAAGAGTGCGTCCGGGTCGACGCGCACTCCCGCGTGCTCCGCGATCATGTTGCTCAGCGCCACCTTGTTCGCGCGCTTGATCGCCGTGACGCGATCCTGCAGGGCGGCGTCGCCCGACTGGGCGCGGAGGTGTGCGAGACGGGACGGATCGTCGAGCATTTCGCGGCCGCAGATATCGCGGAGAAGCCGCGTCAGCGCCGGGTTCGCCTGGTAGAGCCAGCGGCGGAATGTGATGCCGTTGGTCTTGTTGACGATGCGATCCGGATAGAGCGCATGCAGGTCACGAAACACGGTCTTGCGCATCAAGTCGGTGTGCAGCGCGGACACGCCGTTGACGCGATGCGAGCCGACGAAAGCGAGATGCCCCATGCGCACGTGGCGACCGTCGTTCTCGTCGATGAGCGAAACGGACGCCATCATTGCGTCATCGCCCGGAAATTTCTGCTTCGCGACGCTCAGGTGATCGGCGTTGATGCGATAGACGATCTGCTGATGCCGCGGCAGCAACCGCTCGAACAGCGGCACCGGCCAGCTTTCCAGCGCCTCGGGGAGCAGCGTGTGGTTGGTGTAGGAAAGCGTGGCGTTGACGAGCGGCCAGGCGTCGTCCCAGGCCATTCCATGAATGTCGACGAGGATACGCATCAGCTCCGGCACGGCGATGCTCGGATGCGTGTCGTTGAGCTGGATCGCGACCTGATCCGGCAGCGCGCGTAGGTCGCCGAAAGTTTCGATGTGCCGCCGCACGATGTCCTGCAGCGAGGCGGAGACGAAGAAATATTCCTGCCGCAGCCGCAGCTCGCGGCCCGCGGCGGTGGCGTCGCTTGGATAAAGAACTTTCGAGATCGCCTCGGCGCGCATCTGTTCGTTCAACGCGCCGACGTGATCGCCGCTGTTGAATGCGTCAAGGCGCAGCGGGTCGACGGCGCGCGCCGACCACAGCCGCAGCGGATTGGCATGGCGGCCGTGGAATCCGATGATCGGCAGGTCGAACGCCGCCGCCTCGACCGTCTCGCCCGGATGCCACACCGCGTGCTCGCCGCCATGTGACGCCACCGTCTCGACATGTCCGCCGAAATGCACGTCGTAGACCACCTCGGCGCGGCCGAACTCCCAGGGGTTGGCGAAGGAAAGCCACGTCTCCGGATATTCCTGCTGCCACCCGTCCTTGATGACCTGCCGGAAAAGCCCGTGATCGTAACGGATACCGTAACCGCCGCCGGGTATGCCGAGCGTCGCCATGGATTCCATGAAGCAGGCGGCAAGACGCCCGAGCCCGCCATTGCCGAGCGCGGCGTCCGGCTCCGTGTCGCGCATGCGGTTGAGATCGACGCCGAGATCGCCAAGCGCCGCGTCGAACGCTTTCTTCAGCCCGAGATTGGAGAGGACGTCGGTATACAGGCGGCCGATCAGAAACTCGAGCGAGAGGTAGTAGACGCGCTTGCGTCCGGCGGCGACGTCGGCGCGCTCGGAGGCGAGCCAACTGCGAATGATACGGTCGCGCGCGACGGACGCCGCTGCCACGAACCAGTCCCGCTGGGTGGCGACCGACGCGTCCTTCGCCGCCCCCAGCATCAGCCGGGAGAGTATCTCGCTCTTGATCGCGCTGAGCGCGTCCTCGTCATGCGGGGATACCGCCGGCGGAGCGCCCCGCGCCGTCGCAATACCAACAGCCTTCCCTCTCTGCCGGGTTTGAGAATCGTTCATCCGCTTTCCGTTTAAGGGGCTCAAATCGCCCCGGATTGAGCGGGCCGACCCTCGATCACGATGATTTCGGATCGGCTCGATCCAAAATCATGAACGTGATCGATTCTAATAACTTAGAGCGGGATGTGGGCGGAAAACCGCTCCGCACTTTTCCTCATCCCGCTCTAGAATCTTCCACCATCTCGCTGAAAAGGCGAAAGGCTCTACTTTCTGATCTGTCGCGCTTTCCTCACGCGCACCGGTATCCGCTTCGCTCGAAAACGCTCCAGAGGCCGTAAATTCCGACCGAAGACCATGCCAAGGCTATTGGCCAAGGCTATTGGCTTTCGCCGCCGATTCAACCCCGCAGTCGCGCAAAATATCGGGATGGCCCGCGCCAATTCGCGGGCGCCGGGCGAATATCCCGCGTTGTTGCGTCACGTTGACCTCGGATCGAACCGATCCAAGGTCATGAATGCGATCGCTTCTTTATATTTGCAGCCGATGCGGCGGAAAACCGCTGCGCGCTTTCCTCATCCGCTCCAGGAGAAGCGTTCCGGGCGATAGGGCGCGACATCGATCGGAGGCGCCCGCCCGGCCACGAGATCGGACACGATCCGCCCGGTGACCGGGCCACCGGTCATGCCGTTGTGGCCGTGGCCGAAAGCCGCGAACACGCCGGGAAGCGCACGCATCGGGCCGATCATGGGCAGCGAATCCGGCAGACACGGGCGATGGCCCATCCACTCCTTCGCCTCGTCGTAGCGCAGGCCCGGCAGCGCCCGCTGCACCGGCTCGATCAACCGGCGGGCGCGCGCCCAATTCGGCGGCGCCGACAGTCCGGCGAATTCCACCGTGCCGGCGACGCGCAATCCGCCGCGCATCGGCGTGATGTAGACCTTTTCCTGCGACAACGAGATCGGATGCGACAGCATCATGCTGGGGTTGGTCAGCGTCAGGTGATAGCCGCGCTGCGTCTCCAGCGGCACGCGCACGCCGGCCGTGCGCAGAAGCGGGGCGGACCATGCGCCGGCGGCGATGACGATCGCGTCCGCCGACAACGTCTCGCCGTTGTCCAACGCGAGATTGGTCCTGCCCGCCTCCGCGACCAGGCGTGTCGCGCCGGCGCGCACGAAGACGCCGCCGTTGTCCGTGAACCACTCGAAAATGCGGGAGACGAGCAAAGCGGGATCGGTCGCGAAACCATGCTCCGGCTGAAACGCGGCGAAGCCGTAATAGTCCGACAGCGCCGGCTCCATTTGGCGCATTTCGTGGCGTTCGACGCGCTCGATGATGGCGCCGCGCGCCCGGCGCATCGCGAACTCGCTTTCGCTGCCGCGATACGCCTCCTCGTTGGAAAACGCGATCAGCGTGCCGGAGCGACGGATCAGATCGCGGCAGTCGGCGGCGGCGACCAAGGGCTCGTAGTCATCAAAAACGCGCCCGTGCAGGGCGGCGAGCGCATCCGCCGCACGCTCCACCTGCGCCGGACGCGCCGACAGGATGAAACGGAGAAGCCAGGGCGCCGCGCGCAACGCGTAACCCGGCCGCACCACCAGCGGCCCATCGGGATCAAGCAGCCACGACGGCGCCTTGGCGAGAACGCCGGGCATCGCCAGCGGAGCGCAACTGCTGGGGCTGAGCGCGCCGGCGTTGCCATAGGAGGCTCCCGCCGCCGGGCCCTCGCGGTCGACAAGCCGCACGTCGTGGCCGTCGCGCCGAAGATAGGCCGCGCAGCAGACGCCGACGATCCCGGCGCCGATGACGATGACGCGCTTTGCCACGCTGTTTTCTGCTTTCTCGAACGCCCGTTATTTCTTCTTCGGGTCGGCCTTGCCGTCGTAGCGGCGCGACCATTCCTCGAGAATACGCTCGCGGTTCTTCGCCGCCCAGGCAAAGTCGTTGACCATGATGCGGTCCGCGAGATCCGTCGGAAGCAGCGGAATCGGCTTGGCAAATTCGGGGCGCGCCGCGACGGCTCGGGTCGCGCCGTAGACCTTCATCGCGGCATCGGATGCCGCCCAGTCCGCAAGCTTTTTCGCACCGTCCGGATTCGGGCCGCCCTTGATGATCGCGAATGCATTCATCTCCCATCCCAGCGCTTCCTTGGGGAAGATGATGTCGATCGGCGCGCCGCGTTCCTTCTCGCGCGCACCACGCAAATCGAACGCAATGCCGACGATCGCCTCGCCGCGCGACGCCAGGGTCGCCGGCTGCGAGCCGGAATGCGTGTAGCGCCACATGTTCTCGTGCAGGCCGTCCATGTACTTCCAGCCACCCTCCTCGCCGAAGGTCTGCAGCCACGCGGAGACATAGAGGAAACCGGTGCCGGACGACGCCGGATGCGGCATCACGATCTTGCCCTTGAACTCGGGCTTGAGCAGATCTTGCCAGGTCTCCGGCTTCTTCGCGCCGGCCTTCCCGCCCTCGACGGTGTTGTAGATCAGCGCCGCCACCCAGGCGGAGTTGCCGAACCAAGTGGGCGGGTTCGACGGATCGCGGAACTTCGCCGGGATCTTGTCGAAGCCCGGCGGCTTGTACGCGAGCAGCGTGCCGCGCTCGGCCATCAACCCCATGCTGGAGGCCGCAACGCCCCACACCGCATCGCCGCGAGGGTTGTCCTTCTCAGCGAGCACGCGCGCCGTGATGATGCCGTTGGCGTTGTGGACCCAGCGGATCGAATAACCGGGATTGTCCTTTTCAAAAGCGGCCTTGTAAGGCGCGAGGTCTTCCGTCTCGTAGGCCGTATAAACGACGACCTCGTTCTGTTGGGCTCGCGCCGGGCTGCAAACGGCCGCGACGCCGATCAGAGCGCCGGCCAAAAAAGCCGAACTCAATCCGCGCATGTCTTTCCCCCCTGCACATGTTGGAATGCTATTCTCTCTGCGTAACATTTCGCCACAGAATTCGCCAGAAGACCACACGCCGCACGTGCAATC
>JBDHSU010000188.1:0-5628 GCA_039808325.1 Variibacter sp. | reverse complement strand
ACGTTGAGGAGATGCGAGAGGAGCCGGCCGATCTCGCAATAGAGGACGCGGATGAGCTGCGCACGCTTCGGCACCTGAACGCCGAGCAGCCTTTCGGCCGCAAGACAGAAGGCATGCTCCTGGTTCATCGGCGCGACATAGTCGAGCCGGTCGAAATACGGGATCGCTTGCAGATAGGTCTTCGCTTCGATCAGCTTCTCGGTGCCGCGATGCAGGAGGCCGATATGCGGATCGACGCGCTCGACCACCTCGCCGTCGAGGTCGAGCACGAGGCGCAGCACGCCGTGCGCCGCCGGATGCTGCGGCCCGAAATTGATCGTGAATTTGCGTTCGGCGGTGTCGGTAGTGTCGGTCATGGCTACTCGGCCTTACCGGGCTTCTGCTCCGCCTTCTCGTCGCCCGGAAGCGGAAAGGCCGGGCCCTCCCATGGCGAGAGAAAATCGAAGTTGCGGAATTCCTGGTTCAGGCGCACCGGCTCGTAGACGACGCGCTTGACGTCGTCGTCCCAGCGCACCTCGACGAAGCCGGTGAGCGGAAAGTCCTTGCGCAGCGGGTGCCCCTCGAAGCCGTAATCGGTGAGGATGCGGCGCATATCGGGATGGCCGGTGAAGATCACGCCGTAGAGATCGTAGGCCTCGCGCTCGAACCAATCGGCGCCGGGAAAAACGCCGATGATGGACGGCACCGGCGTTGCCTCGTCCGTCTGCGTCTTCACGCGGATGCGCAGGTTCCGTTTCGGCGACAGCAGATGATAGACGACGTCGAAACGCTTCTCGCGCGCCGGCCAGTCGACCGCCGTAATGTCGGTGAAATTCACGAACTGGCAGCGGGAATCGTCGCGCAGGAAGGTGACGACCTCGATGATGCGCTGCGCATCGGCATGGATCGTCAATTCGCCATACGCGACGGCGAAGCCCGTGACCGCGTCGCCAAGACCGGCGGCGACGGCTTTGCCCAGCTCATTCAACCGTTCGCTCATTGCGCCTCGTCAATCCACGATGAACAGCCGCGCGCCCTTCTCGGTGCGCGACCGGTGCGGCTCTTCCCCGTCGGCGACCTGATAGCTCATGCCGGGCGATAGGGTGAACGTGCGTCCGTCCTTCAGTTCCGTGTGCAGCTCGCCATCGAGGCAGAAGAGAATATGCCCCTTCTGGCACCAATGGTCCGCGGCATAGCCCGCAGAATACTCGACCATGCGGACGCGGATGCCGCCGAACTCGCGCGTCCGCCACGTGGCCACGCCTGACTCCCCCGGATGAGTCGTCTTTTCGACTGCCGACCACTCGGTGGTGCCGAACGGAATATCCTTCATCTGCATCAGCGCACGCTCACCGCTCGATCGTGCCGGTGCGGCGGATCTTCCGCTGCAGCAACAAGACGCCGTAAAGGAGCGCCTCGGCGGTCGGCGGACAGCCCGGCACATAGACGTCGACCGGCACGATGCGGTCGCAGCCGCGCACGACCGAATAGGAATAGTGATAGTAACCGCCGCCGTTGGCGCAGCTTCCCATCGAGATAACGTAGCGCGGCTCCGGCATCTGGTCGTAGACCTTGCGCAATGCGGGGGCCATCTTGTTGGTCAGTGTTCCCGCGACGATCATCACGTCCGACTGCCGCGGCGAGGCGCGCGGGGCGAAGCCGAAGCGCTCGACGTCGTAGCGCGGCATCGACACCTGCATCATCTCGACGGCGCAGCACGCCAAGCCGAACGTCATCCACATCAGTGAGCCGGTGCGTGCCCAGTTGATGAGATCGTCGGTCGCGGTGACGAGGAAGCCCTTGTCGCCAAGCTCGTTGTTGAGACCGGTGAAGAAGGGATCGTCCGAGCCGACCGGCTTGCCGGTGTTCGGATCCAGAATTCCGCGCGGCGCGGGGGCAACGATTGTATTCATGCGCTCAATCCCATTCGAGCGCCCCTTTTTTCCACTCGTAGATAAACCCGATCGTCAGCACCGCAAGGAACACCATCATCGACCAGAAGCCGAACGCGCCGAGATTTCCGAATGTGATCGCCCACGGAAACAGGAACGCCACTTCGAGATCGAAAATGATGAAGAGGATCGCGACCAGGTAGAAGCGCACATCGAACTGCATGCGCGCGTCGTCGAAAGCGTTGAAGCCGCACTCATACGCCGAGAGTTTTTCGGGGTCCGGATTCTTGTGCGCCACCAGGAAGGGCGCGACCAGCAACCCGATGCTGAGCACGAACGCCACGCCGATGAAGATGACGAGCGGCAGATAGTCCTGCAGCAGCTCGTTCATGCACTTCACTCCGTTTCCGCCAGCCCCGTCCGCGGCTAAATCCCAGCCCGCGGGCGAGGCCCAAGTGGCCCCGCCGCCGCAAGAATTCGTCCTCTGGCAGTTCGGATTCGTTCCAAGGACTGGGCGCGCGAGGCTTAGCGCAGCGCACCATGGGTGGCAAGGTGAAAGCAGGTATTCCACCAGCCGCCCACATCTGCATGAAAAGGCAGGGATTCGCCGGCAACGCGCATTGTCGCCGAGGGCCGCAGCCGATAGCGTCCAGGCCCTGTTAAAACGCCCGTCGAGGACCGAGCGGCCCACGCTTCCCCGCCGTCCGGGCCGGCGCGGCCCGTTGACCTGTGGTGTGATGTTGCCGCCGCTCCCGCATGATCGCGATCTGGAAGGTTTCGCCGGCGGCGCGCCAGCCCTCGGCTTCCCCGGCCGGTTGCGGCGCGTGAGCGCGACATGGGGCGCGGAGGTCAGGTCCGCCGCCCCCGGCGCCGCCATGACGCACGCTATCGTGGCTAGCGATGCCGACTGATCCTTTTCAGCCCATGGACGACGGCACGCGCGAAGCCATCCGGCGCCTGGAAGCGGACATTGAAGCGGCGGCGGACACCCTCGAACGCTGCCGTAAATTCATTCTCGCCGGCAAGCTTTCCGTGGTCATCGGCGCGCTCTGGCTGCTGGCGATGATCTTCGGCCTGCTTTCCGGGCTCGGCTCGCTCGCCGGGGCGACGGCCGCCCTGCTCGGCGGCATCGTGGTCTTCGGCTCGAACACGATGACGGCGCGCGAGACCGCGGCGCGCATCCAGGCCGCCGAGGACCTTCGCCGGCGGCTGATCGACGGCGCCGCGCTGCGGACGGTGACGGACGCGGACTGAATTTCAGACGTCCAGCAGGTCCTCGCGCGCGAACTCGGCGTGCTCCTGGATGAAGGCGAAGCGCGATTCCGCCTTCGTCCCCATCAGCCGCTCGACGCTGTCGGCGGTGTCCTTGCGGTCGTCGGTCAGAAGCGCGACCTGCAACAGCGTGCGCTTCTTGCGGTCCATCGTCGTTTCCTTGAGCTGCGAGGCCATCATCTCGCCCAGCCCCTTGAAGCGCCCGATCTCGACCTTGGCGTTGGCGTGGAACTCCTTCTTGAGAATCTGGTCGCGGTGCTTCTCGTCGCGCGCGTAGAAAACTTTGCCGCCGTGGCTCAGCCGATAGAGCGGCGGCACCGCGAGATAGAGATGCCCGTTCTCGATCAGCTTCGGCATCTGCCGGTAGAAGAACGTGATGAGCAGCGACGCGATGTGCGCGCCGTCGACGTCGGCGTCCGTCATGATGATGATGCGGCCGTAGCGCAGGTCCTCGTCGCGATACTGGGCGCCGGTGCCGCAACCGAGCGCCTGCATCAGATCGGCGAGTTGCTGGTTCTGCGCGAGCTTGTCGCGGCCGGCCGAGGCGACGTTGAGGATTTTTCCGCGCAGCGGCAGCACGGCCTGGCTTGCGCGGTCGCGCGCCTGCTTGGCCGAGCCGCCGGCCGAGTCGCCCTCGACGATGAACAGTTCCGAGCCGTCGGCGGCGGCATTGGTGCAGTCGGCAAGCTTGCCCGGAAGCCGCAGCTTCTTCACCGCGCTCTTGCGCGAGACTTCCTTCTCCTGGCGGCGGCGCAGCCGCTCGTCCGCGCGCTCCACCACCCAGTCGAGCAGCTTGTTCGCCTGCACCGGGTTGCCGGCGAGCCAATGGTCGAACGGATCGCGGATCGCCTGTTCGACAATGCGCTGCGCCTCGACGGTCGCCAGGCGATCCTTCGTCTGCCCTTGGAACTCAGGCTCACGCACGAACACCGAGAGCATCGCGCCGGCGCCGACCATGATGTCTTCGCTCACGATGGAAGACGCGCGCTTGCCCTGCCCGACGCGCTCGGCGTGGTCCTTCAGACCGCGCAGGAGCGCCGTGCGCAAACCCGCTTCATGCGTCCCGCCGTCGGGCGTCGGGATCGTATTGCAGTAGGACGACATGAAGCCATCCGCGTCCGCGACCCACGCGACCGCCCATTCGACGGCGCCCTGCGTCCCCGGCCGGCCGATCCTGCCGGCGAAGATATCCGGATGCACCAGCGTCTGCCCGTCCGTGGCCGACTGCAGATAGTCCTTGAGGCCGCCGGCGAAATGGAATGTCTCCTTCTCCGGCACGCCCTCGACGCCGGCGAGCAGCGACGGCGCGCACGACCAGCGGATTTTGACGCCGCCGAAAAGATAGGCCTTCGAGCGCGCCATCTTGAACAGACGCCCCGGCCTGAACGCCGCCTTCTCGCCAAAGATCTGCGGGTCGGGCTTGAAACGGATCTTAGTGCCGCGCCGGTTGAGCGTGCGGCCGAGATTCTCGAGCTTGGTCGTTGGCACACCGCGCTCGAAAATCTGGCGGTACAGGGTCTGCTCGCGGGCGACCTCGACCTCGAGGCGCTGCGACAACGCGTTGACCACCGAGACACCGACGCCGTGCAGGCCCCCGGACGTCTCGTAAACCTTGGAATCGAACTTGCCGCCGGCGTGCAGCGTGCACATGATGACTTCGAGCGCCGATTTCTTCGGGAACTTCGGATGCGGATCGACCGGAATGCCGCGTCCGTTGTCGTTCACCACCAGCGTGCCGTCGGCCTCGAGCTCGACCTCGATCCAGTCGGCGTGGCCAGCCAGCGCCTCGTCCATCGAGTTGTCGATGACCTCGGCGAAGAGGTGATGCAGCGCCTTCTCGTCGGTGCCGCCGATATACATGCCGGGGCGGCGCCGGACCGGCTCCAGCCCTTCGAGGACTTCGATGTCGCGGGCGGTGTAGCCGCTCTCCGCCGGGCTCGGCTTCGCCAGACGCGCCGCGCGCGCGCCGGGGCGCGTCTCGGGAACAGCGGCGAACAGGTCGTTCGCCTTTGAATTCGTTCGTTGGTTCTTGGCCATAGGGATGCGGTTGGGAGCGGAACGAATCGTTCCGTGTGCCCGACTATGCCACGATGATGGCTACAGGATGAAAGACCTTCGGGACATAAATGCGCGCTTTGACACTTTGGCGCCCCAGACGACGGATGGAATAGTCGGGCTGCCTTCCCCCCCAGCGATAAGGACATCTGATGGCAAAGAACACGATCTGCCTCTGGTACGACAAGGACGCCGAGGCTGCTGCCCGCTTCTACGCCGAGACGTTTCCCGACAGTACGGTGGGCGCTGTGTACCGGGCCCCCGGCGATTACCCGTCCGGCAAGGAGGGCGACGTGCTGATGGTGGAATTCACCGTGGCGGGTATTCCTTGTCTTGGCCTCAACGGCGGTTCCACGTTCAAACATAGCGAAGCGTTCTCGTTCCAGATCGCCACCGACGACCAACAGGAGACGGATCGTTACTGGGACGC
>JBDHSU010000187.1:0-5694 GCA_039808325.1 Variibacter sp. | reverse complement strand
TGATTTTTGCCGCCGGCCTTAAGCGCAATGTGGATGACGGCGCCTCGCTCAGCGTCCGGCCGCGAGCGCCACCTGCGCGGGGGCCGCCGCCTCGGCCGTCCGCGCCCGCTTCCGTGGAGGCTCGGGCGCGGCGGCAACCGCCGGCACCGTCTCCGCCTCCGCGACAAGCGCGCCGCCGGGCACCGATTGCGCGGGCGCGACGGCCGGGCCGCCGACGAAGGCGGCCAGCCGCTCGACGCTGGTCTCGGCGATGCGGCCGACGGCGGCATCGTCCGCCCCGGCCCATGCGTCGCGCAGCTTGCGGTTCGTCGCTTCGTCGCCGGTGATGCGCAGCGCGCGCTGCCGCCCGACGTCGTAGACGTCCCACACCCAGTCGATGTGCGTACGCCCCCCGACGACGTTGGCGGCGATATAGCCGCGCACGCGATAAGCCGCGTCGCCGTTCCGGGAGACGATGATGAGCTGCCTGCGGGCGGCGGCCTTGGACAGGCTGTCGACCATTTTCTCAAAAACCGGCGGCGGCGGCCCGTCGATCGATTCGAATGCGACGGTTGCCGCGCCGGACGGCGCCTGCGCCACCGCGCCCTGCCCGCCGTCGCTGACACAGCCGGCCAATGCCGTCACCGCGAGGGCGGCCAGCGCAAAGCCCGGTATGCGACAGGTGCACGCGCGCTCGCCCGCTGGAGCGCGCCAGTTCCAAACGCAACGCATCGCCTCTCCTGCGCCAGCATGCGAGGCTGCATATTGAGACGCGCCCGCTGTGCCGACTGAAACGGATTGGTAACGGTAAACACCGGTGAGGTCCAGCCGCGGCGGCGCTCAACCCTGGATCGCGATCGCGTTGATGTGCCGCCCGTAATCCGGCTCGCGCCGGTGCGTCGCGCGGCGATAGCTGTAGAAGCGCTCGGCATTCGCGTAAGTGCAGGCTTTCAGGTCCTCGACATGCGCGACGCCGGCGCGGGTGAGCCGCATCGCGATGTAGCCGGGAAGATCGAACTGCGCGTGCCCCAAGCGCGGCGAGGGCGCGAAGAAGCGCGCATTGCCGGCATCGTGCGCGGTGAACTGCGCGACGAACTCGGCGCCGACCTCATAGCTCGGCTGGCTGATCATCGGACCGAGCGCCGCGACGATGCGCCCGCGCCGCGCGCCGAGCTTTTCCATGCTCTCGATAGCGGCCTCGAGCACGCCGCCGAGCGCGCCCTTCCAACCGGAATGCGCGGCGCCGACGACCGACGCCTCGCCATCCGCAAACAGGATCGGCCCGCAGTCGGCGGTGGCGACGCCGACGGCGATGCCGGGCGTGCGCGTCACGATCGCGTCGGCGCGCGGCGCCTGCGCGCGCGTCCAGGGCTTTTCGGCGACAATGACGGTCGGCGAATGGATCTGATAGCAGCTCACGAGATGGCCGCGGGCGACGCCGAGCGCATCCTCCATGCGCGCACGATTTTCACCGACGTGCTCCGCCACGTCCTTCGAGCCGACGCCGCCGTTGAGGCTTTCGTAGATGCCGCCCGACACGCCGCCGTTGCGCGTGAAGAAAGCGTGCCGGATTCCCGGCAACGCCGACAGCGAGGAAGCCTGAAGGTACATGTCGCTCATGCGTGGCAACGCCTTTCGCTCGATCAGGACTCAAATGCCGGCAGCGTTTGCAAGCGCGGATGCGCCAGCGCCAGCACCTTGAACAGCGCGCCCATCTCGTTGCGCCCGGTGCCGATCAGACGCGCCAGCGCCGTGTCGATATCCGCCGTCTGGCTCGGCGTGGCGCTCGCCTTCAGCCGTCCGGCGCGCGCCTCGATCCCGAGGCGGACGAGGAAGTCGCGCTGCGTCAGCGGGCCGAACGCCTTCGCGCCGGCATGGCGCGCGGCGCCCGCGAGCGCGGCAAAATCGACATGCGCGGTCAGATCGCTATCGCCCGGCCGTTCCAGCACATCGACCGGCGCATGCGCGCGCACCGCCTGCAGCGTATCGCCGAGCCCCATCTCGACATGCCCGTAGTCGATCGTCAAAGCAACGCCTCCGAAAGCAAGGAGACGGCGGCAGATTTCATTCACCGTGCGATCCGAGCGCCATTCGAAAACCGCGCCGGGCTGCGCGTTGCGAAGCCGCTGCGGCAGGATCGACTCGAAGCTCGGGATCGGGTCGGGATTGAGCGCGAAAACGAGCCGCCCGTCGGCATCGAGGCCGACCATGCGATCGTGCCATCCGGCCTGCGTCTTCACCGCCTGATGCACCGGCAAGGCATCGAAGAACTCATTGGCGATGACGATGATCGGCCCTTCCGCCACGTCCGCGAGATCGGCGTGCCAGGTCACCTTGGCGTCGACCTCGCCGAACGCGGCTTCCTGCTGCGCGCGCAGCACCGGGCTCGTCTCGACGAACGCGACGGACAGCGCCGCGCGGAATTCCGGCACCAGCGTCGCCGCGCGAAGTGCGTCGAGCATCAATGTGCCGCGGCCGGGACCAAGTTCGGCGAGAACGACGAGGCTCGGCGCGCCCATCGCCCGCCACGCGGCGGCCGCCCATAGGCCCAGCAACTCGCCGAACATCTGGCTGATCTCCGGCGCCGTGGTGAAGTCGCCGCGAACGCCGAACGGATCGCGCGTGACGTAATAGCCGCGGGTGGGGTGCGCGAGGCATAGCTCCATGTAGCGCGCCACCGAAAGAGGCCCGTCCGCCGCGATGAGCTGCTTGATCTCTTCCTCGAGCGGCGTCGGCGTATTCACGGCGGAGGCACCGGCTTTCGGCGCAGCGCATGCACGATGAAGGCCGCGCCGGCGAGAAGCATCGGCAGCGACAGCAGCATTCCCATGGTGAGGCCGCCCCAGAGGAATCCGAGCTGCACATCCGGCTCGCGGAACGTCTCGCCGACGATGCGCGCGACGCCGTAGCCGATCGCGAAAATGCCGACGACGAGGCCCGGCCGCTTCAAGGCTCCGGCGCGAACGGCCAGCATGAGAACGATCAGCAGCACGATGCCTTCAAGGCCGGCCTCGTAAAGCTGGCTCGGATGGCGCGGCAGCGGCCCGCCGTTGGGAAAGACCATCGCCCAGGGCACGTCGGTCGGACGCCCCCAAAGCTCGCCGTTGATGAAGTTCGCGATCCGTCCGAGAAACAGTCCGATCGGCCCGACGGCGCAGGTGATGTCTCCCAGCGTCAATATCGGAATGCCGCGCCGGCGCGCGAACAGGATCACCGCAAGCACGCAGCCGGCGAACCCGCCGTGGAACGACATGCCGCCGTGCCACAACCGGATGATATCGGCGGGGTGCGCGGCGAAGTAGGCCGGATTGTAGAAAAGAACGTAGCCGATCCGCCCGCCCAGGATGATGCCGATCGTTACCCAGACGATGAAGTCGTCGAAGTCGAGCGTGGTCAACGGCGCCGGGCCGCCCCAGAGATTGCGGTTGCCGATGATGGCGCGGGCGTAGAGCCAGCCGAGCAGAATCCCGAAAATGTAGGCGAGCGCGTACCAACGGATGGCGAACGGGCCGACCGATATCAAGATCGGATCGAAGGCGGGAAACGGGATAGCGAGAAGCGGCATCGACTCCCTCGAGCCGTGCCGTCCATCGGCGGACGGCACTCTCTCGTTCGCATGAGAGCATTTCACGCGTGGCGGCGGTAAAATGCTCAGGCCGTAAGCGCCGACGAATCGCCGCCGCCCGCCCCTTTCTATGCGAGGGCGGGTGATCGGGAAACCGGGCCGGTGGACGTTCCGTCAGATGCGCGCGTTCGGCCGCGGACCGGACGCCATGCCGACCGCCACGACGATCTCATCGTCCCGCGGCGCATCCGCGATGACGATCGGAATCGTGTGGTAATATTTCTGGTCCTTGCCGTCATGCTTGTGCGCCATCGGCAATTCCAGCGTCACGCCGGGCGGGCTGACTTTCTGATTGCCGACCATCCACGCGGTACCGTCGATCGCCTTGCGGCAAGGATCGCCGAACAAGGTGGTGTGGATGAGTGCGTTGGCGTGCTCATAGTCGCCGCCGAGGCCGACCGCCGCCGCCTTGCCTTGCGCCTCGACCTTTTCCGGGCCCCCCATGATCGCAACCGCGCGGGCGGCGAGAAGCTCCCCGAGTTCGGGCGCGTGCACGGCCACCAGCGGTTTGAGATCCTCGACGAAGCCCTGCCCGATCCATGGGTTCTTGATGACGGCGGCCACGATGACATGACGAAACGGCCGCGCGAGCGGGCGCTGATCGAAAATAATGTCCTCTTGAAAGGTGCAGATTTTGCGGATTTCGCTGCGCATGGTCACCTGCCGGGCTGGGAAGGAACGATGCTCGCACGCGCGTTCGCGCGCGGACAATGCGTCTTTCGGCGCGGCGGCCAAGCGCCCGGGCCGGATGCGATCTCGGGCGCCAATCTTGCGGCGAAGGCGCGGCATCCCCATTCTGGGGAGCAACGACCGGCGCACGAAACGGGGATCAGTCATGGCGCAGACAAGCAACCGCATCTTCGACGAAATGGCGCGTCTCATGAACGACGCGGCGGGGGTGGCCGGCGGCGTGCGGCGCGAGTTCGACACCGTCATGCGCACGCAAGCCGAGCGCATCCTGCGCGAGCTCGACGTGGTCCGCCGCGACGAGTTCGAAGCCGTCAAGGAGATGGCCCGCCTCGCCCGCGAAGAGAACGAAGCCCTCAAGGCCCGTATCGAGGCGCTGGAAGCGGCCCGGCGCGATCCGCAGGCCGATCCCCTGACGGGCACCGTCCCGGGCTCCGGCACCGCCCACGCTTGAGGGCCTGCCCGGGAATGATCGGGCGCGCGACAGCTCCCTTTCGACCCTCGCCTGGAGGGGGAGGATAAGACGGACCACCGAATTTCCGTTCGGACTCCAAGTTCCGGCGGCCCGATTTCGCCTCTCCCGCGGCCTTTGCCGGCCGGCTTTGCTTGAATTCGCGCCCATGCGCGGCTATAAGCCCCGCCATTACCCCTTGGCATGGGGTTTTGCCCGGAATCCCGAAATGCTTGGCACGGCCACCACGGCCGCCGGATTTCGTTGTGGCAACAAAGGCTTGATCGAGGATTTGACGATGACGAGCGTGAAGGAATTGAAGGCTACGGTCCGCTCCGGCGCCGGCCGCGGTCCCGCCCGGGCAGAGCGCCGCGAAGGCCGCACGCCCGGCGTGATCTACGGCGACTCGAAGGAGCCGTTGAATATCGCGCTCGACCACGCCGACCTGCGGACGAAGATTTATGCCGGCCGCTTCCTCACCACGATCTACGACATCGACATCGACGGCCAGAAGCATCGGGTGATCCCGCGCGACTACCAGCTCGATAAGGTCAAGGGCACCCCGATCCATGTCGATTTCATGCGCCTCGGCCAGGGCGCGACCATCCGCGTCAACATTCCGGTGCATGTGCGCAACGCTGAAATCTCGCCCGGCGTGAAGCGCGGCGGCGCCATCAACATCGTTACGCACACGATCGAGGTGCGCTGCCCCGCGGACGCGATCCCGAGCGCGATCGATGTCGACGTCGCCGAACTCGACATGAACCACTCGCTGCATCTGAGCAGCATCACGCTGCCGCCGAACGTGAAGCCGGTCGCAGGCCGCGACATGACGCTGGTGACGATCGTGCCGCCGTCGGGCTACCTGGAAGAACTGCGCGCCGCCGCTGCGGCAGCAGCCGCCGCCGCGACCGCTGCGGCCACGCCGGAAGGCGCCGCGCCGGCCGCGGGT
>JBDHSU010000186.1:0-5772 GCA_039808325.1 Variibacter sp. | reverse complement strand
AGATGAGTTTCGTCACGCAGCAGGACGTGTTCGACGCGGTCGAGCCGGTGATGCGCGGCGTGTTCGAGGAGTTCGCCGGTGGCAAGCCGGTGACGCAGAAGTTCCCGCTGATCCCGTATGCCGAGGCGATCCGCAAATACGGAACGGATAAGCCGGACCTGCGGAACCCCATCGAGATGCAGGACGTCAGCGAGGCGTTCCGCGGCTCCGGCTTCAAGGTGTTCGCCAATATTCTCGGTGGAGACCCGAAGGCGCAGGTGTGGGCGATCCCCGCTCCGAAGGGCGGCAATCGCGCTTTCTGCGACCGCATGAACGCGTGGGCGCAAGGTGAAGGCCAGCCCGGTCTCGGCTACATCTTCTGGCGCGAGGGCGAGGAGGGCGGCGCGGGGCCGCTTGCCAAGAACATTGGCCCCGAGCGCACCAGGCAGGTCGCCGACCAACTCGGGCTGCGCGTCGGCGACGCCTGCTTCTTCGTCGCCGGCAAGCCGGATGCCTTCTACAAGTTCGCGGGCGCCGCGCGCACGAAGGTCGGCGAGGAGCTCGGACTGATCGCGCAGGACCGCTTCGAGTTCTGCTGGATCGTCGATTTCCCGATGTTCGAGTGGAGCGAGGAGGAGAAGAAGATCGATTTCTCCCACAATCCGTTCTCGATGCCGAATTTCCCGATCGAGGATTTCCTCAAGCTCGACGCGAGCGACAAGGACACGATCCTCGGCATCAAGGCGATCCAGTACGATATCGTCTGCAACGGCACGGAACTATCGTCGGGCGCGATCCGCAATCACCGCCCCGACGTGATGCGCAAGGCTTTCGCCATCGCCGGCTATCCGGAAGAAGTGCTGGAGGCGAAGTTCGGCGGCATGCTGCGCGCGTTGACCTATGGGGCGCCGCCGCACGGCGGTATCGCGCCCGGCATCGACCGCATCGTCATGCTGCTGGCGGGGGAGGAGAACCTGCGCGAAGTCGTGCTCTATCCGATGAATCAGCGCGCCGAGGATTTGCTGATGGGGGCGCCGTCGGAGGTGACAGCGAAGCAACTCCGCGAACTGCATATCCGGCTCAATTTGCCGTCGAAGTAAGCGCTGTTCGGGCACGGCCCGGGCAACCAACGCGTGCATCAATCATAATGGGTCGGGGGTCCAAAGGAACTCCGCGATGGGCTGGCCGTTAATCCGGCAGCCCATTCCGGAGATTTCTTCATGATGTTGCAGCTCAACCCGCCTTTGCCGCTCGAAACCTCGAAAGGGTCGGGCTGGGCGCATTTCGTCATCGACTATGGGCAGGAAGGCGCGCTGCTTTGGGTGGTATTCATGGACGCCGACGGCGCTTGCTGGACGGTGCCCAATCCGGAAGTACGCATGACGCACAATTGGACGATGGGCCGCCGCAAGCCGCAGGATCGGGCCGCCGCGAACGGCCTGCCGGAGGTTGCTTCGCCGTCGGCGGCGCCGGCCGCCAAGGCGCCGTTTCGGCCGACGGTGGCCGCCGACAATGGCGCCTGATCGCGCAGGCTTTTCCGGTCAATAACAGCAGGTTGGACAAGTCAGCCGTGAGATAGAAAAGGCTGCGATTCCTCCACGAACCGGCTAAAGTCGGTGCGAAAGTGGGGGGCCAATGGCGTCTTGGATTTCTGACGATCTCAAAGCGGATGCGTTCGCGTACCACCGTTCTCCTCGACCTGGGAAAGTCGAGGTGCAGCCGACGAAACCGCTGGGAACCCAGCGCGATCTGGCTCTCGCCTACACCCCCGGCGTCGCGGCCGTTTGCGAGGCCATCGCCGCGGACCCTTCCGAAGCGGCAAATCTTACCTCACGGTCCAATCTCGTCGCCGTCGTGTCGAACGGAACGGCGGTGCTCGGGCTCGGCAATATAGGGCCTTTGGCGTCAAAACCGGTGATGGAAGGCAAGGCGGTCCTGTTCAAGAAGTTCGCCGGCATCGACGTGTTCGATATCGAGATCGCGGCCCATGAGGTCGAGCATGTCGTCGAGGTCGTGGCGGCGCTGGAGCCGACGTTCGGCGGCATCAATCTCGAGGACTTCAAGGCGCCGGAGTGCTTTGCCATCGAGGAGCAACTCAAGGCGCGGATGAAAATTCCGGTCTTCCACGACGACCAGCACGGCACCGCCATCATCGTCGCGGCGGCCGTCGTGAACGCGATGCATATCGGCGGCAAGAAGCTCGAGGATGTCAAAATCGTCGCCTCGGGCGCCGGCGCGGCCGCTCTCGCATGCCTCAATCTGCTGGTGGCGCTCGGTGCACGGCGCGAGAACATCTGGGTCACGGATATCGAAGGCGTGGTGTATCAGGGCCGTACCGCGCTGATGGACGCGTACAAGGCGGCGTTCGCGCAGCCGACCGACAAGCGCGCCCTCAGTGAGGTCATCGACGGCGCCGACATCTTCCTCGGCCTTTCCGCCGGCGGCGTGCTGAAGCCGGACATGCTCAAGCGCATGGCCCCGCATCCGCTGATCATGGCGCTGGCGAACCCGAACCCGGAGATCATGCCGGACGAGGCGCTGGCGGCGCGCAACGACGCGATTATCTGTACCGGCCGGTCGGATTTTCCGAACCAAGTGAACAACGTTCTTTGCTTTCCATACATCTTTCGCGGCGCGCTGGACGTCGGCGCGACGACGATCAACGAGGACATGAAGCGGGCGGCGGTCGAGGCGATTGCCGCGCTCGCGCGTGAAGCACCGTCCGACGTGGCGGCGCAGGCTTACGGCGAGGCACGTTCGTTCGGCCCGGGCTCTCTCATTCCGAACCCGTTCGATCCGCGCCTGATCCTGCGCATCGCGCCGGCGGTCGCCAAGGCGGCCGTCGATTCCGGCGTGGCGACGCGGCCGATCGGCGATTTCGCCACCTATCTCGAGCGGCTCAACCGCTTCGTCTTCCGCTCCGGCTTCATCATGAAACCGGTCTTCGCTCAGGCGAAGACGGCGCTCAAGCGCGTGGTCTATGCCGAGGGCGAGGACGAGCGCATTCTCCGCGCGGCGCAGGTCGTGGTCGAAGAGAAGCTGGCGCGGCCGATCCTTGTCGGGCGTCCGTCTGTGATCGAGGCGCGCATCGAGCGTTTCGGGCTGGCGCTGAAGGCGGAACGCGACTTCGACCTGGTCAACCCGGAGGACGATCCGCGCTTCCGCGACTACGTGATGACGTACATTCAGGCGGCTGGCCGCCGCGGCGTCACGCCCGACGCCGCGCGCACCATTGTGCGCACCAACAATACCGTGATCGCCGCGCTCAGCATCCGGCGCGGGGAAGCGGATGCCATGATCTGCGGCGTCGAAGGCCGCTATATGAGCCATCTCTATTATATCCGCGAGATCGTCGGGCTGGCGCCGGGCGTGCAGGACTTCGCCGCGCTTTCTCTCGTCATCACCACGCGCGGAGCCTATTTCCTCGCCGACACGCAGGTGACGACCGAGCCGACGGCCGAGGACATTGCCGAGATGGCCGTGCTTGCCGCGGCGCATGTGCGCCGCTTCGGGCTCGTGCCGAAGATCGCGCTCCTTTCGCACTCAGATTTCGGCAGCTACGACAGCGCGTCGTCGCGCAAGATGCGCCGTGCGTGCGAGCTTTTGGCGCAAAAGCATCCCGATCTCGAAGTCGAGGGCGAGATGCACGGCGATTCGGCGTTGAGCCCGACGCACCGCGAGCGCGTCTTTCCGCATTCGCGGCTGAAGGGAGAGGCGAACGTGATGATCATGCCGAATCTCGATGCAGCCAACATCGCCTATCAGATGATCAAGGTGCTCGCGAACGCGCTGCCGGTCGGCCCGATCCTCATCGGCGCCGCGCGGCCTGTGCATATTCTCACGCCCTCGGTGACGGCGCGTGGCGTCGTCAACATGACGGCCATCGCCTCCGTCGAGGCACAGGCGCAGCAAGATCCGCAATATTCGTACGGTTTTTGAGTTCCCCTGCCGCGCCGAGGCGGACGGTGGCGACCGCGCGCGGCTTCGCCTCGAATCCGCGGGTTCGCCACGGCCGCGGTCCGGTGCAGATTCTTCTTGCGCTAGAGGAACGTAGCGCCTATGTGGGGCCTGCCGCTTGGGGCAGTCCGAGTTCAGGATCTGGTCCGGCGGCGTTTCGTTATCCGTGGGGCCGGCGTGCCGGCCACCTGGCTTCGATCTCTGGTTGGGGAGGACGGCATGCGCCAAAACGCCCTCTTCCAATTGGCGACGGGCTTGGGAACTCCAAGTACCGCCCGAAAGGAAGATATCGCGGTCGCCGCATCATCGGCTCAGGCTGAGGAGCGTAACGACCATTTCGTGGTGAGGAACGGGGTGCGGTGCGCGGGTGCGCATCTCATCGTGGATCTCTATGACGCCGAGCGGCTCGATGACATCGATCACATCGAGACGACGCTGCGTCGCGCCGTCGACGAGGCGAAGGCCACGTTGCTGCATATCCATCTCCACCATTTCGAGCCGAATGGCGGCGTGTCGGGTGTCGCGGTGTTGGCCGAAAGCCACATCTCCATCCATACATGGCCGGAGAACGGTTATGCCGCGCTCGATATCTTCATGTGCGGCGACGCCAATCCGGATGCATGCATCCCGGTGCTGCGCGAAGCGTTCCTGCCGAAAAATATCGCCGTGAGCGAACTGCTGCGCGGGCAGGGCGCGTAAAGCATTCACGACCGTGTCATCCCCGCGAAAGCGGGGGTCCGGTATTCGCCGATCCATCGGTTCAATCTCGATCGCGTGGACTGTGAGTACGGGATGCCCCGCCTGCGCGGGCATGACAGCGCAATATATGGAAGCGCCATGTCCCCCAAACGCTGGATTTCCGAGACGCTGCTCGAGCCGTTAGGTGTGCGGTTAAGCTTCGCGGCGGATCGTGTTCTGTTCGAAGAGAAGACCGAGCACCAGGACCTGGTGCTGTTCGAGAATCGGCACTTCGGGAAGATATTGATGCTCGACGGCGCGACGCAGGTGACGACGCACGACGAGTTCATCTACCACGAGATGATGACGCATGTGCCGATCCTGGGGCACGGGGCCGCGCGCCACATCCTCATCATCGGCGGCGGCGACTGCGGCATTGCCGAAGAGGTGCTCAAGCACAAAGCGGTCGTCAGCGTCACGCAGGTCGAGATCGACGCGTCCGTCATCGATTTCGCCAAGACGCATTTCCCCGAGTTCACCGGTCCGGTTTTTGCCGACGCGCGCTTCGAATGCATCATCGCCGATGGCATGAAATACGTCGCGGAGACGGACCGGCGCTTCGATGCGATCATCGTCGATTCGACCGATCCGCACGGCCCTGGCGCCGTGCTGTTCACGCGCGCGTTCTACGCAGCGTGCCGCCGCAGTCTCGCCGCCGGCGGAGTGCTGGTGACGCAGAACGGCGTGCCGTTTTTCCAAGCCGACGAACTCGTCTCGTCGCTCCGTGACTTCAACGCGTTGTTTGCGGACGCAACTTGTTACGTCGCGGCGATTCCGACCTATATCGGCGGACATATGGCTATGGGATGGGCGACGGACGATGCGGCGCTTCGCCAGACGTCGCGCGACGAAATCGCCGCGCGCTATGCCGCCGCCGGCGCGTTCCAAACGAAATACTGGACGCCGGAGGTTCACGTCGCGGCGTTCGCGCTGCCGCGCTTCATTGCCGACTACGCGGTGCAAGCGAAGATGTGAGTCCTGGAGAATGATCCGCCCAAATTGAATCGGATCATGCTCTAGGTGTGGAGCCTCAACAGGTTGTCCTCGTGTAGGCCGAGGCGGCTGATGGGGACGTTATCACCGATGCCTGCGTGAGGC
>JBDHSU010000185.1:0-5818 GCA_039808325.1 Variibacter sp. | reverse complement strand
GAGCGGGATGCGGGCGGAAAACCGCTGCACACTTTTCCTCATCCCGCTCTAGAGTGCCGGCATGTTCGAAACGCGATTCCAGACATTCGATGAGCAGGCCGACCGGGCGGCGACTCCAGCCCGGCTCGCGGCGCTGCGCGCGGAACTCAAGCGGCGCGGCCTCGACGGCCTCGTCGTCCCGCACACCGACAGCAATCAGAATGAGTATCTGCCGCCGTGCGAGGAGCGCCTCGCCTGGCTGACGGGATTCACCGGCTCGGCCGGGAACGCCGTGGTCCTTGCCGACCGGGCGGCGCTATTCGTCGACGGACGCTACACCTTGCAGGCGCGGGACCAAAGCGATCCGGCCCTGTTCGATGTCGTCCCGATCAGCGAGACGACACCGGAAGCCTGGATCGAAGCCAACGTGCCGGCGGGCGCGAAACTCGCCTACGACCCGTGGCTGCACACGCATGGTAGCGTCGAGGCACTGAGCAAGGCGTGCGCGAATGTCGGCGCAAGCCTCGTCGCCGCCGAGCCCAACCCACTCGATGCCGTCTGGGCCGACCGGCCGGCGCCGCCGCTCGGCCCGGTGAGCCTGCAAGACATCCGCTATGCCGGAGAGGGAGCCGACAAGAAGATCGCGCGCGTGCAGGCCGAGATCGCCAAGGCGCGCGCCGACGCGCTGGTGATCTCGAATCCGACGGCGATCGCGTGGCTGCTCAACATCCGCGGCGCCGACGTCGCGCATACGCCGCTCGCCATCGCCTTCGCGATCGTACCGAAGGGTGGACGCCCGTCGCTCTACATCGACGGGCGCAAGCTCTCTAACGCGGTGCGGGACGCGATCGCCGGCAGCGCCGCCATCGAGGAGCCGGCGGCACTGATGCGCGACCTCACGGCGCGCGCGAAAGCCGGCGAAACGATCCGGCTCGATCAGGCGAGCGCCGTCGAGGCGCTTTCGCGCGCGATCACGCAATCCGGCGGCAAGGTCACGCGCGGCCCCGATCCGATCGCGCTGATGAAAGCGGTAAAAAACCCAGCCGAGATCGCCGGCGCACGCGCGGCGCAGGCGCGCGACGCGATCGCGATGGCGCGCTTTCTCGCCTGGCTCGACCGCGAAGCGCCGCAAGGAAAGCTCACCGAGATCGAGTGCGTCGCGGCGCTCGAATCCTTCCGGCGCGAGACCGGCGCGCTCAAGGACGTGTCGTTCCCGACCATCGCAGGCGCCGGACCGAACGGCGCGATCGTGCATTATCGCGTCACGCACGCCACGAACCGGAAACTCGAGCCGGGCGAGCTTTTCCTGCTCGATTCGGGCGCGCAATATGTCGACGGCACGACCGACATCACGCGCACCATCGCCATCGGCACGCCGAGCGAGGAGATGCGCGAACGCTTCACGCGCGTGCTCAAGGGGCACATCGCGATCGCCCGCGCCGTCTTTCCCGACGGCATTGCCGGCGGGCAGCTCGACGGCTTCGCGCGGCAGAATTTATGGTCCGTGGGCCTCGACTACGAGCACGGCACCGGACACGGCATCGGCAGCTATCTGTCGGTGCATGAGGGACCCGCCTCGATCCACAAATCGAACCTCGTCCCGCTCAAGCGCGGCATGATCCTGTCGAACGAGCCCGGCTACTACAAGACCGGCGCCTACGGCATCCGCATCGAGAACCTGGTGCTGGTCGTCGAGGGGCCGGCGATTGCCGGCGCCGACAAGCCGCTCAATGCCTTCGAGACGATATCCTTTGCGCCGATCGACCGGCGCCTCGTCGCACCTGATCTTATGACGGCCGATGAGATCGCATGGCTCGACGCCTATCACGGCCGGGTCTTGGACGTCGTGCGCGACGGCGTCGATACGGCGACGCGGACGTGGCTCGACGGGGCGACCGCTCCGCTTCGCTCCTCGTGATCATGAGCTACCGGACGTGAACCGCGCCGCGCCCGACATGCCGGACTCCGAGGCGGCCGCGTTGCCGCCGGAGACAAAGCCGCCGCTTCGTCTGTTTCTGCTTCTGATCGCGATCAGCGCCATCGGCCCGCTGTCGCTCAACATCGTGATGCCGGCGCTTCCCGGCATCGCGGCGGCGCTGCGCACCGATTTCGCGTCGGTGCAGTTGATCCTTTCGTTCTATCTGATCTGCATGGCGGCGGCGCAGCTCGCGCTCGGCCCGCTGTCCGATCGCTTCGGCCGGCGGCCGGTGCTCATCGGCGGCTTCATCCTCGCCGTCGTGACCAGCTTCGGCGCCATGCTGGCGACGACGATTTCCTCGCTTGTCGTGGCGCGCGGCCTGCAGGCGTTCGGCGCATCCGCCGGGATCGTCATCGGCCGCGCCATCATCCGCGATCTCTACCAGCGCGACCAGGCCGCTTCGATGATCGGCTGGGTGACGATGGTGATCATGGTCGTGCCGATGGTCGTGCCGTGGCTCGGCGGCGTCCTGCAATCGACGCTCGGCTGGGAGGCGATCTTCGCCTGTATCGGCCTCTTCGCGACCTGCGTGCTCGCGGCCATCGTCCTCGCGCTGCCGGAGACGATCAAGACGCGCGGCGGCGTCGGGGGCGTCCGCCGCTTCATCCAGGAATTGCGGCTCTTGCTGACCAGCAAGCGCTTCGCCGGCTACACGCTCTGCTGCGCCACCGGCTCGGCGCTGTTCTTCGCGTTTCTCGGCGGCGCGCCGCACGTCGTCATCACATTGATGGGGCGCTCGTCGGTCGAACTCGGCATCTGGTTCGCGACAGGCGCGGCCGGCTATATGGTCGGCAACTACATGTCGGCGCGCTGGTCGCCGCGCCTCGGCGTCGACCTCATGGTGACGTGGGGCGTCGCGATCGGCGCGGTCGGCGCCGCCAGCATTCTTATCCTCGTCGGTTTCTTTCCCGACGCCGGACCGATCACGATCTTCTTGCCGCAGTTCATCACCGCGTTCGCCAATGGGATGCTGCTGCCGAACAGCATCGCCGGCGCGATCAGCGTGCGCCCGCAGGCGGCGGGAACGGCGGCCGGCATCACCGGTTCGCTGCAGATGGCGGTCGGCGCCGGCGCCGCGCAAGCCGTTATCCATTTTCTCGAACCGGCGCACACGGCGATGCCGATGGCGATCATCATCGCCGGCTTCGCCGTCGTCTGCACGGTTTGTTATTTCGGCCTGCTTCGCAGCCGCTAACCCTCAGCGGTATTTGAGGACGGAACCTTACAGGGCGCGGCGCGTTTTCCCGTCGGATATTTCAGGCGAGGAACGCATCATGCTTTCAACGATTCTGATCGTCATTCTGATTCTTATTCTGATCGGCGCGTTGCCGCGCTGGGGCTATAGCACCGGCTGGGGCTACGGGCCGGGCGGCATCGTCGGCTTGATCCTGATCATCGTCATCATCCTGGCGCTGATGGGACGCATATAACTCAACCGCCAAACGTGACCAATGCCCGGGTCTACGCCCGGGCATTCGGCGTTGGTGATGAATCCGCATCGATCTTTGAAGCGGCGCGCCGGCGCCGATTTTATTGTCCGACGAGCGTGAGCCAGGCGTCTTCGGTGAGCACCTCGACGCCGAGGCTTTCGGCCTTTCCAAGCTTCGATCCGGCGCCCGGGCCCGCGACGACGTAGTCCGTCTTTTTCGACACCGAGCCGGCGACCTTGGCGCCCAGCCGCTCCGCCATTGCCTTGGCTTCCTCGCGCGTCATCTTCTCGAGCGTTCCGGTGAACACCACCGTTTTCCCCGCAACCGGCGAACCGGACGTGTCGACCGCTTCCTCCTCCTCGATCGTCACTTCCTTGAGCAGCGCATGCAGCGCGTCGCGGTTGTGCCTCTCGGCGAAGAAATCGACCACGGCCTTCGCGACGACGTCGCCGATCCCGTTGATCGCCTGCAAGTCCGACCACGCCTCGGACTCCAGATCGGCCGCCGCGATCATCGCCTGCTCGAACGCGGCGTAGTTGCCATAGTTGCGCGCCAGGATCCGCGCATTCGTCTCGCCGATGTGACGAATGCCGAGCGCGTAAATGAAGCGCGCGAAGGCGATGCGGCGCCGCACCTCGATCGCGGCGAGAAGATTGTCGACGTCCTTGAAGTTGCGATCGGCCTCTGACAACGCCTTCGCGCGCTTCTTGCCGGACTGCTGCTCACGTTCTTGCGCCTGCGCCTCGCGCTGCTTGAACACCGCCTTGCGCACGCGCTCCAGCTTCTTGTGCAGCGTGAAGATGTCTGCCGGGGAATCGATCAGCCCTTCAGCGTGGAACAGTTCGATCTGCTTGTCGCCCAACCCTTCGATATCGAACGCGTTGCGCGAAGCGAAATGCTTCAGCCGCTCGACCGTCTGCGCCGAGCAGATGAGCCCGCCGGTGCAACGCGTGACGGAATCGCGGTTGCCGGTCTTCGGATTGACCTCGCGCACCGCGTGGCTCTTGCACACCGGGCAGAGCTTCGGGAATTCATACTCCTTCGCCCCCTTCGGACGCTTGGCGAGATCGATATCGACGATCTGCGGAATGACGTCGCCGGCGCGCTGGATCGTCACGGTGTCGCCGATGCGCAGGTCGCGCCCCTCACGGATCGGCATACCGTCGGAGCCGATGCCCTTGATGTAGTCCTCGTTGTGCAAGGTCGCGTTGACGACGACGACACCGCCGACCGTCACCGGTTCGAGTCGCGCCACCGGCGTCAGCGCGCCGGTGCGGCCCACCTGGATGTCGATGCCGCGCAGGATCGTCTGCGCCTGCTCGGCGGCAAACTTGTGCGCGATCGCCCAGCGCGGGCTGCGCGACACGAAGCCGAGGCGCTTCTGCCAATCGAGCCGGTCGACTTTATAGACGACGCCGTCGATGTCGTAATCGAGTCCCGCGCGCTCCTCCTCGGTGGCGCGATGGAACGCGATCAGTTCATCCGCCGAGCGGCATGACTTGCTCAACGGATTGGTCTTGAAGCCGCACCGCGCGAACCATTCCAGCATGCCGGACTGCGTATCGGCCGGCATGTCCGCGTCTTTGATCTCGCCCCAGGCATAAGCGAAGAAGCCGAGCGGCCGCGATGCGGTGATCGCGGGGTCGAGCTGGCGCAACGAACCAGCGGCGGAATTGCGCGGGTTGGCGAATGTCGGCTTGCCCGCCGCCGCCTGCCGCTCGTTCAGTTTCAGGAACGCCGACTTGGTCATGTAGACCTCGCCGCGCACCTCGCAGACCGACGGATGTTTTTTCGCCTTGAGATGCTTCGGCACGTCCTCAAGCGTCTTGACGTTGGCGGTCACGTCCTCGCCCTCGAAGCCGTCGCCGCGCGTCGCCGCGCGCACCAGCGCGCCGTCCTCGTAACGCAGCGACAGCGAGAGCCCGTCGATCTTCGGCTCGGCGGTGAAGAGCGTCTCCTCACTCTCGTCCAACTTGAGGAAGCGGCGGATGCGCGCCACGAACTCCGTCACGTCGCTATCGCTGAAGGCGTTGTCGAGCGAGAGCATCGGCACCGCGTGCCGCACCTTCTTGAATTTTCCGGACGGCGCGGCGCCGACGCGCTTGGCCGGCGAATCCTCGCGCACCAGCGCCGGAAAGCGCTTCTCGATTGCGGTGTTGCGCCGGCGCAGCGCATCGTATTCCGCGTCGGTCACGGTCGGCGCGTCGTTTTGATAGTAGCGCTCGTCGTGCGCGGCGATTTCTTCAGCCAGCCGCGCAAGCTCCGCCTCGGCCTGCACCTCGGTCAGGTCATCAACGGGAATGCTCTCTGTTCGTGCACGCGCCATAACTTACCCCGCAGCGGCGCGGATGAGGCGCTCGGCGGCGGCGCGGGCCTCCTCGGTGATCTCGGCGCCGGCGAGCATGCGGGCGATCTCCTCGCGGCGATGATC
>JBDHSU010000184.1:0-5921 GCA_039808325.1 Variibacter sp. | reverse complement strand
CGGCGGCGGCAAGGGGATGCGCCGCGTCGACCGCCATGCCGATTTCGAGACCGCGCTGGAAGGAGCGTCACGCGAGGCCACATCCGCATTCGGGGACGGGCGCGTCCTGGTGGAGAAATACGTGCTCTCGCCGCGCCACATCGAGATGCAGGTCTTCGCCGATGGCCACGGCAATGCCGTGCATCTTTACGAACGTGACTGCTCGCTGCAGCGGCGGCATCAGAAAGTCATCGAAGAGGCCCCCGCGCCGGGCATGACGCGCGAAGTGCGCGAGGCCATGGGCCGCGCCGCGACGGAAGCGGCCAAGGCGGTGGGCTATGTCGGCGCCGGGACGGTCGAGTTCATCGCCGACGGCGCGCGCGGGCTGCGCCCCGACGGCTTCTGGTTCATGGAGATGAATACGCGCCTGCAAGTCGAGCATCCGGTGACGGAGGCGATCACCGGACTCGATCTCGTGGCCTGGCAGTTCAAGGTCGCGCAGGGCGAACCGCTGCCGCTTGCGCAAAACGCCATCCCGCTCGACGGCCACGCGGTCGAGGCGCGCTTGTATGCCGAGGATCCCGACCGCAATTTCATGCCCTCGACCGGCAAACTGCTGGCGCTGGAGCTTCCGCAAGGCGACGGCATCCGCGTCGATACCGGTGTCACCCAGGGCAGCGAGGTCTCCCCGTTCTACGACCCGATGATCGCCAAGGTGATCGCGCACGCGCCCTCGCGCGAGGAAGCGCTCGCCCGTCTCGCGACCGCGCTCGAACACACCGTCGTCGCCGGCCCGCGCAGCAATGCCGCATTTCTCGCCGCGCTCTGCCGCGCCGAGGAATTCCGCGCCGGACAGTTCGACACCGGCTTCATCGACCGCCATTTGCAGACCCTGACCAAGGGCGGGCACGCGGCCGACCATGCCGCGGCCGCCGCCGGCGCCGCCCGGCTGGCGCGGCGCGGACAGGAGGCGCTCACGGCACGCACCGCAGGCGCGGCCGACGCGGGCCTCTCGCCCTGGGCGATCAACGACGCCTTCGACTTCGGCGGCGCGCGCGTCGTCCCCGTGCCGATCCTTGTCGACGGCGAGCGGCTGACCGCCCGCGTCACCTACGGCCAGGATGGGCTCAGCGCCACCGTCGACGGCCAGGCCGCCGCCGAGGCGCGTTTCGTGGACGACGGCGAGGATGCCGTCTACGTCCTCTCGGGCGGCCGCCAGACGCGCGTCCAGCTTGCCGACCACGCCGTCGATGCGGACCACGGGAGCAGCGACGGCGCCGTGCGCGCGCCGATGCATGGCAAGCTTCTGGCTTTGTTTGTGGAAAAGGGCGCGCCGGTGGCGAAAGGACACCGCGTCGCCGTGATAGAAGCGATGAAGATGGAGCACACGCTGACCGCCCCGCTCGACGGGACGGTCACGGAAATTTCCGCCGCCGTTGGCGAGCAACTGGCCGAGGGAAGCCCGATCGTCCGGATCGAGCAGCCTGAATGAACGGCCGCGCCTTCGGCGCACACGAGCGACGGCCCGGCATGGCACTCAATCTCATCAAGCTTTCCGTCGGCAGCGAGTCCGTCAAGGATCTCGAAGGCTGGATCCGCGAGCGTCTCAGGGACAAGAAAAAGCGCGGTGAGCCGGCCGAGCACATTCACACCACCCGGATGATGCCGAAGCGGGCCGACGACCTGCTCGACGGCGGCTCGCTCTATTGGGTGATAAAAGGCGCCATCCTGTGCCGCCAAAAACTGCGCGACATCCGCGCCATTACCGATAAGGACGGCATCGGGCGCTGCCAACTCGTGCTGCATCCGAAATTGATCCTCGTCGATCCGCGGCCGTTCCGCGCCTTCCAGGGCTGGCGCTATCTGACGGCCCGCGATGCCCCGCCCGATCTCGACCGTTCCGCTCCCGGTGCGCGCAGCATGCCGGAACCGCTGCGGCGGGAACTGCGCGAGCTCGGCCTGCTTTAACGCTTCCTGTCCGCCGCGAACCGCTTCGCTCGAAAATGCTCCGAGTGGCTGCCGGCCCCCTCTTCGGCTATGATCGCGGGATGAAACGCACCGCCGTGATTTTGACCGCCGGCGTCGCGCTGCTCGGCCTGCCGGCCGCCGCGGCGGCGCAGGGCTGCAAGAGCGACAAGCGCCCGGTTCCGGGAACGCTCGCCGCGGCGAACGATCCGTGCGCGCAGCCCAAGGCCAAGCCGAAACGCGAGTCCGCGACCGAAGAAAAGAAGAAGGAGCAGCCGGGCATGTTCAAGTCCGGCAACACGACGTTCTATTTCGGCGGCTCGATCGGCACCGAGGTCGGCGTGCGCGGCCGCTGATCCCGTTACTTGCGCCGCACCGCGACGTTGTCGATCAGCCGGGTGTTGCCGAGCTTCGCCGCCACCAGCAGACGCAGCGCGCCGGCACCGGCCGCCGGAGGCGCCAGCGTCTCCGCGTCGCGCAGTTCGAGATAGTCGAGGACGAAGCCGCCGCGCGCGATCGTCTTGCGGCCCTTCGCGAGCACACCGGCCGCGCGCTCGCCCGCTTCGAGGCGTGCCGCACAGTCGCGCAGCACTTGATGCAGCAGCGGCGCGCGCGCCCGCTCCTCCCCCGAGAGGTACGCGTTGCGCGACGACATCGCCAGGCCGTCCTTTTCGCGCACCGTCGGCGCGCCGACGATCCGGCTCGGAATATTGAGGTCCTTCGCCATCTGCGCCACGACTTTGAGCTGCTGATAGTCCTTCTCGCCGAACACCGCGAGGTCCGGCAGGCACTGCAACAACAGCTTGCAGACGATCGTCGTGACGCCGCCGAAAAAGTGCGGCCGCGAGGCGTCCTCGAGCCCGGCCGCCGCCGGGCCCTCCGGTACGATCCGCGTGACGAAGTCGCGCGGATACATCACCTCGACCGGCGGGTTCCAGACGACGTCGGCGCCGACCTCGCGCAACGCCGCAACGTCCGCCTCGAACGTGCGGGGGTAGCTCTTGAAATCCTCGGTCGGAGCAAACTGCGTCGGATTGACGAAGATCGAGACGACGACGCGCTTCGCCTTCCGCCGCGCCGCCCGCACCAGCGAGAGATGCCCCTCGTGCAGCGCGCCCATCGTCGGGACGAGCGCAACCGCCTCCGCCGCCTTGCGATACTGCGCAACCTGCCGGCGAAGACGCGCGAGATCCCGCACCACAATCAGTTTATGCGTCATGTCCGTTCGATCGATGATGCCGGTGCGGATAGCGCCTGTTGCCGATTTTGGACTGCCGCAAGCTTACTTCGCGAGCTTGAGGCCGGTGAACCTTATGATCCCGTCAGGATGTGGGACGAAGCCGGAGAGCTTCCTGGTCGTCCCCCAGAACCATTTGAGATGGTAGAGGAAGAGGTAGGGGCGCGCCGGGAGATATATCGCCGCGGCGTCGGCGTAAAGCTTCACGCGCTTCGCGGTCTCGGTCGTCGAGCGGGCCGCGCGGAGCAGTTCGTCCAGCTTCGGGTCGCAGTACTTGCCCCAATTGACGAAGCCGTCGCAAGCCGCCCAGATCGAGATGTTGGCGTCGGGGTCGGCGCGGCCGCTCCAGATCAGCAGAGCCATCTCATAGGTGCCGGCCTTGATGTGGCTGAGCAGCGTCGCAGACTCGATGGTCATCAGCTTGACGTCGAAGCCCGCCTCCCCGGCCATCGCCTGGATGATCTGGCCCACGCGCCCGTCGACCGGATCCGTGCTGACCATCAGCGTCACGGGAACGCGGCCTTTGCCAGCCTCGGCCACAAGCGCCTTGGCTTTCGCCAGATCGCGCTTCGGTACGGGAAAATCCTTGGCGTAGTAGGTCGAGCCGGGCGCTTCCGGCTGATTGCTGGGAATGAAGAGCCCGTCGAACACGACCTGGTTGATCGCCTCGCGGTCGAGCGACAATTCGAACGCCTCGCGCAGCTTTTGGCTGCCGCCGAGCGGCGCCTTGGCCGCCTCCCCCTTATTGGTGTTGATCGACAGCACCCGGTAGCCGACCGATGCGCTCTCGAAAAGCTGCAGGCGCGTGTCCGCGCGCACCGTCGAAAGGTCGGTCGGCGCCACCCGTTCGCTGATCTCGAAGCTTCCCGAGCGCAGGTTCGCCAGGCGCACCGTATCGTCCGGCACCGGCAGGAAGCTGACGCGGTCGATATGGATCGCCGCCGCGTTCCAATATTTGTCGAACTTCTCGAACACGAGGCGATCCTGCGGCACCCATTCGACGAACTTGTAAGGCCCGGCGCAGACCGGCCGCGTCGCGAGCTTTTCGCCCAGTTCCCGCGCCGCCTTCGGCGAGACCATCATGCCGGCGCGGTCGGCGAGCTGCGCCAGGAGCGGCGCATAAGGCTCGGACAGATCGAGCCGCACCGTCAGCGGATCGACGACGACGACGTCCTTGACGGGCTTGAGCTCGGACTTGCGACGCGAATAGGAGGCGGTCTTTTCGCGCTCGATATTGAATTTCACCGCCGCGGCGTCGAGCGGTTCGCCGTCGTGGAAGACGACGTTCGGCCGCAGCTTCAGCGTCAACGACAGCGCATCGGGCGACCACGACCATTCCGTCGCCAGTTGCGGCACGTATTGCAGCTTCGTGTCGAGATCGAGCAGCTTGTCGCAAGGCGCGGAGAACACTTCGCGATCGACGAAGCTCGCGCTCTGCGCAGGGTCGAGCGTCGCCGGATCGGCAAAGAGCCCGACGCGCAGCGTATCGGCGGCGGCCGGCGTCACATGGAACACCGCCGCCAGCGCGACCCATCGTAGCGAACGCCACATCCCAAAACCCTCCGTTTAAACGCTGCCGCTCAATCTCTCTGCGAGGTGGCGACGATGCCAGACACGGGCGCGCCCGGTGTAGCGGGCATGCGCATAGCAGAGGCGCGCGCTCGTAACCAAATTTTGCTTTGCATGGCGCTCCCGTCTTGACCGCATCGCGTTCCGCTCCGAAGATGAAAGCCGTCACGGGATCGGCGTCATGTTGATTGAGTCCGTGGTCGGCGTACCAAAGTCCGCTCACGTCATCGTCGTCGGCAACGAAAAAGGCGGCTCGGGTAAATCCACGACGAGCATGCATGTTGCCGTCGCGCTCCTGAAAGGCGGCCAGCGCGTCGCCACGATCGACCTCGACAGCCGCCAGAAAAGCCTCACCCACTATATCGAGAACCGGCGCGCCTGGTCGAAGCGCACCGGCCTGCGTCTGGAGATTCCAACGCACCATCACATCGCGCATGCCGGCGCCGCACATGATGGCGGCGACGCAACGGCCGCCTTCTCGGCGTTCAATCGAGCGATCTGCAGCATCGAGCACGACCACGACTTCGTCGTGATCGACACGCCGGGAAGCGACGACGACCTGATGCGGCTGGCACACTCCCTGGCGGATACGCTCGTTACCCCGCTCAACGACAGCTTCGTGGATTTCGACGTGCTCGCGAGCGTCGATCCCGAGACCTTCGCCGTGACCGGCGTCAGCCACTATGCCGAGATGGTGCGCGAGGCGCGCCGCCAGCGCCGGCTCGTCGACGGCGGCCTCACCGATTGGGTGATCCTGCGCAATCGCCTGACCGCCATCGGCTCGCGCAACAAGCAGATGATGGCGGAGAGCCTGAGCGAGTTGTCCCGCCAGATGGCGTTCCGGCTCGCCGACGGTTTCTCCGAGCGCGTCGTCTACCGCGAGTTCTTCCCCCGCGGCCTCACCGCCCTCGACGAGATCACGCAAACGACGCTCGGTGCCAAGCCGAGCCTTTCGCACGTCGCGGCGCGCCAGGAAGTGCGCGCCCTGCTCGAGCGCCTGCGCCTGCCGCTCGACGAGCGCGGCCGGCGCCGGGCCGCCGCCCGTGCGGAATGGGTCGGCTGCGCCTCCTCGCCGCTCGACGTCCACGATATTCTCGCCGACTGAGCCGCCCCGATCCGGAATCGTCGCCTCCGCGCATGCGCCGAACGGCCGCGTCACGCTTGCGTCGGC
>JBDHSU010000183.1:0-5927 GCA_039808325.1 Variibacter sp. | reverse complement strand
ACGAACCGGGTCGCGGTGATCGCGGTGCCGACCTGGACGCCGGTCGCGGCGGCGGAAAGAAGCGCCAGACGGGTCCCGGCCATGCGTGTACGCCAACGGAGGCTGCTGAGCACGGTGGCCGCGTTATAAATCGCGTTCCCAAGTCTCGCCGATGAGGTCGACGCCGAAAGAATGATGCGGTTCCTCCGCAACGCATTCAAAGCCGGCCTTGGCGTAGATGCGGCGCGCAACGACGAGCGAGCTTTGTGTCCACAGCGTCATGCGCTTGTAGCCGGCGCCTTTCGCGAACCGCAGACACTCGTCGACGAAACGGCCGCCGAGGCCAAGGCCGCGCGCCTTCGGATCGACGAGGAGGAGGCGCAGTTTCGCGATCGTATCGGTCTTTCTGACCACGAATACGGACCCGACGCGCTGGCCGTCCATTTCCGCGATCCAGCAGGCTTCCTTTCGCGGATCGAAGTTGTCGATGAATTCGGCCGTGATTTTCGCAACCAGGGATTCGTAGCTGATGTCCCACCCATGTTCCTGGGCGTAGAGGGCGGCGTTGAGCGACGTCACCCATCCCATGTCGCCAGGGCGATGCGGCCTCAGGAGAAGTACCGGCGTACGCGCGCCGTCCGCCGGTTGCAGCAGCCCTTCTACCGTCGCCATCGCGGCGGCGAGGCGCGCCTGTTCGTCGAGACTGAGAGCCTCCAGCATTGCCGCGACCTGCTTGCGGGAGCTTTCGTTCAGCGGCGCGAACGCTTTCCGCCCCTTCGCGGTGATGGCAATCAGGCTTTGCCGGGCGTCGCCGGCGGCGTTTTTCTTGCTGATCAGCTTGGCCTCGCCGAAGCGGCGCAAGATGCGGCTCAGGTAGCCTGCGTCGAGATTGAGATCGGCGGCGAGCGCTGTCGCCGTGGTCGGATCGCGATGCGCCAGTTCGTACAACACGCGCCCCTCGGTGAGCGAAAAGCCGCTCGTCAGGAGCTCTTCCTGCAGCAGGCCGAGGTGGCGGGAGTAGAAGCGGGTGAAGCGCCGCACGGCGGCGATGCGCTCCTCGAGAGCTGACGACACTCTGGTCATGAATGCACCCATGATTTACAGGTTGGAATTATGTCAACTGAATTGTTTGACTAAGTCAATGAATTTATCATGACGACGCGATGGCTCCTCCCGTCCCGTGGGGCGCGTGAAGGATCGGGGAAGGTGATGGCCTGAGGGCTCCCGCGCACGGGAAGCAGTCGAAGGCTTCGCTGCAAAGCGAGCGCCGCGGCAGGCGCAGACGCTCGGCGGGCGCAGATGCTCGGCGGGCGGCGGTGGAGCGTCGCCCCACGTAGCGGAACGACGAAAGGCCGATGCTTGATTTTGGATGGGAGAAGATGGTGGGCGCTGTAGGGATTGAACCTACGACCTCTCCCGTGTGAAGGGAACGCTCTCCCGCTGAGCTAAGCGCCCGGGCCGATCAGGTGGGCGCTGTAATGGTCGGTCGCGCTTGAGGTGTCAAGCCGAGGCAGCCGTTCCGGTTCCGCAAACGTCAAGAATGCCCCTTAACCGGGCGAGCCTGGCGGCGGTGGTGGAGGCGGCTGCAGCGTTGGCTGCAACGGCGGCTGCATCGTTGCCGGCGAAGGTGCCGTCGGTTGCGCGGCCGGCGGGGGCGGTGGAGGTGGACGGCGCTTGGCGCGCTTGTGCTTCTTCGGCGGGGGCGGCGGAGGCGGGGCCGGCTCCAGCATGACCGAGACCGGATTGGGATCGAAGGTGACCCCCGTCACCGCATTCGGATCCGTCCGCGGATCGCCCGGCAGCAGGACCCGCACCGGGACCGACACCGGCAGAAAGCCTTGCGCGCTGAACGTGACGCTGGTGTCGGCCGCGGGCACGGAGAGCGAGCATGGGGTGCGGCAGGCCTGCCCGCTGCCAACGCGTGCCTCGGCGCCCGGCGGCTCGGAGTCCAAGCGAAGCTCGGCTGCGCCGCCTCCGCCTTTGAACACATCCATGCCGGGCATCCAGGACGATACCGGTGACGAGGCGCAGCCGCCTAACATCAGCGCGCACGCCAACACGCCGCTCAACCGAACCATGACGCAAATACCCCACGGGCGGCGACCGGCCGCTCCCCTCTTTTCACCATAAGAGGGCGCGAATTTCCGTGCAATAAGGCGTCAGGAAGCGGCTTCGCGGGGAGCGGCGGTGGCGTCCGGCGGCAACAGCTCGCGGACCGCTGAAGGAAGGTCGCTGAAGCGGCTAACGATCCGGTCCGGGCCGAGCTGACTGACGGGAACGTCGGTATAGCCGAAATCGACGGCGATGACCGGTACGTTCGCCGCGCGCGCCGTATTGATGTCGGTGCCGGAGTCGCCCACCATGATCGCGCGCGCCGGATCGCCGCCCGCCTGCAAAATGGTGCGGCGGAACATGTCCGGATGCGGCTTCATGACATCGAACGTGCCTTGCCCGCAGACCGCGTCGAAACGCGGAGAGAGCGAGAGCGCGTCGAGCAAGCGGGTGCTGAGCCACTCGATCTTGTTGGTGCAGACGGCGAAGCGGTAGCCCTCGGCCGCGAGGCTGTCGAGGGCCTGCTCGAGCCCCGGAAAAGGGCGCGAAAGCGCGGCGATGCGAGCGGCGTAACGCTCGATATAAGTTGCGAACAGGGCGTCGATGTCCGCGGCGGGCGCCCGCACCTGTTGCGCGGTCAGCGCGCGCGTGATGAGTGCTTTGACACCGGCGCCGATCATCGTGCGGGCTTCGTCGTAGGCAACGGCGGGGATGCCATGGTCCACGAGAAGATCGTTGAGCGTGGCGATGAGGTCCGGCGCGGTATCGACGAGGGTACCGTCGAGATCGAAGGCGATGACGGGATGTGACATGCCGCCATCGCTACCGGCGCATCGGCGTTTCCGCAAGATGCCGTCCAAGCAGATGGTGCCCGAAGCCCTGCGGTCGGAGCGCCCGTCGAGGCGCGAGCCTTGCCTTGCGGCGCCGGGTTTCCTAAAGCGTTGCGGTCGCTGGGGCAGGGAAGTCATGGACGTGGAAGCCGAGAAGCGCCAGGCCGCGGCGCGCGCGCTGGAGGCCGTTCGGCCCGGGATGCGGCTCGGCCTCGGGACGGGGTCGACGGCGCGTCATTTCGTCGATCTCCTGGCGGAGCGGGTGCGCGAGGGCCTCGCCATCGTCGGGGTGCCGACGTCCGAGGCGACGAAACGGCAGGCCGAGGACCTCGGCGTGCCGCTGACGACCCTGGACGAGACGCCGGAACTCGATCTTACCGTCGACGGTGCTGACGAGATCGGGCCGAATCTTACGCTGATCAAAGGCGGCGGCGGCGCGCTGCTGCGCGAGAAGATCGTGGCCGCGGCTTCCGCCCGCATGATCGTGATCGCCGATCAATCGAAGCTCGTGCCTGTTCTCGGCGCCTTTCCTCTGCCGATCGAAGTCATGCCGTTCGGGCTCGCCGCGACGCAAATCGCGATCGCGAGGGCATTGGCGGCGGTCGATTGCGCGGGGCCGTGCATCCTGCGGCGCGGAAAGGACGGCCATGCTTTCGTCACGGACGGCGGTCACTTCATTCTTGACGCGAAGCTGGGGCGGATACCGGATCCCATGGCGGTCGCGCAGGCTCTATCTGTGATACCAGGGGTGGTCGAGCACGGGCTTTTCATCGGAATGGCCGATACGGCCGTTCTCGCGGGGCCTGACGGGATAAAGTTAATCGAGCGGACCTGAGGGTGTCGCGGTCTTTCTCAAGGAGTGTTTCAATGTCGTTTCCTTCGCGGAATATGGTTGCGACCGGACTTTCGTCGATTTTGTCACGATCGACGCTGACGCGTCTCGCCGGCGCCGCTTTGCTGTTCGCCGTTGCGGTCGGTGCGGGCGCGAATGTTCAGGCGCAGACCGCGCCGAGCGCCGGAGCGATCGCGGCGGCCAAGGAACTCATTGCCGCGAAGGGGGCGACCACGATGTTCGACCCGGTGGTGCCGGGCGTCATCGAGACGGCCAAGAACATGTTCCTGCGCACCAATCCCGGCCTCGGCAAGGACCTCAACGAGGTCGCGAAGAACCTGCACACGGAATACGACGGCAAGCGCGCCGAGGTCGAGAATGTGCTCGCGCGCACCTACGCCGAAAAGATGACCGAGAAGGAGCTGCGCGAGGCGGTGACGTTCTACAAGTCGCCGCTCGGCCAGAAGCTCATCGTGGTCGAGCCGCAGGTGCTCGAGCAGGGCATGACGAATATCCAGACCTGGGCCGACCAGTTCTCGCAAGAAGTCCTGACCAAGATGCGCGCCGAGATGAAGAAACGAGGCCACACGCTCTAAGGCGCGATCATGCGTGTCTCCGAGGTCGATCTTTTCGTTATCGGCGCCGGCTCGGGGGGCGTGCGCGCCGCGCGCATCGCCGCGGGCTACGGCGCGAAAGTGGCGATCGCGGAAGAGTATCGCGTCGGCGGAACATGCGTGATCCGCGGCTGCGTGCCGAAGAAGCTGCTGGTCTACGCGTCGCGGTTCTCGCAGGAGTTCGAGGATGCGGCCGGATTCGGCTGGGCGGTCCCGCAGACCTCGTTCGACTGGCCAACCCTGATCGCCAACAAGGATCGCGAGATCGACCGGCTGGAGGGGGCGTATACGCGCAACCTGCAAAAGGCGGGCGTCGCCATCCATGACGGGCGTGCCGTTATCGAGGATGCGCATACGGTCGTGATGCCCGCGACGGGCGAGCGCTTTCGCGCCGGGCATATCCTGATCGCGACGGGCGGCGCGCCGTTTCATGGCGCGACCATTCCCGGCATCGAGTATGCCATCTCATCGAACGAGGCGTTCCACCTTCCGCAACTGCCGCGCCGCGTCCTGGTGCAGGGCGGCGGCTATATCGCGGTCGAGTTCGCGTGCATCTTCGCCGGCCTCGGCAGCGAAGTCACCGTGGTCTATCGCGGCGAGAACGTTCTTCGCGGCTTCGACGACAGCTTGAGAGACCATTTGCGGAAAGAAATGGAGCACCGCGGGATCAGGTTCGAGTGCTGCCGCGTGGTCAGCCGCATCGAGAAGGGAGCCAACGGCTACTCGGTCTCGCTCGACGACTCGGAGGGGCGGGCGATCGGCGTCGAGGTCGATACGGTGATGTTCGCGATCGGCCGCCGCCCGAATACGGCCGGCCTCGGTTTGGAAGGCGTCGGCGTCGAGACCACGCCGATCGGGGCGGTCGTGGTCGATGCGTTTTCGCAGACGAACGTCCCGAACATCTATGCGGTCGGCGACGTCACCAATCGCGTGAATCTGACACCGGTCGCCATCCGCGAGGGGCATGCCTTCGCCGACAGCGTCTTCGGCGGCAAGCCCACGCAGGTCGACCATGCCGATGTCGCCACCGCCGTCTTCTCGGAGCCTGAGCTCGGCGTCGTCGGGTTGACGGAAGCTCATGCCATGGAAACGCTCGGAACTGTCCGGGTTTACGAAACGTCGTTCCGGCCGATGAAGGCGACGCTGTCCGGGCGGGAGACCCGCGTGCTCATGAAGCTCGTGGTCGACGGCGCCACGGATCGCGTCGTCGGCTGCCATATCGCCGGCCCCGATGCCGGCGAACTCGCCCAGGTTCTCGGGATCGCCGTCAAAATGCGGGCGACCAAGGCGGATTTCGACGCCACCGTGGCCGTCCACCCGACAATGGCGGAGGAACTGGTCACGATGCGCGAGGTGACCCGCACCCATGTCCGCTCGGCGGCGGCCGCCGAATAGTTTTCCCGCTTCCCCCCGGCCTCGCTTCATTATATGCGAAGGGCCTATTTCGGCCGATGCTAAGGCGAGCCGCCGTCCCGAACCGGGGCCGGCGGCCGTCTGGCTTGACACGCATGGTATGTTCGGCCGGGAAATTGGAGTGAGGACGATGCCCGAACGTTGGACGCCCGATAGCTGGCGCGCTCGCCCGATTGCGCAGGCGCCGCAGTATCCCGACCCGCAGAA
>JBDHSU010000182.1:0-6003 GCA_039808325.1 Variibacter sp. | reverse complement strand
ACGACCATCGTGGAGTCGGGCCTCGACATCCCGACCGCCAACACGCTGATCGTGCATCGCGCCGACCGCTTCGGCCTGGCGCAGCTCTATCAGTTGCGCGGCCGCGTCGGGCGCTCGAAGGTGCGCGCCTACGCGCTGCTGACGCTGCCGACCGAGAAGAAGATCACGCCGCAAGCGGAGAAGCGGCTGCAGGTGCTGCAATCGCTCGACACGCTCGGCGCCGGCTTCCAACTCGCCTCGCACGATCTCGACATCCGCGGCGCCGGCAACCTTCTCGGCGAGGAGCAGTCCGGCCACATCAAGGAGGTGGGCTTCGAGCTTTATCAGCAGATGCTGGAGGAGGCGGTGATGAGTCTCAAGGCCGGGCTTTCCGAGCCTGCCGCCGACAAGTGGTCGCCGCAGATCACCATCGGCACGCCGGTGCTCATTCCGGACGATTACGTCGCGGACCTCTCGGTGCGGCTATCGCTCTATCGGCGTCTTGCCGACCTCGAGGACGAGCAGGAGATTGAGAGCGTGGCGGCGGAACTGGTCGATCGGTTCGGCCCGCTGCCGCAGGAGGTCGAGCATCTTCTGCAGATCGTGACCATCAAGGCGCTGTGCCGCCGTGCCAATGTCGAGAAGGTCGACACCGGCCCGAAGGGCGCGGTGCTCTCCTTCCGCGACGACGCGTTCGCCGATCCGATGGGACTTGTCGGATTCATCCGCGAGCAGGGCCCAGGGGCGAAAGTGCGTCCCGACATGAAGGTGGTGTTCCTCGACGACTGGGAGAGGCCGGAGGAACGTCTGAAGGGAACGACGGACATCCTGCGCCGCCTGGTCGCCATCGCGGAACGGGCCAAGGCGGCGTGAGAGGCGGCGTGAGGCATCCATGCCGATAAAGGCGCTCGTCGCATGGTCGAGCGGCAAGGATTGCGCCTTTGCGCTCGACCGCGTGCGCCGCGCCGGCGATGTCGAAGTCGTCGGCGCGCTGACGACCGTCACCGACGCCTTCAAGCGCGTCTCGATGCATGGCGTACGCGAGGAGGTCCTGCGCGCGCAGCTTGCGGCGGCTGGGCTGGCGCCTTGGATCATCCCGATTCCGTATCCATGTCCGAACGTGGTCTACGAGGCGGCGATGGCGGAGGCGACCGTGCGCGCGAAACGCGCGGGCGTGACCCACATCGTCTTCGGCGATCTGTTCCTGCGTGACGTTCGCGCCTATCGCGAGCGGATGCTGGCGGACACGGGGATCACGCCGCTGTTCCCGCTCTGGGATGAGCCGACGCCGGCGCTCGCGCGCGAGATGATCGCGAACGGGCTCAAGGCGACCTTGGTAACGGTCGATCTCGCCAAGCTCTCGGCGTCGTTTGCTGGCCGGACATTCGATGCGGCGCTGCTGGCGGATTTGCCGGAGGGCGTCGATCCCTGCGGCGAGAACGGCGAGTTCCACACCTGCGTCACCGCCGGGCCGATGATGGCACGGCCGCTTGCGGTCGCAACCGGCGAGGTCGTGAGCCGCGACGGCTTCGCCTTCTGCGATCTGACGCTCGCATAAATTACGCGAGCGCCGTGTCCGGCGTGTTCCGCTGCGCCACCGCGCGGCCCATGGCGTCGGCGAGATAGTCCGGCGACTGCGCGCCGGAGACCGCGAAGCGGCCATCGAGGATGAAGCACGGCACGCCGTCGATGCCGGCATCGCTCGCCCGCTTCGCCTGCGCCGAGACGGTGTCGACGTCTTCGTCCGAAGCGAGCCGTGCGCGGGTCCTTTCGGCGTCCATCCCACAGTCCGCAGCCGCGCGCACCAGCACCTCGCGGTCGGTGAGATCGCCGCCCTCGGTGAAGTAGAGGTCCATCAGGCGCTGCTTCATGCGGCCGGCGGCGCCGTTCTCGCCGGCCCAGAGGATGAGCCGATGGCAGTCGAGCGTGTTCGGCTGCCGCGCGATCTTGTCGGGATGATAGACGAGCCCTTCCTCGGCCGCGGTGCCGACGATGCGTTGCGCGATGTCCTTGTAGCGGTCGACCGAGCCGAATTTCGTCGTCAGATATTCTTCCCGGCTGATGCCGTCGCGCGCGACCCAGGGATTGAGGAAGAACGGGTTCCAGCGCACCGTGACGTCGAGGTCGGGGCGCAGCGCGATGGCCTTTTCCAGCCGCCGCTTGCCGATGAAGCACCAGGGGCAAACGACGTCGGAAACGACATCGACGGTGACGCGCGGGCGGTCGGAGCGGGCATCGGTCATGGCTGAGCCTCCTGACAGGCCCTTCACATAGGCGCATCGGCCGGCGGCGGCAACGCCGCGCCTCAGGCGACGGGCGTATCCAGCGGATCGCGGCGCGGATCGCGGAAAGCGTTGGCGACCAGGGGATTGACCCCGAGCACCGCCAGTGCGTGCCGCATCGCGGCGGGGTCGCCGACCGCGCCAGCGAGCTTTTGGCCAGCGAGCGGATCGGGCAGGGCGGCCAGCACGGACCCAGCATCGACGCGTGCCGTGCTCTCGTGCAGCGCCGACATCACGAAGCAGTAGCCGCCGACATTGACGAGGCCCGCGGGCGTGCCGGTGACTGTCAATGCGCCGTCGTTTGGATCGACACGGCAGGGATAGCCGGTGTCCTGCGGCTCTCCCGTCCCCGTGGAGCGCTCTCCCGTTTCCGGCAAGGGAACGGGAAGCATCGGTCCGCCAAGCGCAAGCGTTCCTCGCACCGTGCGCGCGATCCGCATGACCATCGGAGCGTCGGAGGCGCCGTGCGGGGCGAAGCGCGGGCCGGTCGCGATGCGCGCCGGGCGGCCGTCCTCATTGCGCCGCGCCGCGATGATGCCGGTCTCCCCGAACGCCAGGATGTCGACGAGAGCCATGCCGTGCGGCGAGGGCGCGGCCTGCGCGTGGCGTTGCGGATCGCGCCAGATGACGACGAGGCGAGAGGCGCCGAAGGGCGCGTTGAACCGCGCGGCCAGGGGTGCGGGAACGACGATGGCGTCGGCGCCTTCGCGCATCTGTTCGGCGAGCGCCGGGGCGTCGAAGGGATGATGCAGCGAGAGTGTCCCGCCGGTCAGGATCCATGGAACGACGGCTGTCGCGAGCGTGGCGAACGTTGACGGCAGCATGGTATTGATGATCCGCGCGTGGCGCGGCAGGTCCGCTTCGAGCACGCTCGTGAGGCCGCCTACCAGCAGGGCCGTATGGCCGCGCGCCGTGGCGCGGCCTGTCGCCGTGTCGAAGGTCACCGCCGCGAGTGCCGCATCCTCGTGCGTTGGAGGGGTTTCGACGTCGCCGCTCCCCCCGCCGGAATGTGAGAAGATGTCGTCCAGCGGAACGATGCCGTCCGATGCCGTTCCGAAGCCGCAGACATAACGGACGCTGAAAACGTCGGCGGCCATCTGCAGCGCGATGGCGCCGTGGTCCGCTTCTCCGATGCGGCCGCTCGTGATGATGGCGCGCGCGCTCACCTGCGTCATCGCCGCCGCGCCTTCGGCGCGGCGCCAGAGAAGCGGCAACGGCGCGGCCGCGAAGCCCGCGCGGAGCACGGCGAGCAGGGCGATCACGGCCTCCACGGTGTTGGGCAATTGTAGAGCGACGACGGCGCGCGGCGGCAGGCCGAGTTGACGGAGCATCACGGCAAGGCGCGCGATCGCGCGTTCGGCGTCGGCATAGGTGAGCTTGCGCGGCGCGCCATCCGTGACGACCGCGCGGTTCGGCTGATCGGCGAGCGCGAGGGCGTCCGGCCGGCGCGCGGCGTTGCGGCCGAAGATCGCGTCGAGGCGCACGCCGCTCATGCCCGTCGCGTCATGCGTGTCGGTATCGAGGCCGCTCATCGGGCCTCCGGAGCGCGCCACCAGGTTTCCGGAAGGATGCCGTGAACCGAGGTCTTTGCCGGCCGTCGGATGGCGGCCCATCGCGCGACCCACTGATCCGGCAGATGAAAGAGCGGCATCACGTAAAACCCCGCCATCAGCACGCGGTCGAGCGCACGCACCGCCGAGACGAAATCGGAGCGTTCACGCGCCGCCAGCATCGCCTCGATCATGGCATCGATGGCGGGGCTTTTCACGCCCATATAGTTGCGGCTGCCGTTCTGGTCGGCCGCGGCCGCTCCCCAATAAAACGACTGTTCGTTGCCTGGCGAGAGCGACTGCACCCAATGGTACTGGATCATGTCGAAGTCGAACGTCTGCCGGCGGCGGTCGTATTGCACGGCATCGACCATGCGCGGCCTGGCGTCGATGCCGGCGCGCTTGAGGTCGCGTCCGTAAGCGAGCGCGAGGCGTTCCTGCTCGCGCGTCGTCACCAGGATTTCGAACGAGAACCGCTCGCCGGATTTGCGGTTCACAAGATGCGTGCCGGCGAGCCGCCAGCCGGCCTGGCCGAGAAGGGCGAGCGCGTTGCGTAGCGCCGACCGGTCCCGGCCGGTGCCGTCCGCGCTCGGCGGCGACCATGTTCCCTCAAGAACGGCGCGCGGCACGACGCCGGGAAATGGCGCGAGCAATGCGCGTTCGCGGGCATCCGCCGGGCGATGGTAAGCGGAGAGCTCCGATCCGTCGAAATATCCTGCGGTGCGCACGCCGTCGCCGAAATAGAAATTGCGATTGACCCAGGTGAAGTCGAACAGCATGCCGAGCGCGCGGCGCACGCGCGGATCCGCGAACAGCGCGCGGCGTGTATTGAAGACGAAGCCGGACATGCCGGCAGGCTCGCCCGTGGCGATCGTATCCTTGACGATGCGCTTCTCGCGCACCGCCGGAATATCGTAACCCGTCTCCCAGCGCGCCGGGTCGGTCTCGATGCGAACGTCGTAGAGGCCGCGCTTGAAAGCCTCGAAGTGGCTCGCGCCGTCGCGATAGAAATCGTAGCGGATCTCGTCGAAGTTCCATTGCCCCTTATTGACGCCGAGGTCGCGCCCCCAGTAGTCGGGGTTGCGTTTGAACACCACGCGCTCGCCCGGACTGACCTCGCTCACAACGTAGGGGCCGCTTCCGAGCGGCGACGTCAGCGACGTCTGCTCGAACGTCGCCGCGTTCGTCGCGTGCTTTGCCAGGATCGGCATCAACGCCAGGATCAGCGGCAGTTCGCGATCGTCCGCCGTGGAAAGGTCGAAGCGCACGCCACGGTCACCGACTTTCTCCGCCTTCGTCACCTTCGAATAGTAGGTGCGGTGGCTCGGCCGCCCGTGGTCGCGCAGGAGCTCCCACGAGAAGATCACATCCTCCGGCGTCACCGGCGCTCCGTCGGAGAAGCGCGCGTTCGGGTCGAGCGTGAAGGTGGCGAAGCTGCGCGCGTCGTCGGTCGTGATCGTGCGGGCAAGCAAGCCGTAGAGCGTGAAGGGCTCGTCATAGCCGCGGGTCATCAGGCTCTCGACGACGTAGCCGCGGATGTCGGGCAGGGCGAGCCCCATCACGATGAACGGATTGAGGCTGTCGAAGGTGCCGAGCACGCCGTTCACCAGCCGTCCGCCCTTGGGCGCCGCGGCATTGACGTAGGAAAAGTGCGTGAACCCGGCGGGGAGCGCCGGTTCCCCATGCATCGCGATGGCGTGGCGCGTGACGGTGGCCGGATAAGCTGCCGGCGCGACGAGCATGATCGCCAGCGGTGCGGCCAGCGGGACAACCCGGAGCAGGCGCCGTACGGTGAAACCGAAAAGCGGATGCACCTCGGAAAAAGACCTCACCGCGCGTGTTTCGTGTTGATTCGTCTAGCACAATCAGTCTAGCACACGGGTCGTCCGCACGCTTGGCGCGCCGCTATAGCGCCTGCGGACGATTGCGGCCGGTGGGGAGAAGTGTCACGCTGCCGCCGCATTTGACGAAGAGACAGCGCGCCCTGGTGGGCCACGCTGGCAGCCAACACAATCGCCCGCGGCGAGTAAGAGGACGAGCTTCATGACATTCGGATCAAGGACCGTGCCGGAACGGTCGGTAGGCCGCGCGCTCGGTCTAGTCGCTGCCGTCGGCGCCGCCATTTTGCTCGCGTCGCCGCCGGCGCTGGCGCAGCAGCCCCAGCGGCAGCAGCGGCCGGCCCAACGCCCGGC
>JBDHSU010000181.1:0-6069 GCA_039808325.1 Variibacter sp. | reverse complement strand
CGCCGGCCGTCGAACATACGCAGCTCTCAGTGAAAGGCTTCTAGAGCGGGATGAGGAAAAGTGTGGAGCGGTTTTCCACCCGCATCCCGCTCCAAGTTATGAGAATCGATCACGTTCATGATTTTGGATCGATTCGATCCAAAATCATCGTGATCTAGAGCCAGCCGGAGCCGCGTCGCATTGGTCCGAACAGACCCGCTCGCTCAGCGCGAACGCGCCGAGCGTCCGCCGCAGGACCGGTACAGCGCGTTCAACTCGCTGCCGTGAAGCAGCAGCGTTTTGCGCGTCAGGCCGCCGTGGCGGCGGATCCAAGCCTTCACCGGTCCGGGATAGGTCGCATACATCAGGCGCGTGCCACCCACATGTGTGATTTCCTTTCCACGCCGGCCCGGAGTCCAGGCCGCGTGAAAGCCGAGGATCGCGCGCCGCGTCACGCAAATGCGGCTGCGCGGGACCACGCTGAGGACAAGCGTGCAGGCGGAGAGGCACGGCCCGTCGATAACCACGTTCTCGCCGGATTGTCGCACGGCCGCAAACAGCGCGAGGTAGTCGCCGATCCGGCCGCCGGCGCTCGCCTCGATGCGGACGGTCGCCGAGGCGGGGCTCGCCCATCCGCTCAGCGAGAATGCCGCGAGCGAAAATACCGCAAGTCCCAATCCCGCCAGCTTGCCCGCGCGGGATCGGCCCGTCACGCTCGCTCGTCTCACCGCGCGCACACGCTTCCCCGTGTCCCATTGTCGTACGTCCATTCCATCATGGCGCATCCGTCGGAACAAGCGGAAACGACGCCGCGGCGGGGGCTCCGTTCCCTTGAAATAGCCTGGGCATGAGCGGCCTGGCGGTCTTTTCTGCGCCGCCCGTCTCTCCCATATTCCGGGGGATGTCGAAACTCCCCAAGAAGCCGCGCGACCCCGCCAAGCCGACGCGCGCCAAGGCGGCCCGCGAGCACCTTCCGCCTCTCGCTCCGGCCCTCGCCGAACTTCTCAATCCTGGTATCGGCCGGGGCACGGCCGGCGTCGGCTCGCAGACCGGTCAAAGCGCGCCGGCCTCCGACGCCGCCGCGAAGGGGAAGTCGCGGCTGAAGCCGCCGGCGGACAATTCCTTCGATCGCCGCGCCGATTTTTCCGATGCGCATAAAGCGCGGCAGTCCTCCGGCGAATTCAGCGAAGCGCCACAGCGCGGATACACGGCGCGTGAGCCTTTCCATCCGGATGAGGCGGGAAGGGACGGACGGCGAGGCGCCCGCTCGTCCGGATTTGGTCCGCTGGTGCGGCCGCTCTCGGACCGGACGGGCGGGGTGGGCCCGCTCGATCCCGATCTGGCGCGGCAATGGGGCATCGAGGACGATGCGCCCGCATCCGGTTCCCATGACGCGCCCGCGACTCCCGGCGCCTTCCCCGGCAGCACCATCGCGCCCGGACCGACGGTACGGCGCAAGCGCTCGCAGGATATCGGCGGGCCGATCGCCGGCATCGCCAGCCAGGCCGCGCTCGACACGCTCTTGCGCGAAGGCCGCGCCGAATTCGCCGAAGCGGACAAAGTCTGGACGCCGCATCGTCCGCCGCGCCCGGAGAAAAGCGAGGGCGGCGTCCGCCTCGTCATCAAGTCGGATTTCGAGCCGAAGGGCGACCAGCCGCAGGCGATCGACGATCTCGTCGAGGGCGTGAAGCGGCACGACCGCACGCAGGTGCTGCTCGGCGTCACCGGCTCCGGCAAGACCTTCACCATGGCGAAGGTGATCGAGGCGACGCAGCGCCCGGCGCTGATCCTCGCCCCGAACAAGACGCTGGCGGCGCAGCTCTACGGCGAGTTCAAGGCGTTCTTTCCCGACAACGCCGTCGAATATTTCGTGTCGTACTACGACTACTACCAGCCGGAAGCCTATGTTCCGCGCACCGACACCTATATCGAAAAGGAATCTTCGATCAACGAGCAGATCGACCGCATGCGCCACGCCGCGACGCGCGCATTGCTTGAGCGCGACGACGTGGTGATCGTCGCGTCGGTGTCGTGCATCTACGGTATCGGCTCGGTCGAGACCTATTCGGCGATGACCTTCGCGCTGAAGAAGGGCGAGCGCATCGACCAGCGCCAGCTCATCGCCGACCTTGTCGCGCTGCAATACAAGCGCACGGCCGGCGACTTCTCGCGCGGCACCTTCCGCGTGCGCGGCGACACCGTCGATATCTTCCCGGCGCACTACGAGGATCGCGCGTGGCGCGTGAACCTGTTCGGCGACGAGGTGGAATCGATCGAGGAGTTCGACCCGCTCACCGGGCGCAAGTCCGACGAGCTGCGCTTCATCAAGGTCTATGCGAACTCGCACTACGTCACGCCGCGCCCGACGTTGATCCAGGCGATGGCGTCGATCAAGGAGGAGCTGCGCGGGCGCCTGGCGCAGCTCAATGCGGCCGGACGCCTGCTCGAGGCGCAGCGGCTGGAGCAGCGCACGCTGTTCGACCTCGAGATGATGGAGGCGACCGGAAGCTGCGCCGGCATCGAGAACTATTCGCGCTACCTCACCGGCAGGAAGCCCGGCGAGCCGCCGCCGACCCTGTTCGAATATGTTCCGGACAACGCATTGGTCTTCGTCGACGAGAGCCACGTCACCGTGCCGCAGATCGGCGGCATGTATCGCGGCGACTTCCGCCGCAAAGCGACGCTTGCAGAGTACGGCTTCCGTCTGCCTTCCTGCATGGACAACCGGCCGCTGCGCTTCGAGGAGTGGGACGCGATGCGGCCGCAGACCACATGCGTGTCCGCGACTCCTGGCGGATGGGAGATCAACGAGAGCGGCGGCGTGTTCGCCGAGCAGGTGATCCGCCCGACCGGGTTGATCGATCCGCCGGTCGACGTGCGCCCGGCGCGCACGCAGGTCGACGATCTCGTCGGTGAAATTCGACAGGTCGCCGCGAAGGGCTATCGCAGCCTCGTCACCGTGCTGACCAAGCGCATGGCCGAGGACCTGACGGAATACCTGCACGAGCAGGGCGTCCGCGTACGCTACATGCATTCCGACATCGACACGCTGGAGCGCATCGAGATCATCCGCGACCTGCGGCTCGGCGCGTTCGACGTGCTCGTCGGCATCAACCTGCTGCGCGAGGGGCTCGACATCCCGGAATGCGCTCTGGTCGCGATCCTCGACGCGGACAAGGAGGGCTTTCTGCGCAGCGAGACGTCGCTGATCCAGACCATCGGCCGCGCCGCGCGCAACGTCGACGGTAAGGTGATCCTCTACGCCGACACGGTCACCGGCTCGATGCAACGCGCGATGGAGGAGACGGAGCGCCGTCGCGAGAAGCAGCAGGCCTACAACGCCGAGCACGGCATCACGCCAGAATCGGTGAAGAAGTCGATCGGCGACATCATGTCGAGCGTGTATGAGCGCGACCACGTCCTGGTCTCGACCGAGGGCGGGCTGGCCGGCATCGGCGACGACGACGTCGCGACCATCGGCCATAACTTCGAGGCGGTGATCGCCGACCTCGAGAAGCAGATGCGTGAGGCCGCGGCCGATCTGAACTTCGAGGAAGCGGCGCGCCTGCGCGACGAGCTCAAGCGTCTGCGTGCGGCCGAACTCGCGGTCATCGACGATCCGACCGTGAAGCGCATTCCGAGCGCCGGACGCGGAACCGGCGGGATTCGCGCGCCGGCGCCGCTGCCGCGCGGCCGGCAAGAATCACGTGGGCCGCGCAAGCCGAATCTCGACGAAATGGGGCCCGGTACGGAATCGATCCCGTCGCGCCCGTCGCGCTCGACGTTGGGCCGTCCGGGCATGCGCGGTGGCTGGAAGAAGAAGGGACGGTAGCCCGACAGGACGATGCCGTTGCGGCGCTTGTCTCTTTCCCGACACACATCGGTACGGTCGTGCCCGCCGCCTCATCTTTGTCGTCTTATGGCCGCTTTTCACGCGGCAAGTGCGCACCTCCTCCCAAGTTCATGAAGGGTCGTGCAGTGAATTTTCGATTTGTGTTTGCGGGCGCATTGCTCGCGGCGTTGGCGGCTCCGATCGCGGCGCAAGCCCAGGGTGTGCCAGGCGGCATCGCCCATGGATTCAATGAAGGCGGCCGCATTGCGGGCCCCGTCGGCGCGGTTGTCGGCGGCGCGGTCGGTGGTGTCGTCGGCGGCGTCGAAGGCGTGCTCGGTGTGAACCAGCAAGCCTATTACGCGTCGGATCGCCAGTATTACGGCGGCGGACAGGTCTATGTGCACCCGCGCGTGCATCGTCATCGTGCGCGCAGGCATCATGCGTATCGTCATCATCGCGCGCACCGCCGCCATCATGCCCGGCATCATCGCCGTTACTGAGCTGCGTCAGGTGGAATAAAAAAGGCCCGCTGCGGCGGGCCTTTTTCTTTGCCGAGATATCAGCGTCAACCAGCCGCGGGCGCGACCGTCGCGTCGCCCTGGCCGCTGCGCTTGAGCCCCTCGGCCACGAAGCCGGAAGCCTTCATCTCCTCGATGAAGGTCTGAAGGTATTTCGCAGCGGCGTTGCGGCCTTGCGGAACGCCCATGGCTTGGCGAATCTCCATGAAGCGCTCGGGGATCACGCGCACGTCGGGGTGGGCTTTGGCGTAGCCGGCGATCGGCTGGCGCACGCCGGCGGCGGCATCGAGCTTCTGCGCGCGGAACGCCTCGACGCCGTCCTCCTCGATCACGAGCTTCGCCGCTTTCAGCGTGCGCGTGAGGAACAGCGTGTAGGCCGCGCCTTTGCTCACGCCGATGCGGATGCCTTCGCGATCGACATCGGCGGGCGTCTTCAGCGGCGAATCCTGCGGCACCAGATAGACGCCCTCGATCAACACGTAGGGTGAGGTGAAAGCGATCTCGGCGGCGCGGACGGGCTCGATCGCGAGAAAGGCGATATCCCAAGCGCCGGCCTTGAGCGCTTCGAAGACCTTGCCGGCAGCGTCGAACGGCACGAGTTCGAGCGGCACGCCGGCGCGCCTGGCGAGCTCGCGCGCGAGATCGACGGTGACGCCGGATGGTGCCTGCATCGTCCCTTGCGCCAGCACGGGATTGCCAAGGTTGATGGCGGCGCGGATTTTTCCGGTCGGGGCAAGTTCCTTCAGCGCATCGGCAGGCACAACGCTCACGTTCTCTTCCTTTCGGGTTTGTCAGGGCGCGGATTTGGCGCGCCGGGGCTGGCGCTGTCCAGCATTTAGTGCGGGATGAGGAAAAGTGTGGAGCGGTTTTCCGCCCGCATCCCGCTCTAAGTTATGAGAATCGATCAGGTTCATGATTTTGGATCGATTCGATCCAAAATCATCGTGATCTAGTGCGGCCAGCGCGGCGGGTGTGTTCCAAGCGGGACCGGCGGACGCGCCCAGTGCGGCGGCGTCTCGCTCATCGTCGCGGCGTGGCGCGTGACGGTGAGGCCGCCGAAAGGCGAATCCATCGGCTGCAAATCCTGCCGCACGTCGTCGAAGGAGGGATCATGCGCGGCGAGGCCGTCCACGCGGCCGAGGCTGCGGAGCCATTGCGCCGTCTGCACGAGGGAAGCGCGCACGAGCCAGCTTCCGCCTTCGCGCGCGCGGCGCGACAACGCCGTCATCGCCGCGAAGGCCATGAGGTAGCCGGTCGCGTGATCGAGTGCCTGCGCGGGCAGCGGACGAGGCTCGTCCTTGCCGGCCGCCTGACCTTCGGCATCGTTGAAGCCGCTCGCGGTCTGCACGAGCGAGTCGAAGCCGCGGCGGTTGGCCCAGGGGCCTTGGTGGCCATAGGCGGACAGCGACACGTAAACGATGCCGGGCCGGATTCGCGCGACGGCTTCCGGGCCGAAGCCGAGCGCCTCGAGCCCGCCGGGCCGGTAGCCCTGAATGAAAATGTCCGCGTCCTCGATCAGTGCTGTCAGCGCCGCGCGGTCGCGATCTTGGCGCAGGTCGAGCGCGGTCGAGAGCTTGCCGCGGCCGGTGTCGATCACCAACGGCGCGATGGCCGGCAGATGCGGGCTCGTCACCAGCATCACGTCGGCGCCGTGCGCCGCGAGCGTGCGTCCGCAAACCGGCCCGGCAATGATGCGGGTGAGTTCGACGACCTTGACGCCGCTCAAGGGGCGCGGTGCGG
>JBDHSU010000180.1:0-6161 GCA_039808325.1 Variibacter sp. | reverse complement strand
CACCGGCAAACTTATATTGCTCGCGGCCGTTCGATTCTAACATTTGCGGGAGAGCCGGCCCGCGCGGGGACAAATGTCAGAATGAAGCCATGAGCCGGGCCATGTCGACGAGGCGCTGCGCCAGCGCCTTAAGGGCGCGGGCGGCACGCTCATCACGCAGATCGTCCATTTCGTCGAAGGCTTCCGCCGCGCCGCGCACGGCGACCTGCTCGGGCAGCACCAGCGCGCCGCAGCCGAGCTCCAGCACATGCCGCAGCGCCATCAGCGAGCGCATCCCGCCATAGGTCCCGTTCGACGCCGCCGCCAGCCCGAAGACGCGGCCCTTATAGGCTGCCAACGGCGGCTCCCGCCCCTCGCGCACGCGCGACACCCAGTCGATCGCGTTCTTGAGCAGCGGCGTGATCGAAGCGTTGTATTCCGGGCTGGTGATCAGCACACCCTGATGAACACCGAACAGTTGCTTGAGCTTCACCGCGTTCGCCGGCGCGCCCGTGGATGCCTCGGCGTCGCCGTCATAGAGCGGCATCGGAAAATCGGCGAGCGAAATGCGCGTCACCTCCGCATCGGCGCGCGTCAATTCCTTCGCCGCAAGCGCCGCCAGCCGCGCATTGAAGGAACCGGTCCGCACCGACCCGGAGAGGACGAGGATCTTGGGATGGAGCATTCCGATTGTCGCTCTCGCTGGGCCTTCGCGGCGCCGCCGCAAACGCTACATGCAAGGACGCGCCCGGCGATGGCGCGGAATACGCAATAGCACGGAATGGGCGAGACGCCCCCGGCGGGACTATCCCTTCCGGTACACCCACACGCGCGCGGGCGGCAGGTTGAGCCAGATCCGGTCCGAGGCTTCGACATGCCCGCCCGCGAGCATTTTCGGAACCGGCGGGACGACGGCGTAAGTGAACTGGACGAAGGGCGCACCCGGCCGCATCGCCATATAGGCGTCGCGCAACAGCCGCGCGCGCGTCTTCAGCGGCTTGGTGAACAGCGGCAGGCCCGACACGATGGCCGCGGCCGGCTCGAAGGTGCCTTTGCTGACGTTGCGGAAGATATTATAGGCGTCGCCCTGCACCACCGTCGCCCGCGGAAACCGCGAACGTAAAAGCTGGCAGAAGGTCGGGTTGAACTCGACGAGCGTCAGCCGCTCCTGCTCGATGCCGCGGTCGAGCAGCGCCTCCGTCACGGGCCCGGTTCCGGGGCCGAGTTCGATGACCGGACCGGTGCTGTTCGGATCGACGTAGCCCGCCATCGTCCGCGCCAGCGGACGGCTCGACGGCGTCACCGCCCCGATGGCCAGCGGCTTCTCCAACCACGAGCGGATAAACCGGACCTCGTCGTCGAGGCGCGGAATTTTCCGATCGAGGCGAGGCAGCGATTGCGTGGGCATCATTGTGATTTACGCAGGAGCGACAAAACGAGCGTCGCATCCAGGAGGGGTAAAGCGGTAATGCGCGAGGGTCAAGCCGGTTCAGGCCGAGGTGCTCAGCCCGTCGAAGAAGTCCTTGACTTTGGCAAAGAAGCCCGCGGACTCCGGATGCGTTTCCTTCGACGACAATTTATCGAACTCGGTCAAGAGTTCGCGCTGCTTCTTGCTGAGATTTTGCGGCGTCTCGACGACGATCTGCACGTACATATCGCCGCGTTGTTTCGTGCGCAGGACAGGCATTCCTTTTGCCGATAGACGGAAGCGCCGGCCGGACTGCGCCCCCTCGGGGACCTTGACCCGCGTCTTGCCGCCGTCGACCGTCGGCACATCGAATCCGCCGCCCAGGGTAGCCGTCACCATCGAAATCGGCACGCGGCAGTAGAGATCCGCGCCGTCGCGCTGGAAGAACTCGTGCGTTTCCAGCGACAGGAAAATATAGAGGTCTCCCGCCGGGCCGCCGCGAAGGCCGGCCTCGCCTTCGCCGGCGAGGCGAATGCGGGTGCCGTCCTCGACGCCGGGCGGGATGTTGACCGAAAGCGTCCGCTCGCGGGTCGTTCGTCCCGCGCCGCCGCACGACGTGCAAGGATCGTCGATGACCTGTCCGCGGCCATGGCACGACGGACATGTCCGCTCCAGCGTGAAAAAGCCTTGCGCGTGCCGCAGCCGCCCGCTGCCGCCGCAGGTGACGCAGGCCTTCGGCCGCGTGCCCGCCCGCGCGCCGGAGCCGGAACAGACCTCGCACGTCACCGCCGTCGGGATGCGCACCTCCGCCGTCTTGCCGGCGAACGCCTCCTCCAAGGTGATTTCGAGATTGTAGCGCAGGTCGGCGCCGCGCTCGCGGCCGGAGGCCGAGCGCCCGCGCCCGCCGCTCATGCCGAACACGCCCTCGAAGATATCGGCGAACGTCGTCGCGAAGTCCGCGCCGAATCCGTTGCCGCCTCCGCCGCCCATGCCCTGCTCGAAGGCGGCATGGCCGAAGCGGTCATAGGCGGCGCGCTTCTGGCCGTCCTTGAGCACGTCGTAGGCTTCGTTGATTTCCTTAAACTTGATCTCGCAATTCTTGTCGCCCGGATTGCGGTCCGGATGCCATTTCATCGCGAGCTTGCGGAACGACGTCTTCAGTTCCGATTCGCTCGCCGTCCGCGCGACTTCCAGGGTCTCGTAATAACAACGCTTGGCCATCAGCCCATGCCTCCGTCATTCCAGGGCGCGTAGACAGGCCGGGATGGCGCACGAACGAGAGAAGACGAGATCGGAAAAGAGTGACGCTCCCCGGGCGAGGGGGCTCGGGAAGCGTCATTATTCTCGCAAGCGGCAGGCATGCGATCGCCTTTCGCGCGACAGCGTTACGCCGACTTCTTCTTGTCGTCGTCGACTTCGGTGAACTCGGCGTCGACGACGTCATCCTTCTGGCCGCCAGCCGCGTCCGAACCCGCCGCGGCGCCTTCACCGCCCTGCGCGCCGGCCTGGGCCTGCTGATACATGGCCTCGCCGAGCTTCATCGAGACCTGCGCCAGGGTATTGGTCTTGGCCTTGATCGCGTCGGCATCGTCGCTCTTCACCGCCTCGCGCAAATCCGCCATCGCGTTCTCGATCGCGCTGCGCTCGGCATCGCCGAGCTTCGACCCGTGCTCCGACAAAGCTTTCTCGGTTGCATGGATCATCGCCTCGGCCTGGTTCTTGGCTTCGACCGCCTCGCGCCGCTTCTTGTCGTCGGCGGCGTGCGCCTCCGCGTCCTTCACCATCTTTTCGATGTCGGCTTCGGACAAGCCGCCCGAGGCCTGGATGCGGATCTGCTGTTCCTTGCCGGTGCCCTTGTCCTTCGCCGAGACGTTGACGATGCCGTTCGCGTCGATGTCGAAAGCGACTTCGATCTGCGGCACGCCGCGCGGCGCCGGCGGAATGCCGACGAGGTCGAACTGACCGAGCATCTTGTTGTCGGCCGCCATCTCGCGCTCACCCTGGAAGACCCGGATGGTCACGGCGTTCTGGCTGTCCTCCGCGGTGGAGAAGACTTGCGCCTTCTTGGTCGGGATGGTGGTGTTGCGGTCGATGAGGCGCGTGAACACGCCGCCCAGCGTCTCGATGCCGAGCGACAGCGGCGTCACGTCGAGCAACAGCACGTCCTTGACGTCGCCCTGCAGCACGCCGGCCTGGATCGCCGCGCCGATCGCCACCACTTCGTCGGGGTTGACGCCCTTGTGCGGCTCCTTGCCGAAGAACTGCTTCACAACGTCCTGAACCTTCGGCATCCGCGTCATGCCGCCGACCAGAACCACTTCGCTGATCTCGCCCGCCGACAGGCCGGCATCCTTCAGCGCCTTGCGGCAGGGCTCGACCGTCTTCTGGATGAGATCGTCGACCAGCGCCTCGAACTTGGCGCGCGTGAGCTTCAGCGTCAGATGCTTCGGACCCGTGGCGTCCGCCGTGATGAACGGCAGGTTGATCTCGGTCTGCGTGGTCGAGGACAGCTCGATCTTCGCCTTTTCCGCGGCCTCCTTCAGCCGCTGCAAGGCAAGCTTGTCCTTGCGCAGGTCGATGCCCTGCTCCTTCTGGAACTCGTCGGCGAGATAGCCGACCAGGCGCATGTCGAAGTCCTCGCCGCCGAGGAACGTGTCGCCGTTCGTCGACTTCACTTCGAAGACGCCGTCGCCGATTTCCAGGATCGAGATATCGAAGGTGCCGCCGCCGAGGTCGTAGACCGCGATGGTGCCCTGCTTTTCCTTGTCGAGGCCGTAGGCGAGCGCCGCCGCCGTCGGCTCGTTGATGATGCGCAGCACTTCGAGGCCGGCGATCTTGCCGGCGTCTTTCGTCGCCTGGCGCTGCGCGTCGTTGAAGTAGGCGGGAACGGTGATGACCGCTTGCTCGACCTTCTGCCCGAGATAGCCTTCCGCCGTCTCCTTCATCTTCTGCAGGATGAAGGCGGAGATCTGCGAGGGCGAATAGGTCTTGCCGTCCGCCTCGAGCCAGGCGTCGCCGTTGGACGCCTTCACGATCTTATACGGGACGAGCTTCTTGTCCTTCTCCACCATCGGGTCGTCGTAGCGCCGTCCGATCAGGCGCTTGACCGCGAAGAAGGTGCGTTCCGGATTGGTGACGGCCTGGCGCTTCGCCGGCTGGCCGACGAGGCGCTCGCCATCGTCGGTGAATGCAACGATCGAGGGCGTCGTGCGCGTGCCCTCGGCGTTTTCGATAACTTTCGGGGTCGTACCTTCCATCACCGCGACACACGAGTTCGTCGTGCCGAGGTCGATGCCAATGACCTTGCCCATTCTCTTTACCTCTCTTTTTTCGGCAGACCGCGCCCGGCCTGAAAAGCGCCTGGCTCGGAGGGTCCCTTGGCAGATCAGCGTTTCCGCGCCTGCAGAGCCCCCGCGGCCCCCAACTGCTACCCATCGTCGCGCCGCCGCGACGCATGAAGCCCATATAGGAAAGGCGTTTTTCGCCTGCAAGCGGCTTCTTTCGGGATTCCGGTCGCGGCTGTGTGCAACGACGCATCTTCTTTCCGTCCCTCACCCGGGAAGCCGCCGGAAACCGCCCCTATTTCCCGGCATTTCATCGCGCTATATGGGGGATGCGGGCAAAAGCCCGCGACGCAATTCTCGGTGGGACGACGAGCCACGCCATCCGGATCGGATGGAGAGAGCATGACGTCCCGGCACAACGCTGCGCCCGACCCTGCCTGCCGGATGCGATTTGGGGCGGAAGAGGCCAGCCCGGAGAGCTCCCCTTGCTGCACACGATCGCCCGGACTTCGCCGACCTTCGTTTCCGCCGTCATGGCCCTGCTCATCGCCGCGATCCCGCCGGCACACGCGGCCGACCCGATTTTCCCGCCGGCCTCCCGCGTCGGACTGGTGCCGCCGCCGGATTTCGTGGCAAGCCCCCGCTTCGCCGGCTTCGTCCACAACGACAAGCAAATATCCATCGTTCTCAACGAGATGCCCGGCTACGCCTTCGACACGATCGAAAAGCAGGTGGCGGAAGAGATCGAGAAGCAGCCTCCGGGGGCCGTCACGCGGCAGCCCTTCGAGCTCAAGGGCGGCGGCAAGGCGTTCATCGTCTTCGCCAAACCCAACAGCGCCCAGGGGCCCGTCCTGAAATGGACGGTGTTCGCCTCGATCCACGATACCACGGCGGTCGCGACGGCCCTGGTGCCCGAGGCGGTGAAGGACTCCGCTCCCGAGGACGTCATCAAGGCGTCGCTTGCGACCCTGACGGTGCGCGACAAGGTGCCGACCGCGGAACAGCTCGCGGTCCTCCCGTTCTCCATGGACGAGCTCGCCGGCTTTCGCATCGTTCGCGTGCAGCCGGGCGTGGCGGCGATGCTGACCGACGGGCCGAAGGACGTCGTCACGGCGGCGGAACAGCCGCTTCTCCTGATCACGATCTTCCCCGCGCCGAATACGCCGCAGCCCCAGGAGCGTGAAGGCTTCGCAAGGCGCCTGCTGGCGGAAATCCCCGGCATCACCGAAGCGAAGATCACCCGCTCCGAGCCACAGCGAATCGCCGGCCAGCAAGGCTACGAGACGCAGATCGAGGCGAAGGACCAGAAGTCCGGCGGCGACGTCAACGGCGTGCAGTGGCTACGCTTCGGGACCGGCACCTTGCTGCGCATCGTGGCGCTCGCCAGCAAGGACAAATGGCACGAGACGTTCACGCGCTTCCGCGAAATCCGCGACGGCATCGGACCGAAGCACTAGAGAGTTTTTGCTTTTGATGGAATCAAAAGCAAC
>JBDHSU010000179.1:0-6215 GCA_039808325.1 Variibacter sp. | reverse complement strand
CCGACATTGCCGCACACGCCGTTGAAGGCGAGCGTGCGGCCGCGCGCATTCGACGCCTCGATCAGCATCGCGGTGCCGACGGGGTGATAGATCGCGGCGAAGACGCCGAGCGCAAACAACGCGACCGCGAACACGATGAGGTTGGGCGCCGCAGCCGCCGCCGCAAGCGACAGGCCGCAGCCGAAGAAGAAGATCGCGATCATGTGCCGCCGGCTCCAATGGTCGCCGAGCCAACCGGCCGGGAGCGCGAAGATACCGAAGGCAAAGTACGACGCGGTGCCGAGCGCCATCAGTTCGGCGTAAGGCCGCCCGTAAACGACCTCGAGCCCGATCACGACGGTCGGAAAGATCAGGATGACGAAATGGTCCATCGCGTGCGCCCAGTTCACGAACGCGATGTCGCGGCGCACGGCCTTCTGGCTCGCGGCGTCAGCCGCAGGGGCCTCTGTCGTGGTCGGGCTCATAGCCGTCTCCTGAAAATTCGAATCCTGCTGGATACTACCCCTTGTCATTTTGCGATGTTCGGCCGATTTTCGTCGTGAAATGGCCAACCCTCGTCAACCCGTCTATCGCGCCAACATGGACGACGCCCCGCGCCCGGTGGCGGCGCTGGCGCGTGGCTTGAACGACGGCGAGCAGATCCCCTTCCACATGCACCGCCGCGGCCAGCTTCTGCATGCGACGGTCGGCGTCATGCGGGTGGAGACGGATGACGCCGCGTGGATCATCCCGCCGGCGCGCGCGTTATGGATGCCGCCACGGCAGGGGCACGGCGTCGCCGCCCGCAGCCGTATCGAGATGCGCACGGTCTACATCGAGGAGAGCGCCTGCGCGGCGCTGCCGCAGCGCGCCACCCTCGTCGAGGTCACGGGGCTTCTGCGCGAACTCATCCTGGCGCTGCTCGAAGAGCCCGTCGCCTATGAAGAGAACGCGCGCGGCGGCCAGGTGGCTCGGCTTCTTCTCACCGAGCTCGGGCGCCTGCAGACGCGGGCGCATGCGCTGCCGATGCCGCGTGACTCTCGCGCGCTCAAGGCCGCCCGCGCGCTGCTCGATGCGCCCGGCTTGAACCTCGGACTCGACGACCTGAGCGAACGGGCGGGCGCGAGCCGGCGCACCCTCGCCCGCCTCTTCCGCGCCGAGACCGGTCTCGGCTTCGCGGAGTGGCGCACGCGGCTGCGCGCGCTCGACGGACTGGCGCGGCTTGGCGCCGGCGCGTCCGTCGGCGCGGCTTCCTCCGCTGTCGGCTATGCGAGCCCGAGCGCCTTTACAGCGATGGTGCACCGGGAATTCGGCGCGCCGCCTCGCCGCCTTTCACGCCGGACCTGACGTTCCCGTCCCGTTCCGGTTGCAACTCTTCTCACCCCAAGATTGAATTTACGGCATCGGGTTGCACGCGCCGCAACCCGTGGGGCGGGGGCCTCGATGCGTCGGGTGGTGAATGGTATTCTTGCAAGCTTGCTGACAACCGCACCAGCGGCCGGCGGCGAGCTTGCGGTGCTCGGCGCGCAGCCGCCTCCGCCGACGCCGCCTCACTTCATGCTGTTCTCTGGATTCGAAGGCTGGCGCGACGGGATGTTCAGTCACGGCGGCGTACTGTGGGCGCCGAATGGGCTCGACCAGGACGGATTCATCGTCAAGGTCTTCACCGGCACCGGAAACTATCGCTACCTCGCCGGTGGGCCGGGCGGCATCGCGGTGACCGGCCAGCAGATCATGGGCTCTGCCCTGCCCGGCTGGCGCTTCAAATGGGACCGCCTCGAGGTCACGCTATTCGCCGGCCTCGACGCGCAAGAGCATCGCCTCGCGCCGGACGATCCCAAGAGCCGCGTGCGCGGCGACCATCTCGGGGCGCGGTTCGGCGCCGATCTTTGGTACGAGCCGGCTCCCGCGGTGATGCTTGCCGGAGGCGTTTCACTCTCGACGATCGGCGACGGCTATTGGGCGCGCGGAGCGACCGGCATTCGCGCCTTCGATCTGCTCTGGATCGGCCCGGAAGCCTTGGCGCTCGGCGACACCAGCTACTGGCAGGCGCGCGCCGGCATGCATGTGACGGCGTTCCGCACCAAGATGTTGGAGTGGTCGGCAAGCGGTGGCTGGGCCACCGATTCCGCCCATCGCGAAGGCTGGTACGGACGGCTCGGGCTTCTGATCCGGCGCTGACGCGTCAATCCAGCGTACGCTGGAAGCGGCTGATCGCGATCGCGGTCGCGAGCAGCATCAACCCGAACAAAGCCGCGGCATCGTAGTGCAGTTCGGCAAAGGTCGCGCCCTTGAGCATGATCGCACGCACGATGCGGATGTAATGCGTCAGCGGCAGAAACTCTCCGATCCACCGCGCCCAGACCGGCATGCCGGCGAATGGAAACATGAAGCCGGAGAGCAATATGTTGGGCAGGAAGAACATCGTCGACATCTGGATCGCCTGCAACTGGTTCTGCGCGATGGTCGAGAACGTGTAGCCGACCGAGAGATTGGTCGCGATGAAGAGCGTGCTGAGCGCCGCGAGCAGCAGCATATTGCCGAAGATCGGCACGCCGAACATGAGAACGCCGGCGCCGATGATCAGTGTCGCCTGCGCAAAGCCGACGATGATATAGGGCACGATCTTGCCGACCATGATCTCCAGCGGCGTGATCGGCATCGCCAGCAGGCTTTCCATCGTCCCGCGTTCGATCTCGCGCGTGACGGAGAGCGCGGTGAAGATCAGCATCGTCATGGTGAGGATCGTGCCGACAAGGCCGGGCACGATATTGAGCGATGTCGAGGCGGCCGGGTTGTAGCGTGCGTGTGTGCGGAACTGGAATGCGGGCGCATTGCTTTCGGGCAGCGCGTGGTCGTGGATAAGCGCGGTTTGCACCAGCGGCCCCAGCGCACCGAGCGCGGCCCCCGAGGCGACGGGATCCGTCGCGTCCGCCGCCACAAGCAGGGCCGGCTGCTCGCCACGGCGCAGGGCACGCTCAAATCCGGCGGGGATTTCGATGCCGAACAGAACGCTCCCCGAGCGGATCAGGCGATCGAACTCGGCTTCATCGTTCACCACTTTGGTGATCTTGAAGTACCGGGTGTTCTGCAACGCCGCGAGAATGGAGCGGCCGACATCGCTCGTTTCCTGAACGAGCACGGCGGTCGGCAGATCGCGCGGCGTGGTGTTGATCGCGTATCCAAACAGGATCAACTGCATCAGCGGGATTATCACGATCATCGCGAACGAGACGCGATCGCGACGGAGTTGAATGAACTCCTTGATCAGCATGGCGCCGGAACGCCGCCAGAAGCCGCCGCCGAATGCCGCGATGGCGCTCATCGGAAATTGTCCTTGGCGCGATTCATCAACTCGATGAACACGTCCTCGAGCGACGGTTCGGAAGGCGTCCAGGTGATCGCCGGGTCGTCCCGATAGGGCGCGAGCGCCTTCTCCAAAGCCTCGTGGTCGCGGCCGGATACATGCAGGCTGTTGCCGAACGGCGCGACGGTGTCGACGCCGGGCTTGCCATCGAGCGCGGACGAGAGCTTGAGAATGTCTCCGCCGGTGGCGGTGTAGGTCGTCAGGCCGGATTGCGCGACGACCTCCTCGACCGTGCCGTGCGTGAGCAGAACGCCTTGCGCGATATAGGCGATCTCGTGGCAACGCTCGGCTTCGTCCATGTAGTGGGTGGAGACGAGCACGGTCAGCCCGTCAGCGGCGAGCGCATGGATCTCGTTCCAGAATTCGCGCCGCGCCTTGGGGTCGACACCGGCCGTCGGCTCGTCGAGCAGCAACAGCTTCGGGCTCGGCAGGGTGCAGGCGGCGAGCGCGAGACGCTGCTTCCATCCGCCGGATAGTTCTCCCGCGAGTTGCTCCTCCCGCCCCGAGAGACCGATCCGCGCGATCATGTCGCGCGCAGCGCGCAGCGGATTCGGCAAGCCGTAGAGGCGCGCGACGAACTCCAGGTTCTCGCGCACCGACAGATCCTGGTAGAGGCTGAAGCGCTGCGTCATGTAGCCGACCTGGCGCTTGATCTTATCGGCCTCGGTGCGGATGTCGTAGCCGAGCGTCGTTCCGCTTCCCGCATCCGGCGTCAGCAGTCCGCACAGCATGCGGATCGTCGTCGTCTTGCCGGAGCCGTTAGGGCCGAGAAAGCCGTAGATGACGCCGCGCCGCACCTGCAGCGAGAGGTCGCGCACGACGGTGCGGCTGCCGAAGGTTTTGGTCAGCCCTTCGACATCGATGACGATGTCGGACGGCGTCGTCATTGCGCCGCCCGCGCGCCGGTCGGGATCACCCGCACCGGCTGGCCGACGCGCAGGCTTCCCGGGTCTTGCGGACGCGCCTCCACGAGAAAGACGAGCTTCGCCCGCTCCTCGAGCGTATAGACGACGGGCGGCGTGAATTCCGCCTGTTGCGCGATGAAGCTGATACGCGCGTCGATGTCATTGGCGCAACCGTCGCAGCGCACCCGTACGGCGTCACCGAGCTTGATCGACGGCAGGGTGCCTTGCGGCACGAAAAAGCGCAGCTTGATGTTGCCTGGCGGCAGCAACGAAACGACAGGCCGCCCCGCGGGCACCATTTCGCCCGGCCGGAAATAGACCTCCTGCACGGTGCCGGCGACCGGACTCGTGACGGCGCGGCGCGCGAGTTTCACCTGCGACGCGCGCAGCCGCGCCTCGGCGGCGGCCAACGCCTGCCGGGCGGCGGCGATGTCCTCATCGCGCGAGGAAAGCCGCGCCACCTTGATCTGCCGCTTGATCTCTTCGAGCGCCGCCTGGTCGCGATTGTAATTGGATTGCGCGGTGTCGAGTTGCGCCTTCGGCGTAAACCCTCTCTCGGCCAACGCACGCTGGCGCTGCAGCTCTTGCGAGGACAGCGTGAACGCCGCCTCCGCCCGCTGCTGCTGCGATTCCAGAACGGCGACTTCGGCCGGCCGTTGCTGCTGCGCCTCCGCGCGGGCGAGGCGCGCCTTCGCTTCCGACACGGCCGCCTCGTTCGCCGCGACGTCGGCCTTCTGCAAATCCGCGTCAACGGTGAACAACGGCGCGCCGACCGCAACCGTATCCCCTTCCCGCACGGCGAGCGCCTCCACGCGCCCGGGGTCGTCGGGGCCGGAGAAGACGAGATCGGCCTCGACCCAGCCTTGAAAGCCTTGATCGCGATTGCCCCCGCAGGCGCCGAGCGCCAGCATCGCCGCGAAGGCCAGCGCGCGAACGGCGATGCGAGACAGCGCGATCATTTCCGTCGCTTTCCAATCGCGGCGAAGACAAGATCGACGTGCGCGCGCATCAGCGCGCCGGCGTCGAGCGGCTCGAAGCGCGCGAACAGCATGTCCCACACGAGAGCGAGAATGCCTGGCGCGACGAAAAGCTGCGGGAAACGTTGTAGCGTGTCGCCTTCGATTTCACCGCGCGCGATCGCGCGCTCGACCGCGCCGCGCACGATGGCCATCGCCCGCTTGATCACCTCGCGATAGTAGATCTGCGCCAGCGAGGGGAACCGCGCGCCCTCGGTGACGATCAGCCGCACGACATGCTTGCGGCGCGTTCCGAGGATTTCCTTGACGAAATGATCGACCAGCCCTTCGACGAAGACGCGCAGCGGAACGTCGGGCGACGGCGTCTCCTCCATTCCCCGCAGCAGCGGCCCAAGTGCTGCTCGCACCAGCTCCTCGAACAAGGTCTCCTTGTCGCGGAAGTGGACGTAGATCGTCCCCTTGGCGACGCCGGCGCGGCGGGCCACGTCGTCGAGACGCGTCGCCGCAAATCCGCGCGCGGCGAATTCATCGAGCGCGGCGTCGATGATGGCGGCGCGCGTGGCGGCGCTCTTGGCGGCGTTCTTGGCATTGCGAGGCTTTGGCACGGTCCGGACTGCGGCGCGCTTGCCGCGCGACCCCACCGCCGGCTGCGGCCGGGCTCCGGTGGTCTTCGGGGCGGTTCTCTCGCGGGCAGGTAATTTCGGCATTCATTCGTCTGTATTTATGACTGACTGGTCAGTCATAAATACTACCGGGAACTGCGGAATGCAATGGGGCCCGACACCGTCATGGCCGGGCGCCGTCCCCGGCCAGCCACGCCTTGCTTGCTGCCGGACAAACGTGAAGCCTCCAACACGTACGGGCATGAGGGAGGGTCGGCTCGCTTGCAGGGATCCGGCTAGAGCGGGATGAGGAAAAGTGTGGAGCGGTTTTCCGCCCGCATCCCGCTCTAAGTTAAGAGAATCGATCACGTTCATGATTTCGGAT
>JBDHSU010000178.1:0-6260 GCA_039808325.1 Variibacter sp. | reverse complement strand
GTCGTCGGTTCGTCTGCGACGAGAAATGATGGATTGCACATCAGCGCCATGGCGATCATGACGCGCTGGCGAAGGCCGCCGGAGAGCTCGTGGGGATACTGAAGCATGCGCGTCGCGGCACCGGAAATGCCGACGCGGTCCAGAAGGAAGACGGCACGCTTTTTAGCTTCGTCTCGCCCTTTCGCGATATGGCGCATGTGCGCCTCGCAGAGCTGGTCGCCGATCGTCAGCGCCGGGTTGAGCGACGTCATCGGTTCTTGAAAAATCATCGCCATGCGGCGGCCGCTCAGACGGGATCGTTCTCTGACGCGCATGACGGCGAGATTGTGCCCCTCGAAACTCATGCGAGTTGCCCGAACCTTTGCCTTGGACGGCAGTAGGCCCATGAGTGTGAGCGAGGTGAGGGACTTGCCACATCCGGACTCGCCAACGATGCATACCGTTTCGCCCGCCGCAATCTCGAAGCTGACATTGCGCACAGCGTGCAGCGTGCCCGCGGCCGTAGGGATATCGACGCAGAGATCCTCTACTTGCAGCATGGCCATCGGTTGTCCTCAGGCCCGGGAATCGGGCGCAAGAACGTCGCGCAGTCCATCGCCGACGAGGTTGATGGCAAGGACCAGTATAAAAAGAAACGCTCCTGGAATCGCGATGAGCCAGGAATCGAAAAGAATCTGCTCGCGCCCTTCGGAAACCATCAGTCCCCATGAGGGCAGGGGAGGCTGCACTCCTAGCCCGAGGAACGAGAGCGCCGCCTCAAGGATGATGGCGTGTGCCATTTCCAGTGTGGCAATGACGATCAGATTATTGAGCAAGTTGGGGAGAACTTCCGCGGCAAGAATACGTAGGGTCGAGCATCCTTGGATCTTGGCAGCCTGCACGTAATCGAGCTCACGGATCTGCTGCACGCTCGCGCGCATGACGATCGCGTACCGGTCCCAGAGCAACAAGCCCAGGATGATGATGAGTGTCTTGACCGAGCTTCCATATAAAGCAGCGACCGCAAGCGCGACGAGAATGACGGGAACAGCCAGCCGTGCTGTGATCAAGAAGGTAATCGCCAAATCGACATAGCCGCCGAAATATCCGGAGGCGACACCGAGTGTGACGCCTATCATTGCGGCAATGCATGCTACGGAAATGCCGATGACGAGAGATATGCGGGCGCCATAGACGATGCGGCTGAAATAGTCCCGCCCGAGATGGTCGGTGCCGAAAATATGCGTCCAGGAGCCACCTTCCATCCAAAAGGGAGGAATAAAGCGTGCATCCAGATTTTGCGCCAACGGATCGTGCGGCGCGATTACGTTCGCGAAAAGTGCCATGATCACAACGACGCCCAGAATGACGAGGCCGATCATGAGACCCGCATGACGCACGGACTGCCGTAGCAGGACCGTGCGCGGGGAGGGCCCCGATACGTCGTCGATTGTCCGATAGTCAAGCTCCGTGCTCATCCGAGCCTCATGCGCGGATTGAGCCACGCATTCAGCAGATCGGCGAGAAGCGTGAGCAGGACGTAGGTCATGGAGAATACCAGGATGATGGCCTGCATGGTCGGAATATCGCCCCGCATGATCGATTCCCAGGCCAGCCGTCCAGCCCCTTGGATGGCGAAAACCGATTCCACGACTACCGAACCCGCAAGCATGAATCCGAATTGTGCTGCAGTGAGGCTGATGACCGGTACGATTGCGTTGCGCAAGGCATGCTTGAAGACAATCTGTGCCGAACTTAGGCCTTTGGAGCGAGCCGTTCGGATATAGTCGGAGCCGAGCACGTCGATCATGTTTGAGCGCGTCAAACGCATGATCGCCGGCATGGCATAGTAGCCGAGGACGATGGTGGGAAGCACAAAGTGCCGCCATGTCTCTGAGCCGGATACGGGCAATATCGCGTAGGAAACGCTGAAGGTCGAAATCAGCATCAGCGCAAACCAGAAGCTCGGCATGGCTTGCCCAGCAACGGCAAGAAACAGCGCGCATCGATCGACGAAACTGTTTGGTTTCAGTGCGGCCGCGATGCCGAGAGGAATGGCGAGCACAAGTGCAAAGATGATGGAGCAGGCACCCAGGAGGAACGTCACCGGCAATCGTTGTTCAAGAACGGTCTCTACCGGAATTCTCAGGAAGTAACTCCACCCGAAATTCCCCTGCAGTGCCCGCCAAAGCCAATCGATGTATTGGATGATAACAGGACGATCAAACCCATAAAGGCGCCGGACGTTATCGATGTCGACTTGCGTCGCTGAGGGTCCCAGAATCGCGGTTGCAGGGTCCCCCGCCGCGTAGAGAAGAAAGAAACTCAGCGCAGAAACGAAGGCGCCGACAGCCAGCGCCAATGCGATCCGTTTCACCGCGTAAACGAGCATCCGTCACGGGCCTCCGAGGCAGGCCGGAGTCGCCAAGACCTCGGCCTGCCTAATTTATTTCCAGGTAGCATTGAAAAAACGGGCGATTTCGTCCGGCTGGATCGTCATATTGAGATCTTTATTCATGGCGTAGTTCACGTTGTACGTCCAAAGCGGGATGAAGTAGGCTTGATCGGCAATGCGGCTGATTGCCTCTCCGTAGGCAGCCTTGCGCCTATCGCGGTCGATCTCCTGGTCGCCTTGCCGAATGAGGGAGACCACTTTCTTGTCCTTCACGAGATCGACTTCGTTGCCGTTAAAGAACTCGCTGGTCATCATCGCGACGTCCGAGATGCCCCAAGATCCCCAGGCCATGAGCATCATTGGATAGTTTTTGCCGATCCAACTCTCGCGCGCGGGAGCCCAATGCTGCGCGGTCACTTCCATTTTGATGCCGACAGCGGCAAGGTCCGACATGATCGCCTCCTGAATGGAGCGGCCGGTCGTGACATTGATGCCAACCATCATCGGAAGCGTGAAGCCGTCCTTGTATCCGGCTTCGGCAAGGAGCGCGCGTGCCTTTGCCGGATCGTAGTCGTATCGGGTGACGTCGGTTTTGCAGCCGAACTGAACGGGATTGCAGGGTGAGTTGATAACCTGGGATCCGCTGCCCACGAAGGTTTGCATGATCTTTTCGCGGTTGATCGCGTGCATGATCGCGCGACGCACCCGCACGTCTTTGATGGGAGACTCTTTCTGGAGATTCACGAGCATGTAAACGATGCGCAGAATTGGTACATTGTTGACCGCGACCCCCGGGCGTCCCTTCATGCGGCTCGCCACGTCGGGCGGGAAGCCCCAGATGAAGTCCGCCCCACCCGTAAGCATTTCCGTCAACTGAGTATTCATTTCCGTCATGAGACGGATGTCGATCGTGCCGATCGCGTTGCCTTTCGGGCTGCCCTTGTAATGATCGGCGAAGCGCTTCAGTGTCCAATGGGTCCCCGGATCGGCGCTTTCAAGACGATACGGCCCGGTACCGATGGGGCGCACCGCCATTCCCGCTGAGCCCACCTTCTCGTAGTATGCCTTCGGATAGATTGGGAGAAATCCGGCGAGCCACTCGAGGGCAACCGGACTAGCCTTTTTCATATGCAGGCGAACGTGCGTGCTATCGAGCTTTTCAGCATGATCGATCCACTGCACCGCGATCTGGTAAAGCGCGCCAAAATTTGGATCCGAGACCTTATTGAGCGTGTAGACGACATCGTCCGCAGTCATCGTCTCGCCGTTGTGGAACTTGACTCCCTGACGGATAACGAAGTCGATCGTCTTCCCGTCGACAACCTTGTAGCTCTCCGCCAGCGCAGGGACGAATTCGCCCGTCTTCACGTCCTTGTAAATAAGGGTATCGAACAGGTGGTGCGACATGATGATGTTCATGCGCTCCGCGCCCTTATAATAATCGAGCGAGGACGTTGGCTCGGAAGTGATCACCCGAAGCGTATCTTTCGACTTCTGGGCTAGTGCGGGCCCAGCAAGTAGCGTGGTCGACGCCGCCAAAATCGCCGTCAATGCGGCCGCACGCATCCTAGCCTTGATCGCAAGCTTCATAGCCCTCTCCCACGCTTCGGTTGCTGTTGAGGCAGCAAAGAAAGCACCACCCATATTCGTCCCCAAGGGCAAACGTGTCATATTTCCATCGAGCGTACAATATGTCTTAATGCGAAGAAGTTTTCAAATATGGAAACTCACGATTGCGATCGAAGGAGCGTTGCGTGCAGCGGAATTCTCGTGGGTCAGGGCAAAAGAGATCGCGCAGCGATAAAATATCGCTGGGTAAGGCTCGGCGATCGCCTCGGAACTCAGGAAAGGCCCACACGCCGGGTGAATCGCGCAATTGGCTTGGCAGCCATATTCGAGCGTTGCGAGTCGGCAAGAAGCTCACGCTGCGGGAAATGGTCGAGCGGACGGGCTTTTCCGTATCCGGCCTTTCGAAAATTGAGAACGGGCGTCTGGCGGTCACATTCGACAAGATGGTGACGATTGCTGATGCGCTGGACATCGAGCTCTCTCATTTGTTGTCGCGCACCGATGACTCTGCGCCGAACGGCCGCCGCTCCGTCACGCGAAAAGGAAAGGGAGAAGTATATCGGACAGGCCAATACGACTACGAAATGCTTTGCGCCGATCTCGCGAAGAAGCGGATCATACCGCTGGTAACAAAGATCGAGCTGCGCAGCCTGGAAGAGTTTGGGCCGCTCGTGCGCCATGACGGAGAAGAGTTCGTCTACGTGCTCAAGGGACGCATCGAACTGCACACCGAGTTTTATGAACCGGTCACGCTGAATCCTGGAGACGGAGCTTACTTCGACAGCAACATGGGACATGCCATGACGTGCCGCAGCGGCAACGGTCGCGTCTTATGGATATCAACAAGGCCCGGTCGTGATGGACTCGGTCCTTCGCAGCGTGCCCAAGCTGCTGTTTCGCATAAATCCGCAGCCTCACCCCGCGCCGCAGGTGCGCCGCGCGATCGTCGAATGGCGCCAAAAACTACTCCCTAACGGAGGGCGAGCGGTTTGCCGGTGCACAAGTGATGTCGGAGACAACATGTCAGTGAATGTCGCGGAGGCAAAGAAGCTTGCTGGTGAGTGGATCGATCGCAATCGGAATGTCATTACCGAATTCAACGACTGTCTTTTTTCGTACGGCGAGCCCTCGCTGGAAGAATACGAATCCGCTTCCCTTCTGACATCCACCCTGGAGCGTGCTGGGTTCGACGTAACTTCGGGCTTGTCAGGATTCGAAACGGCCTTCATGGCTTCGTGGGGGACAGGAGAGGGCCCGGTCGTCGCACTGCATGCGGAATACGATGCGACGCCGGGCGGCTCTCAGCGGTCCGGGATCGCGAAGCACGCTCCCATCGTGCCGGGTGCTCCCGGGCATGCCGAAGGGCACTGTGCCAACGCGACGGTGATGATTGCCGCAGCGCTTGCTGTGAAACATGCGATGCGCCTGCTCAGCATTCCTGGTCGACTGAAACTTTTCGGCGCGCCGGGCGAGGAACTGGTCGTCAGCCGCCCATATTTTGTCCGTGACGGTTATTTTGATGACGTCGATCTCGCCTTCCACAACCACATTCGCGACGCCTTCTACACAGAAGTTGGACAGACGCAGATCTCCCTCATTTCGGCGGAGTTCACCTTTTCTGGCGAGACATCGCATGCAGGCCTGACGCCGTGGCTTGGCCGTGATGCACTCGATGCCGTCGTTCTGATGGACGTAGGAATGGCTCAGCATCGAGAACATATGAAGCCGGAGATGCGCGCTCATCGCGTCATCACTAATGGCGGCAGTCAGCCAAACGTCATTACGGAAAAGGCTGCCGTGTGGTGGTACTTCCGCGGAGTTTCGGCTCGCGAAACGCGAGGCCTATTCGAACGCGCGAAGGAAATCGCTGATGGAGCGGCGCTGATGACGCGGACGAGTCTAGCGGTCGACATCAAGAGCGCCGTTTGGCCGACTCGCTGCAACCGCGCCTTGGCCAATATCCTGGATCGCAATATGCGAGATGTCGGCATGCCCACCTGGACAGCAGAAGAGCTTGCGTTTGCCCGCGAACTGCAGCGAGCAGCGGGCGTAACGGTAGAAGGCCTGAAAACAGAGCTTTCGCCGATGCGCGGGCCGGACGAACCGGAGATGTCGTCCAATGACTGTGGCGATATTTCCTGGAAGGTGCCGATGGGGCGATTGTGGTTCCCCGGCAGTGTGCCCAACGTTCATTTCCATCACTGGAGCGGCGGCGCAATGCTTGCTGGCTCCATCGCTCATAAGGGAATTCTCGCTGCGGGGAAGGTGCTGGCCGGCAGCATTTTGGACTGCATCGGCGACGCCGATTTGCGGGCCG
>JBDHSU010000177.1:0-6380 GCA_039808325.1 Variibacter sp. | reverse complement strand
CCGCGCATCTGCTTGCGCACCGTCGCGGCCTGCGGATGGTCGGGGCGGCCGGGATAGATCAGGCGCTTGAGCTTGCCGTGTCCGGCGAGCATCACCGAGAGCGCCGTGGCTGTCTCCGTCTGCCGGCGCACGCGCAGCGGCAGCGTCTCCAGCCCCTTCAGCAGCAACCAGGCGTTGAACGGCGACATCGACGGGCCGGTCTGGCGGGCGAACTGGTGCACGTGGGCCTGGATGAATTCGTTCGAAGCGAGCACGATGCCGCCGAGGCAGCGGCCCTGCCCGTCGATGTGCTTGGTGGCGGAGTAGACGACGCAATCGGCGCCGAGCGCGAGCGGGCTTTGAAACAGCGGTGTCGCGAACACGTTGTCGACGGTGAGCGTGGCGCCGGCGGCGTGCGCGACCTGCGCGACTGCGGCGATGTCGATCACGTCGAGCGTCGGATTGGTCGGCGTTTCGAGGAAGAACGCCTTGGTGTTCGGGCGAACCGCGTCGCGCCATTGATCGAGATCGATGCCGTCGACCAGCGTCGAGGCGACGCCGAAGCGCGGCAGCAGATCCTCGACGATGTAGCGACAGGAGCCGAACAGCGCCTTCGCGGCGACGACGTGATCGCCGGCGCGAAGCTGCCCCATCAGCGCGGCGTTGACCGCGGCCATTCCGCTCGCGGTCGCGCGCGCCGCCTCGGCGCCCTCGAACGCGGCCATGCGCGCCTCGAACATCGAAACCGTCGGGTTCGAGTAACGGCCGTAGATGTAGCCCGGTTCGTCGCCGGCGAAGCGCGCTTCGCACTGCTCGGCGCTGTCGTAGACGAAGCCTTGCGTGAGAAAGATCGCCTCCGAGGTTTCGCCGAACTGCGAGCGCAGCGTGCCGCTATGCACGAGGCGGGTTTCGGGGCGGTAGTGGGGAGCGGCGGGAGCGGGTGACGCGGACATGCGGAGCCTCCGACATGCGGCCTTGCGGGCCAACAAAAAACCGGCCGAGGCGAAATGCCAAAGCCGGGTCCACGCGTCCCCGGCCTTTTAGCGACTTGTTTTACGTGGCTGCAAGCCGGCCGGCTCAAATGACCACGGGATAAGCCCGCTGCATAGGGGCGCCGCCGCTTCCCGTCAAGCCGGCCATCGGTTAGAGCGAAGCGGGGTCGCGACGGAGCGTGCGGACAGCGTGACGGCAGAATTTTCTTCTCCCGGAAGCGGTATTTTACCGGATCGCATGATCGCGGCGTTGGCACGCGAGGGCGCGATCCGCGCGCCCGTTTTCGCGCCGGATCAGGTGCAGCCGGCGAGCCTCGATTTGCGTCTCGGCGCCAGGGCCTATCGCGTGCGTGCGAGCTTCCTGCCCGGGCCGCGCAGCGCCGTGGCGCCGCGGCTGAAGGAGCTGACGCTGCACGAGATCGCGCTCGGCGCCGGCGCGGTGCTGGAAACGGGCTGTGTCTACATCGTGCCGCTGCAGGAAGCCCTGGCGCTTCCCGCCGACATCGCGGCGGCGACCAACCCGAAAAGCTCGACCGGACGCCTCGACGTGTTCACGCGCGTCATCGCCGACCATGCGCGCGCCTTCGATCAGATCGAAGCCGGCTACACGGGCCCGCTCTATGCCGAGATCAGCCCGCGCACCTTTCCGGTTCTGGTGCGCGAGGGCTCGCGGCTATCGCAGATCCGCTTCCGGCGCGGCCACGCCTTGCTCGACGCAGGGGCGCTCGCGGCGCTGCATGCATCGGACAGACTGGTCGACGATGCGGATGCCGATGTCGGCAGCGGCGTCGCGATCAGCGTCGATCTCTCAGGCGACAGCCGAGGCCGCGTCGGTTTTCGCGCCAAGCGCCACACTGGCCTGATCGATGTCGACAAGCGCGACGGTTATGCCGTCGACGATTTTTGGGAACCGGTGCCGGCGCGCGCGAGCCGCAGCCTCATCCTCGATCCGAACGAGTTCTATATTCTCGCTTCGAAGGAGGCGGTGCAGGTGCCGCCGGGATATGCCGCGGAGATGGTGCCGTTCGATCCGCTGGTCGGAGAGTTCCGTGTGCATTACGCCGGCTTTTTCGACCCCGGCTTCGGTCATGCCGACGCGGGCGGGCGCGGCGCGCGGGCGGTGCTCGAAGTGCGTTCGCACGATGTGCCCTTCATCATCGAGCATGGGCAGATCGTCGGCCGCCTCGTCTACGAGCGCATGCTGAGCGCCCCGGAGCGGCTCTACGGGCAGGGCATCGGCTCGAACTACCAGGCGCAGGGCCTGAAGCTCTCCAAACATTTTCGGGTGTAAGGGGCCTCATCCTGAGGCGCGGCCATAGGCCGCGTCTCGAAGGACGGCCACACGCGCGACGCCATCCTTCGAGACGCATCGCTTCGTGATGTTCCTTAGGATGAGGCCTTCACGTCCGTCATGGCGAGCGGCGAAATCGCGTTCAGCGCCGGGTCAAACGCGCGCGCCAGTGCAGCGCCTGTTGCCGGCAACCGAGGGGCAATGCGTAGAAGATGCGTCGCGAGGCGGCGCGGCCGTGCTGTTGTGCCGCGAGATAAGCCTTCCCGCGCAGCGAAAGCGGTAGGCAATAGTCGTGCGCGGCAACTTCATTGCCGCGCGCCCACGACAGTTTGTAGGCGTCCGCCGGCGCCAGCAGGTCGTAGCGCGTGAAGCCTTGCGTGAAGCACCAGGCGATGGTGCGCAGCATCTGTTCCTGTCCCACGCTGAAGGCGGCAAAATCGGGATTGTAGGAGCCGAGATAGGCGGCGTAATGCGCGTCGTTGCTGAAGCCGAGCTCGACGGCGGCCAGTGCGCCGCCGACATGCAGCAGGCTGAGATGGGCGTTCTCGCCGGCGCAGGCGCGCAGCAGGGCGCGTTCGTTCTCGCCGGCGTCGAAGACACGGCTCAACAGGCCCTGCCGCTCCAGCCAGCTTCGCTTCCACGCGATCGCGATGCGCAGCGCCGTCGGCATCTCGCTCGCGGACACAACCGAGAAGGCGATGGGGCCGCGCGCGGCTTCGAGCTTTTGCCGGCGCTGGCGACGGTTGCGCCGCGTGTGGCTGCTCGACCGCGCCTCATAGGCGGCGAAATCAGCAAAGGCGGAGAGGTCGACGAACGGTGCGGCAACGGCTGCGGAACGACAAGCCGACGTGCCGGCAAAAGCCTGCGCCAGGCCGCTGTCCGCGCGCACGCGCTGTATCCGCAGCAGGTCAACCCGGTAACGTCCCTTGAGGCCGGTGGCGAGGACCTCGATGTCGCGCGCCGTCGGTGACGGGCCGAGAACTTCGCCGTATTGGGCAAGTGGCGCGGCAAGATCCATCGCCTGCGCCACGCCGTGACGCCGCGCGATGCGCAGCGGGAGAAGCGTCACGCCGTTGGCGTTTCGCAAGCGTGCGATCACGACGTCCTCGCCCGCGGATTTCGCCCGTGCCGCCATGGCGCGCAGGAGCGCGGGATGGTGGAAAACATTGCCCGGGCGCGTGAGCATCTCTGTCGAGACCCCGGTCAGGGCGTCAGCGGCGGTGGGACCGGACAGGAAGGCCACGCGGCCACCGTCAGCCGTCGGCCCAGCCGCACCGACGAGCCGCCGCTGGGCGAGCACGGCTATCGGCAGGTACATATTCTGGAGAAGCTCGAACTCTATCGCTTGCAGAAACATGGCGGCCTGATGGGATTTCGGCGCCAGTAGAGGCGATAGTCGTCAATCAATCCATAAGGCGATCGCATAGGAGCTGCGGCATGCCGCCGCAAAGCTGGCCCGATGCGTTTGATGGAGCGGTTCGCCGAGCGAACTACGGGACGCTCACGGCATCATGCGAAATGAACGGCGGCCGCGTTAAGCGGGGCGTCGCCGTCGGCAGGGCGGCGCTCCGCTGCGTCGACTACTCGCCTTCCTGGTTGACGACCGACTCGGCAATTTCCGTCAGCGTTTCATCGGTGGTCTTTTCTTCCTGTAGCGTCTGGTCGAGCAGCCGTACCGCGCGGTCGTGGCCGAGTTCGGCCGCCCACGTCTTCAAGGTGCCGTAACGCGAAATCTCGTAGTGCTCGACCGCCTGGGCGGCCGCGAGCAGACCGGCGTCGAGAGCCGGCATGCCCTTATATTCCTTCATGATCTCGGCGCCTTCGTCGGTGATTCCGACGATTGCGTCGCACGTCTTGCCGCGCGCGGGCCGATCGATGAGCTTGAACACTTGTTCGAGGCGCGCGACGTGGCCTTCGGTCTCGCGGTGGTGCTTCTCGAACGCCTTCTTGAGGTCGGGAGCCTGCGCGGCCTTCGCCATTTTCGGGAGCGTGGCCAGAATCTTCTTCTCGGCGAAATAGATGTCCTTCAGCGTATCGTGAAAGAGGTCGTCTAGCTTCTTCTCTTTTTTGGCCATGGGAATCTCCGGCGGTATCGAGGGAGGATGCCTCCCAACGTGGCCAAAGCGCGCCGGTTCCCCGGACGGCCGATGAATCGTCCGGGAAGCGATGTTGCGAGACGCGGCCGGACCTGGTTATGGTCGGCCTGGCGCGGGCGTAGTTCAGTGGTAGAACGACAGCTTCCCAAGCTGTATGTCGTGGGTTCGATTCCCATCGCCCGCTCCAAGCCCCTCAGCCAGCGGCGACCAGCCGCCGGCTTCCCGGGCTACTGCAGCCGCGCTTTGAGGCCGATGGTCAGCAGCACCGAGCGGTGGGCGATACCGGAGGAGTCGCCAGGGTAAACGGTGACGACGCCTGTCGCGTAGTCGAGCATTTCGGTCGGGCCGCGCCCCTCGAAGAACTCCTGATATTCCGCGCGGCCGACGGCGGCGAGCGTCGGCGTCACCTGGTAGGTGAGGGTGCCGCTGGCGCCGAGCATCGACATCTTCGGCGCGCGCTCCTCGAACAGCAGTGTGCGCAGATGGTGGTCGTCGCGGTCGCGGGCCGATGCCCACAGCGATCCGATCACCTCGCCGTTGAACGACCAGGGACCGCGCGTGAAGGTCGCCGCGACGCCCAGATAGGGCGTCTCGAACCACTGCTCGTAGCTGATCACCTGCTGCCATTCGGGAAAGGTGCCGAAGTTGTTGCGGAAACCGCCGCCGGAGGAGGCGACATAGGTGCCGCTTTTCGCCGACCAGCTCAGGTTGAGGTGGCGGTAGCCCCCCAGCAGGCTGAGCGAGGAGGGGCCGTAGGACGCCACCTGCACGACGGCGCGCGCGTCGAGCATCGAGCCGTGCTTGAGTTCGGTGTCGTCGTGATGCGACCAGTGGCTCCAGCCGGTTTCGGTGGGAACGAGCCAGTCGTAGTCGTCCATCTTGTTGCGCGCGGCGAAGGGCACCCAGCCGCCGACTTGGAAGCTGAGCCAGGAGGTGGCCTTGATGGCGACGGAGCCGCCGACGACGCCCATGGCGTCGATGTTCCAGTTGAGCTGGCTGATTTTCTTGCCGGTGCCGGCGTCGTAGACGAATTCGCGCGACTGGCCGGTGAGGTAGCCGGAATAAGCTTCGAGCGTGAGCCAATCGTAGACGTTCTCTCGCACCGAGCCGCGCAGCTCATAGGACTGCGCATGTGCGCTTGCGCCCAGCAGCAGCGTCGCGGCCGCACTGACGATTGCGATTTTCCAGTGTGATGTCGACATCCTCAGATCCCCTGTCTTACGATCGCCAATATCGTGGACAGGTGTTTACGCACCGTTACCGTTACTGAAAGATGACTCGCGACCGTCGTCGCAAGCACATGGGAGGCTGATCCGTGGCCGCACCTAAAGCCCTATTTTACGATGTCTTCGGCACGCTGATGGATTGGCGCACGAGCGTTGCCCGCGAAAGCGAGAAGATACTCAAGCCGCTCGGCTACGACATCGACTGGATCAAGTTCGCGGAGGCTTGGCGCGCGCGCTACCAGCCCTCGATGGAGGAAATCCGCGCCGGGCGTGCGCCGTTCGCGAAACTCGACATCCTGCACCGGCAGAATCTCGAAACCATCATGCCGCAGTTCGGCATCGCGGCGCTCGACGAGCCGACGATGCACGAACTCAATCTCGCCTGGCATCGACTCACCGCCTGGCCGGATGTCGCGAGGGGCATGACCCGGCTTCGCAACAAATTCCTCGTCGCCTCCTGCTCCAACGGCAATATCGCGATCATGGCCGATCTCGCGAAGTTCAACGGCTTCGCCTGGGACGCGATCCTCGGATCGGAAGTCGCCGGCGATTTCAAGCCGAAGCCGCGCGTCTATCTCGCCTCGGCGGAAGCCTTCAACCTCGCGCCGTCGGAATGCATGATGTGCGCGGCGCACAGCCGCGATCTTGCCGCCGCCGCCGAACTCGGATTGCAGACGGCGCATATCGCGCGGCCGGACGAATTCGGCCCGAACACCGGCGAGGCGGGGCCGACATGTCCGGTCGACATCGCGGTCGGGAATCTCGAGGAGTTGGCGGATAGGCTCGGGGCGTGAGG
>JBDHSU010000176.1:0-6527 GCA_039808325.1 Variibacter sp. | reverse complement strand
CGCTCGGCGGCGGCGCGGGCCTCCTCGGTGATCTCGGCGCCGGCGAGCATGCGGGCGATCTCCTCGCGGCGATGATCGGCGGCGACCTGCGACACCTGCGTCGCGGTGCGCTTGCCGCGGTCGCGCGCGTCCTTGCTGATGACATAGTGATTGTCGGCGCGCGCTGCGACCTGCGGCGCATGCGTCACCGCCATCACCTGCACGCGCGCGGCGAGCTTCGCCAGGCGCAGGCCGATGGCGTCCGCGACCGCGCCGCCGACGCCGGTGTCGATCTCGTCGAAGACGAGCGTCGGCGCGGAGCCGCGATCGGCGAGCACGACCTTCAACGCCAGCATGAAGCGCGCAAGTTCGCCCCCCGACGCAACCTTCATCATCGGACCCGGCCGCGAGCCGGGATTGGTCTGCGCCCAGAATTCGACGCGGTCGATGCCGTCAGGCCCGGCCGCCGCGGCGTCGCTTTCGATCTCGGTGGAGAAGCGCGCGCGCTCGAGCTTCAGCGGCCCGAGCTCGCGGCGCACAGCCGTATCCAATTTCTGCGCCGCCTTGGCGCGGCCGGCCGACAATGCACGCGCCGCGGCGCGATAGCGCGACTCCGTCTCCGTGACGGCGGCTTCGAGCTTCTCGATATGCCCGACACCGGCGTCGAGCGCCTCGAGTTCCGAGCGGCAGCGTTCGGCGAAAGCGGCGAGATCGTCGGCGGCGACGTGATATTTCCGCGCCGCCGCACGTAGCGCGAACAGGCGCGCCTCGCTCTTTTCCAGTTCGTTCGGATCGTGGTCGGCGGCGGCAAGCGCCGCTTCGAGATGCGCGCGGCCGTCCTCAATCGCGGCAAGCCCGGCATCGAGCGAACGCACCGCCGGCTCGATCAGGCCCGGCGCCTGCGCCTGCCGCCGCTCCAGCCGGCGGATCGCGGCGGCGAGTTCCGGCACCGCGGACTTCGGTCCCGACACGGCTTCGAGCGCGTCGCGCAAATCGCCGGCGACTTTCTCGGCCTGCATCATGGTCGTGCGCCGGGCGGCGAGCGCCGCCTCCTCGCCGCTTTCAGGCGCGAGTTTCGTCAGTTCGTCCGTCGCATGCCGCAGCCAGTCGGCTTCACGCTCGGCCTGCGCGACGCGCGCACGGTGCTCGTCGAGCGCGACGCGCGCGGCCTTATGCGCCTCCCAAAACCGCGCGACCTCGGCGACCTGGCCATGCAGGCCGCCATAGGCATCGAGAAGCCGGCGATGGCTCGACGCGTCGACCAATGCGCGGTCGTCGTGCTGGCCGTGGATCTCGACGAGCGCGGCGCCGACCGTCTTCAGCGCCTGCACGCTCGCCGGCTGATCGTTGATGAAGGCGCGCGTGCGCCCGTCCGCAAGCTGTACGCGGCGCAGCACCAGCACGTCCTCGAGCGAGATGCCGTTCGCCTCGACGATCGCGTGGGCGGGATGCGCCGCCGGCAATTCGAACGCGGCCGTCACTTGCCCCTGCCCGGCGCCGCTACGCACCAGGCCGGCATCGCCGCGCGCGCCGAGCGCCAGCGCGAAAGCATCGAGCAGAATCGATTTCCCGGCCCCCGTCTCGCCGGTGAGGACCGAGAGGCCGGAGCCGAAATCGATGTCGAGCCGTTCGATCAGGACGATATCGCGGATCGAGAGCCGGGTGAGCATGGCGAAGGGAATAGCAAAATTTCAGCGCTCGCGCTCAGCGGGAAAATCGGCATCCACGGGTTTAGAGCATGACCCGTTCGGGCGCATCGTATCGCCGCCATAGGCGGCATGGCGGCCGAGGACGGCGCGAACGCCCTTTTTCGTCGCGGCCATCCGGAACAATCCGCTGCCCTCCTCCTGAAGGAGCGGCCGCAGGCCGCGTCTCGAAGGATGGTCACAGCCAAGACGCCATCCCTCGAGACACACCGCTTGGCGATACTCCTCAGGAGGAGGACTTCCGGCGGATGCCGGCGTAAAAACGGGTCTGAAGAAGCAGTTTCGGGGCGACGGCCGACGCCGACGATCAGCCCAAGCCGACCTTCTTGAAGGCCTTGCTGATCCAGGAGCCCTGCTCCTCGCGCGGCTCGAGCCCGCCCGATTTCACGAGCGTGTAGGCGTCCTTGTACCAGGCGCTGTCGGGGAAGTTGTGCCCGAGGACGGCCGCCGCCGTCTGCGCCTCCTGCACGATGCCGAGCGCCATATAGGCTTCGGCCAGGCGCATGAGCGCCTCCTCGACATGGCGCGTGCGCTGATACTGCGTCACCACGATCTTGAAGCGGTTGATGGCGCCGGTGTAATCGCGCTTTTCGAGATAGTAGCGGCCGATGGTCATTTCCTTGCCGGCAAGGTTGTCGTACGCAATCTCGAGCTTCTTGCGGGCGCTGGCGGCATATTCCGTGTCGGGATACTTGCGAACCACCTCTTCAAGCGCCGCCACGGCCTTGCGGGTGCCGGCCTGGTCGCGCGAGATGTCCGGGATCTGATCGTAGTAGGACGAGCCGATGATATATTGCGCGTAAGCGGCATCGTTACTCGACGGATGCAGGGTGAGAAAGCGCTTTGCCGACGTCACCGCTTCTTCGTATTCGCGCGCATCGTAGTGCGCGTAGGCCGACATCAGGAGGGATTTGCGCGCCCACTCCGAATAGGGGTGTTGGCGGTCCACTTCCTCGAAGCGCTTCGCGGCGGCCTTCTGATCGTTCTTCTGATTCAGAAGATACAGGCCTTCGTTGTAGAGCCGATCCGCCGGAACCTCGGGGATGACGTCGTTCTTGCCCTTATTGAAGAAGTCGCCGATCGAGCTGCAACCGCCGAGCGCGGCGAGGACCAGCGCAAGCGCGAACACGCGCGAGGCCGCTTGGGCACGAGGCGCTCCCGATGTCCATGATGTAACGCGCGAAGGCGACAGGCCCATGAAAAACTCATCTCCAAGCGCACAATGCGGCAATTTCGGTCGCACTGCCCGTCGAAAAACTCGGGCCTGCTTATGCCTTAGCCCTTAAGCTGACAATAGGCCCGGATTGTGGCCCGGAACGGGCCGCCGCCATGTCGGACGCGGGGCGTTGCCTTCAGGACACGTCCGGCGCGAACGCCGGTTGCGCCAAGGCGATCCCGAACCCGGCGTGGCCGCGCAGGCGCCGGGACGGCTGCTGCGTCTCGACCGACCAAGCCGAACGGTCGGACAGAAGGGCGCAAAGCACGGCATGATTGAGCCGGTGGCCGCCGCGAATCGAGCGGTAGGCACCGATGATCGGCATGCCGGCCAGCGCCAGATCGCCCATCGCATCGAGCGCCTTGTGACGCACGAACTCGTCCGGATAGCGCAGGCCGCCTGGATTGAGGATGCGCTCCTCGGCAACGACCAGCGTGTTCTCGAAGGTGGCGCCGAGCGCGTAGCCCGCGCTCCAAAGCCGCGTCACGTCGCGCACGAAGCCGAACGTCCGCGCCCGCGCAAGCTCGCGCCGGAACACGGCGGCGTCCATGTCGAGAGCGATCGATTGGCGGCCGACCAGGGCATGCGCAAAGTCGATCTCGACCTCCAGGCGGAACCCGCGGTCGTACGGGCGCAACTCACCGTAGGAACTGCCGGAGGTCACGCCGATGGGCTTGAGGATACGGAGATAGCGGCGCGGCGCCTTGAGTTCGACGACGCCTGCCCGTTCGATCGCTTCGACGAACTGCGCGGCGCTACCGTCAAGAATCGGAACCTCGGGTCCGGTGACGTCGACAATCGCGTTGTCGACGCCGAGTCCGTAGAGCGAAGCCAGAATATGCTCGACGGTGGACACGAGAGCGCCAGAAGCGTCGCCCAGCACCGTCGCGAATTCGGTCGCTGCGACCGCATGCGGCGCCACGCGAATCTCGCGTTCGCTGCCGTCGTCAAGCGTGCGGATAAAGACGATTCCCGTGCCGGCGGGTGCGGGATTGATCGAAAGTGCGGAGGAAATTCCGGAATGAACGCCGTTGCCGGTCAGATCGGCCCGCGCCCGAAGCGTGGTTTGTTTACCCGCTCTCATGCTTTATGTCCGCACCCGTACCCGACGAGATGACGCGTGTGCCGTCATCCCGGCCGGTCTGCCCGAAATCAATCGCCGTACGATCTTCGTTGTGGAAGAGTCCGGATTGACCCCCGTTCGCGCCGCCATCCCCATGGCGAAGCACCAACTGCGCCGGAAGATACCGATTGCCGCAAAGAAGTCCAAGTCACGGTTTCTTACCGAATATTACCGAAGGTCGGAGCTAAGCAATTCTTAAATAAGAAGAAACGGGCGGCCAGTGGCCGCCCGAATTGTTGCGCATGTTGCCCAAAGGCGACACTTAATTGGCCTGGCGCCGCAGAAACGCTGGAATTTCGAGCTGGTCGTCATCGAGCGGACCGGACGCCTGGACCGGCGCTTGACGACCATGCGGGTCGAGCCCCTGAGGCGCCGCGGAACGCGCGGGCTGCGGACGGCGTCCGTATTCCGAGACCGGCTCCGGCGCCTGCGGCCGCGGGGCGGGCACGGGCTGCGGACGCTCGGCGCGATGCGGCGCCGGACGCGCGGCCGGGGCCGGACGCGGCTCGTGATGCTCCTCGGCATCCTCCTCCCGGCGGCCGAGGCCAACGGACGCGAGCCGCTGCAACAGCGAACGGCGCTGCTTCACCGGAGCCGCCTCTTCCTCGCCATCCTCGCGGCGGGCACGAATCTCGTTCTGTGCCGGCAAGGGCAGTTCCTCGACGCGGGGCATGCGCGGGCCGCGGCCCATCGGACGCTCCGCCTGCGGCGGGATGAACGTCTCCGGCTCCGGGGCGTGCGCATGCGCGTCCTGCCCCGGAGGCTCGGCGTAGACACCCGGCTTCGGCGCGATCGGACGGATCGTGACATCCTCGATCGTGGCCGCCGCCGGCAGCGCCGGCGCGGCGGCCGGAGCCTGATGCGTCGACCGTTCCATGACCGGGCGCTCGAAGGCGCGCGGCTGCGGTTGCTGCTGTTGTTGCTGCGCCGGCCCGCGCAGTTTCTGCGCCAGCTCCGCGAGACGCGCATCGGCGGACGCCTGCGGCGCACCCGCCATATCGATGCCGGTCGCGACGACCGACACGCGAATGATGCCCTCGAGGCTTTCGTCGAAGGTCGCGCCGACGATGATGTTGGCCTCGTGGTCCACTTCCTCGCGGATGCGGGTGGCCGCCTCGTCGACCTCGTATAGCGTCAGATCCTGGCCGCCGGTGATCGACACGAGCAGGCCGCGCGCGCCCTTCATCGAAACGTCGTCGATGAGCGGATTGGAGATTGCCGCTTCCGCCGAACGCAGCGCGCGCTTCTCGCCCGACGCTTCGCCGGTTCCCATCATCGCCTTGCCCATCTCGCGCATCACCGCGCGCACGTCGGCGAAGTCGAGGTTGATGAGGCCTTCCTTCACCATCAGATCGGTGATGCAGGCAACGCCGGAATAGAGCACCTGGTCCGCCATGGCGAAGGCGTCGGCGAACGTCGTCTTCTCGTTCGCGACACGGAACAGATTCTGGTTCGGAATGATGAGCAACGTATCGACCGCCTTCTGCAGCTCGGCAATGCCGGACTCGGCGATGCGCATGCGGCGGGTGCCCTCGAAGTGGAAGGGCTTCGTCACCACGCCGACGGTGAGGATACCGGCTTCCTTCGCAGCGCGCGCAACAACGGGAGCGGCGCCGGTACCGGTGCCGCCGCCCATCCCGGCGGTGACGAACACCATGTGCGCGCCGTTGAGGTGGCCGACGATCTCGTCGATCACCTCCTCCGCGGCGGCACGGCCGACCTCAGGCTGCGAGCCGGCGCCGAGGCCCTCGGTGACCTGAATGCCCATCTGCACGATGCGCTCGGCGCGAGAGAGCGAAAGCGCCTGCGCGTCGGTGTTCGCAACGACGAACTCGACGCCCTGCAGGCCCGCCGCGATCATGTTGTTGACCGCATTGCCGCCGGCGCCGCCCACGCCGAACACGGTGATCCTCGGCCGCAATTCGCGGATATCCGGCGTCTTCGCATTAGTTGTCATGTCGATGCCTCTTAGGTGTGCGGACGCGGTCGCGCCCCGTTGATCGCCGGTCCGCCGCCGGCTGGCTTTCGTCGCGGTTGCGAGGGTGTGTCATCTAGAAGCTCTCCCGCAGCCATCGACCGACGCGTGAGAAATAGTTGTCCGTCCCCGTCATCATTTGCCGCGTTCGCCGCGGTTCGAAGTGTTCGAGATAGGCAAGCTGCGGATAGACGAGCAGCCCCGCCGCGACGGCGAAAGCCGGCCCCTTGGCCGCGTCGGGAAGTCCGGAAAGACCGAGCGGGCGGCCAATGCGGACCTGCCGTCCGAGAACGGTTCCCGCCAGTTCCGACAGCCCGTTGAGTTGGCTCGCGCCGCCGGTGAGCACCACGCGTCCGCGCGGCTCCGTCGCGAACGGCGATTTCATCAGCCGGTCGCGCGCCATTTCGAGAATCTCCTCGACGCGCGGCTTGACGATCCGCACGACCGCCGCGCGCGGCACGAGATGCGCGGCCTCGCGGTCATCGGCCGGGGAGATCGTGATCATCTCACGCTCATCGGCGGAACCGG
>JBDHSU010000175.1:0-6746 GCA_039808325.1 Variibacter sp. | reverse complement strand
GCCACCGGCGTGACGTCCTTCCAGTTGAACGGAATGCCCGTCACCATCGGCGTGGTGAACAGGTTGGACAGCGTGATGATGATCTTGTTGGGGTTTCCCTTCGAATTCTTGACGTCGAGGAAGCCTTCGCCGCCGGCGCCGCCGGACTTGTTGATGACGACCATCGATTGCTTCATCAACTTATGCTTGCTGATGATGCCCTGGATCGTGCGCGCCATCTGGTCGGCGCCGCCGCCGGTGCCCGCCGGCACGATGAACTCCACCGGGCGCGTCGGCTCCCAAGCCGCCGACGCTGGCATGGCCGTGCCCAGCAAGCCGACCGCGGCCACCAAGGAAAGCAGCGTACGGGGTCTCGACCGTGATTCTCCGCCTTGCATTTCGATTTCCTCCGTCCCGTTGTTTTTCGCCCTATTCTTTCACCCCCAAATGCATGCACGGTAGAATGTCGCCTTCTCCCCTGGCATACATTATCCAGAGAAAGACTAGTCGGGTTCTTTTCTGATGAATAGGTGAATAGAACTGTCCTAAACATTGCATCGCACAAATTGCGACGCACAAAACCAGGACGGGGACAGTGGAAGCGCCGGTCCGACGACGGCCGCTATCACACGGTCAGGCCGGGCGTCCGAGGAGATGGTCCGAGATGATGCGGAGCTGGATTTCCGACGTCCCCTCGAAGATCTTGGTGAGCCGCGCGTCGCGCCAATAACGCTCGACCGCGTGATGCGTCGTATAGCCGGCGCCGCCGTGGATCTGCAGCGCCTCGCTCGCCACCCGCTCCGCCATCTCGGTGGCGTAGAGCTTCGCCATCGCCGCCTCCTTGTCGCAGCGCTGGCCGGTGTCGATCATGCCGCAGACGTGGTGCAGCAACTGCCGCGCAGCCTCCACCTCCGTCGCCATCTGCGCCAGCTTGAAGCGGATCGCCTGGAACTCCCCGATCGCCTTGCCGAACTGCACGCGCTCCTTCGCGTAGGCCGTCGCGTCCTCGAGGGCGCCGCGCGCGAGCCCGATCGCGCGCGCCGCCGTGTGCGCCCGCGCCGTCTCGAGGCCGGTGCTGGTGACGTAGAAGCCCTTGCCTTCCCCGCCGACGATATTGACGTGCGGCACACGGCATTGGTCGAAGGCGAGCTCCCACGTCTTCCAGCCGAAATAGCCGATCTTCGGAATCGGCGAACCGCTCACGCCTTTCGGCAACTCCCCGCGCGGCTTCTCCACCATGAACGCGGTGATGCCGCGGTGCCGCTTCGCTTCCGGATCGGTCCGCGCGAGCACGAGAATGTAGTCGGCGCCGTCGGCGAACGTGCACCAGTATTTGTTGCCGCTGATCAGCCAGTGATCGCCGTCGCGGCGCGCGCGCGTCGTGAGGCTGGAGAGGTCCGAGCCGACGCCGGGCTCGGAGAACGCGAAGGCGCCGAGCGCCTCGCCGCGCGCCATGCGCGGCAGATAGGTCTTCTTCTGCGCGTCCGAGAGTCCATTCATCCCGATCATCGGACGGATGATCGAGCCGACACTCATCCAGGCGCGCGAAAGCTCCTCCGTCACCAGACAGTATTCCAGGCAGCCGAGGCCGAGCCCGCCGTACTCCTCCGGAATGAGGATGCCGAAGAAGCCGAGATCGGCGGCATGCCGCAAAACCTCGCGCGGAATGTCGCCTCGCTGCGGATCGAGTTCGTTCGCCGCCGGCAGAACCTCGCGCATCGCGAAGTCCCGCGCCGTATCCCGGATCATCTCCTGTTCGTCAGTCAGCGTCGCGCTCATTCCATTGCACCGATGTTTATCCAAGCGTTGGGAACCGCGCGCCCGTTACGCGGTTAGGGAAAGGGCGCCGGAAAGCCTGCCGGCGCAAGGGGACATTGCCATGCTCAAATGGGCGATCATTTTTCTGGTTATTTCTCTCGTGGCCGGCGCGCTCGGCTTCAGCAACGTATCGTCGCTGGCGGGCCGGGTTGCCAAGATCCTTTTCGCGATCTTCTTTGTTCTGTTCCTGCTCGTTCTCATCTTCGCCTTCATGGCCGGCGAGTTCCTGCTTCCGCATTAGAGCTTTTCCGGCGAGGTGGAAACCGGTTCACCGCAGAAAACGCGCTGCAACAAGTTGCTGGAGCATGATCCGATTCAATCCGAACGGATCATGCTCTGGAGCGGGATGAGGAAAAGCGTGAAGCAGTTTTCCGCCCGCATCCCGCTCCAAGTTATGAGAATCCATCACGTTCATGATTTTGGATCGATTCGATCCAAAATCATCGTGATCGAGCGCGTTTTCAAGCGAAGCGGAGTCCGGTTCGCGCGAAGAAAAGGCGTCAAACCAAAAACCCAAGCCGTTCGCCGTTTCCATGAAACGGTGAAGGACTTTGGGCGGCGAACCTCATCCGATCTTCACCAGCGCGCCGCCGTCGACCGGCAAGGATACGCCGGTGATGAAGTTCGCTTCGTCCGAAGCCAGGAACACCGCCGCGTTGGCGACATCCCACGCCGTGCCCATGCGTCCGCGCAAGGGAACGTGGGCATCGCGTTGCGCCGCGACCTCGGCGCGGCTCTTGCCGCTATGGCGCGCTCGCGTGTCGACGGCCATCGGCGTGTCCATCAGGCCCGGCAGAATGACGTTGGCGCGCACGCCGTATTCCGCGTTGTGGATGGCGAGTTGCTGCGTGAAGGCGACCATCGCCGCCTTGGTCGCTTTGTAGGCGACATAGGGGTACTGCTCCCACGCCGCGATCGACGCGATGGTGAGGATGACGCCCGATTTCTGCGCCCGCATCACGGGGACGGCGTGCTTCGCCGCCATCACCGCGCCGCGCAGGTTGATCGCGCAGATGCGGTCGAACGCCTCCTCGGTGATCTCGGCGAGCGGCGCGTCGCCGCCGCCAAGGCTGACGCCGACATTGTAGTGCAGGATGTCGATGCGTCCGTAGCGTTTGCGCGCCTCCGCCACCATCGCCGCAAGCGTCTCTTCTTTCGTCACGTCGGCTTCGTACGCGGCGCAATCGGTGCCGTGCTTCGCGGCCATCGCCACCGTTTCTTCCGCCGAAGCGAGATCGCGATCGGCGGCGAGAACCTTGGCGCCCTCCTCGGCGAAACGCAGCACCGTCGCGCGCCCGTTCCCCATGCCTTCGCCGGGCGATTGCCCGGCGCCGACGACGATCGCGACCTTGTCCTTCAAACGCATCGTGCCGCTCACTCCAGCTCGATCGTTTCGAACTGCGCCGGCAGGATGATCTCCAGCACCTCGCAGTCGTCCGAGTAGTCGAGCACCTTGTGCTTGATCTTCGGCGGCTGAATCCAGGACGAGCCCTTCTCCATCGTCACCGCACCATGGCCTTCGAACTCGGATTTGATCCAGCCGTTGAGGACGTAGACCATCTGAAATTCGACGTCGTGAATATGCAGCTTCGAGACTTCTTCCGGCCGGCACGGCGGCACGAAGCGGATGACATGCGCCTGGGCGAGCCCGTCCGTCGCGGCCGCGAATCCGAGATCGCGATATTGCGCGTAGCGGCGCAGTCCCGATTCGAAGCTGCCGTCGTTCAGATGCGAGAAGGTGAAGTTCTGCGGCGCTCGCCGCTTCACGCCCGCCGGCGGCTTCGCGCGCGAACGCGCCCTGCCGGCCGGCTTTGCCCGGCGTGCGGTCGCGGGCTTCGCCGCTTTCTTTCCCGGCTTCGCCGAGCGCCGCGCGGCGCTCGCGCGCGGCGATGTCGCCTTGCGCTTCGAAGCTGCTTTGCGCGCAGCTTTCGCCTGTGCTTTTGCCATCGTTTCCCTCCTGCCGTTGAAGCTTGGCGGTCCCGGGAGGACTCGAACCTCCGACCTTCGGTTTAGGAAACCGCTGCTCTGTCCGGCTGAGCTACGGGACCGTATCGGCGATCTAGGGGCATGATCCCGAGAAGTGGAAACCGGCTTTCGGAAAGGATGCGCCTATGTTGCTGATGGTTCGATTCTAACATTTGCGGAGACGGATGCCGAAACGGAAGGCAAATGTTAGAATCGAACCACTAGCATAGCGCGTCGATCGCCGCATCGCGCTCGCGTCCGGGCCAATCCACACGCTATGATGCGCCACCTTACGGGGCGGCCACGCCATGACGAAAATCGGCGCGAATCGACATCGTCTGCCCGGCGCGGCAGGCGCGGCGCTCCTGACATGCGCCGCCTTATGGACGTCGGCAGGCATCGCCGCGACGGTCACCGACGCTTGCGGCCTGACGCCGCTGCCTTCCGGCCAGGTAAGCGACGTCGTTGACGGCCGCACGCTGCGCCTGCGAGACGGCCGTGAGGTCCGCCTCGCCGCGATCGATGTGCCGCCGATCGAAACCCCACGCGGCCGCGAGGCGCAGCTTTTCCTCGCCGCGCTTCTGACCGGCCAGACGGTCTCGCTGAAGGCCGCCGGAAGCGGCGTACAGGACCGCTACGGCCGCCTCGTCGTCTACGTCTTTACGGCCGATGAGGGGTTGGAACGATCCCTGCAAGCGGTTATGCTTGAGGGTGGGCTTGCTCGGGTGGCAGCGCGCGTCGGCAGCTACGGCTGTGCGAGCGCATTCTGGGCTCGTGAGCAAAATGCACGCACGGCGCGACGTGGTCTGTGGGCTGATCGCGAGACGATCGTGCCCGCGCAAAGTACGGCTACCCTGCTGGAAAGGCGCGGGCGGCCCGTACTGGTCGAGGGCACGGTTATCTCGGTGCGCGAGAGCGGCGGCACGATCTACGTCAATTTCGGACGGCGTTGGTCGGAAGACTTCACGGTCACCATTGCGAAACGCAATGCCCGCATATTTGCCGCCGCCGGCCTCGCGCCGAAGCAACTCGCCCGCCAGAGGGTTCGGGTGCGCGGCGTGGTCGAGGAGCGCGGCGGTCCGTGGATCGAAGCTCTGCGCCCGGAGCAGATCGAGGTTCTTGAACATCGCGCGGAAAAATGGGACCCGGATGTTCGTCAGGCTCAGCAACCGCTGTAATCCAGTTCCTTCGGATTACGGCGCGTCGCGCCGATGACGCGATGGAAAAAAGCGGCGTGTTCGAAGCGGTGAGAGGCATCAGAGGAGGTTCGGCGGCACGGCGGGGCCGCCTGGTCTTGCTTGCGCTCGCTGCGCTGTGGCTGGCCGGCTGTGCCGGCAGTTTGCCGGAAAGCCGAAGCAAGATCGCCGCGCTCCCCGACCCGCCCAAGCGAGCCGAGCCGATGCCGGCCGCTCAGCGCGAGCATCAACGCATTCTCGCGGCCTACGGGGGCGCCTACCATAACGCACAGCTTGAAACCGTTCTCAAAACGACGGTCGATAGGCTTGTCACCGCGTCGGGCAAGGCGGACCTGAGTTACCGTGTCACGATCCTCAACTCGCCGGCGGTCAACGCCTTCGCGCTGCCCACGGGCCATCTCTACGTCACCCGCGGCTTGCTGGCTTTGGCGAACGACGATTCAGAGCTTGCTTCCGTGCTATCGCACGAGATGGCGCACGTCATCGCCCGCCACGCCGCCATGCGCGAAGACCAGGCGCGCCAGGCCGCCATTGTCAGCCGCGTCGTTCACGACGTGCTCAACGACCCGCAAATGGGCGCGCTGGCGCTCGCCAAGTCCAAGATCGCGCTCGCAAGCTTCTCCCGGGCGCAGGAAATCGAGGCGGACGGCATCGGCGTCGGCATCGCCGCCAAGGCGGGGTACGACCCTTACGGCGCCAGCCGCTTCCTGACCGCGATGGGCCGCAATGCCGAACTGAAACCGGGAGTGGCGTCGGGCGGCGACCCGCGCTCCATCGACTTCCTGTCGTCTCACCCCTCGACCCCTGACCGGGTGAAGAACGCTCTCGCCAAGGCGCGCGAGTATACCTCACCGGGTTCCGGCAACCGCGATCGGCGCAGCTATCTCGCGGCGACCGAGGGCATGGCTTACGGCGAGGACCCGACCGAGGGCCTCATTCGCGGCCGCACCTTCCTGCATCCGCGCCTCGGCTTTACCTTCACCGCACCCGAAGGCTTCGTCCTCGACAACACCGCGCAGGCGATCCTCGGCATGAAGGACAATGGCAGCCAGGCCCTGCGACTCGACAATGTGCGGGTGCCCGCGGACCAAAGGCTGACGGACTACCTCGTGTCCGGCTGGATCGAGAAGGTCGACCCGCGCACCGTTCAGGACACGACGATCAACGGATCCCCCGCGGCGACGGCTATCGCCAAGGGCGATCAATGGAGCTTCCGCCTGTATGTCGTGCGCTATGGCGAGGACGTGTATCGCTTCGTCTTCGCCGCCAAGAACCGGACGGCCGACGTCGACCGTGCGTTCCGGCAATCGGTTTCAAGCTTCCGGCGCATGACTCAAGCGGAAATTGACCGCGCCCGGCCGCTGCGGGTTCATCTCGTGACCGTTCAACCCGGCGACACGCCGGAGAAAATGGCCGCTCGCATGGCGACCGATCACGCGCTCGCGCGTTTCCTGGTGCTCAACGGGCTCAACCCCAATGCGACGCTCACCCCCGGCGACGAAGTGAAGATCGTCACGGAGTAGAGGCGGCGCCCCGCTCAACAAAAAAGCCCGGCCGAAGCCGGGCTTTTTATCTTTCGGGGAAAGAAACCGCGCTGTTAGAGCGGGAGGAGGAAAAGTGTGGAGCGGTTTTCCGCCCGCATCCCGCTCTAAGTTATGAGAATCGATCACGTTCATGATTTTGGATCGATTCGATCCAAAATCATCGTGATCTAGGCCGCTTCGTCCTCGATGACGGCTTCGTCGGCTTCCGCTTCCGGCTTCGGCCCGCGGCGCGGCCCCTTGGCGA
>JBDHSU010000174.1:0-6782 GCA_039808325.1 Variibacter sp. | reverse complement strand
ATCTCGCGTCTGCTGTTCCGCTTCTACGAGGTGACGGGTGGAAAGATCCTGATCGACGGGCAGGATATCCGCGGCGTCACGCAGCAATCGCTACGCGCGGCGATCGGCATGGTGCCGCAGGATACGGTGCTGTTCAACGACACCATCCGTTACAATATCCGCTATGGAAAATGGGATGCGGATGACCGTGCGGTCGAGGACGCGGCGCGCCTCGCCCAGATCGATGCCTTCATCAAGGCGACGCCGAAGGGCTACGAGACCGAAGTCGGCGAGCGTGGCCTGAAGCTCTCGGGCGGCGAGAAGCAGCGCATGGCGATCGCCCGCACTATCCTGAAGGGGCCGCCGATCCTCATCCTCGACGAGGCGACGTCGGCGCTCGACAGCTATACGGAGAAGGAAATCCAGGACGCGCTCGACCGCGTCTCGCGCGGCCGCACGACGCTCGTCATCGCACACCGCCTTTCGACGGTCGTCGGAGCGGACGAGATCATCGTCGTGGACGGCGGCCAAATCGTCGAACGGGGGACGCATCAAGCGCTGTTGGCGCAGGGCGGCCTCTATGCCGGGATGTGGAACCGTCAGCGTGAAGCCGAAGCGGCGCGCGAGACCCTGGCGCGGACGGACGAGGATCGGGCGGCTCCCAATCGTGACCCGCCGCCCGTCGCCGAAACCCCGATGCCCGCGTTGCCCGCGGCGGACTTGCCCGCCGCGGACTTGCCGGTCGCGGAGCGGGCTGTCGTCGACGGTTGAGCGCTGGCGCGCGGCGGCAACCTCCGCTATGGCATGCCGCTTCGCGGAGCGGCCCCGTCGGGGATGCGGGCGGTGACGTGAAATGTCGGAAGGGATTTGAAGAGCGCATGTCCGTTATCGCATCGATCCGCGCGCAGTTCGTGCCCATTCACCGCGAGGGCTATCCCTTCATCGGCGCATTCGCCGCGTTGACCGTCATCCTGTTCCTGCTGTCGACCCCGTTGGGTTATCTCGGCCTGCTGCTTACAGGGTGGTGCACGTACTTCTTTCGCGACCCGCCGCGCGTCACGCCGATACGGGCCGGCGCCGTGATTTCGCCGGCCGACGGAACCGTCAGCAATGTCGCCGCCGCGGTCCCGCCGCTGGAGCTCGATCTCGGCGCGCGGCCGCTGCCGCGGGTGTCGATTTTCATGAGCGTGTTCGATTGCCACGTGAACCGCACGCCCGTCACCGGCCGTATCGAGCGGATCGTCTATCGCGCGGGCAAGTTCATCAACGCCGATCTCGACAAGGCGAGCGAGGACAACGAGCGCAACGGTTTCGTGATCGCGACTGCCGATGCGCACGTCGGCGTCGTGCAGATTGCCGGGCTGATCGCGCGCCGCATCGTTTGTTTCGTCCACGAGGGTGAGCAACTTGCCGCCGGCGAGCGTATCGGACTGATCCGCTTCGGGTCGCGCGTCGACGTCTATCTGCCGGAGGGTACGCGCATCCTCGCCGCGGAAGGGCAGACCGCCGTTGCGGGAGAAACGGTGATTGCGCAAATGAACACTGCGCCGTCCTCCGTGCAAGACGGATATCGCGTCGGCTGAGACCATGGCGGAGCGGAGGCGGCCGGCCGCAACTTCGCCTTCAGCGTTAGCGTCCTTTAACGTCAAGGCGTGCCCGCCATTAGCAGGATCGATGCAATTGATGCCGCATGATTCCGGCAGAACAATCTTGACGTGAAATGCCGTGACGTATCGCTCATTCGAAACCCTCAATGATGATCTGCAGCGCGGACTCGTTGCGATCGACGACGTGGTGATCGAGCTTGCCGATCAGGATCGCGAAAGCGATATCGTGACCTTGCTTGCCGCGCGGGCGCGCCTCGACCGCGAGGCCGCCGCAAACGCGCTCGGCGCCGATACGGATGCGCCGGTCGGACTCGTCTGCCGGGCGGCCGGTGTGCGGCTGAACGGCTACTCGGCCATTCTGCGCATGCGCCACCGGCGGGGGCAGGGCGAGAGGGCCTCGCCCTCGGCGCTGTTGCGCGCCTACCAACAGGCGCTCGAGCAAGCCTGACGGCCCGATCGGTTGGGTCCCGCGGCGGGCAGGCCCCGGGCCGGAAGTGGCTGTTTGCCAATAATCCTCCTATATTGACCGAATGATCCGACCGCTTTCAGACTTGGAACGGCGTGAGGCGCGACGCGCGCGCCTGCGCGCCATTCCGATCCGCACGCTCGTGCCGAACCTCATCACGCTGCTGGCTCTTTGCGCCGGCCTGACCGGCATACGCATGGCGGTCGAGGGCAAACTCGATATCGCGCTCGGCGCCATCGTCTTTGCCGCGGCGCTCGACGGTATCGACGGACGCGTCGCGCGCATGATGAAGGGCACCTCGCGTTTCGGAGCCGAACTCGACAGCCTGGCGGATTTCGTAAACTTCGGCGTCGCGCCCGGCCTCATCCTGTATTTCTGGGGCCTGCACGACCTCAAATCCGCAGGCTGGATCGCCTCCATGGTGTTCGCCATCTGCGCGGGCCTGCGCCTCGCGCGCTTCAACGTGGCGATCGACGACCCGGACCGTCCCGCGTGGGGCGCGAATTTTTTCACCGGTGTTCCCGCTCCCGCCGGCGCGATCACCGTCCTTCTGCCGATCTATCTGAGTTTTCTCGGCGTGCCGATGACGGCGGCGACGATGCCGCTCACGCTCATCTATACGCTGGCGATCGGTTTCCTCATGGTCTCGCGGTTGCCCGTGTTCTCGGGCAAGAAGCTCGGAACGCGCGTGCCGTCGGAAATGGTGCTGCCGGTTTTCATCGTCGTGGTGCTCGTCGTCGCGCTGCTCATCAGCTATCCGTGGGAAGTCCTGACGGTCGGAACGCTGCTTTATCTCGGCTCCCTCCCGTTCGGCCTGGCGTCTTACCGGCGCCATGCGCAGGAGGATGCGGCAAACGCCGCGGCAGCGTCGGGGCGCGGCGTGGCCGCGTCCGAACCCGACGCCTCGCGGCTTTCGATGCCGCAGCAATCCGAAGAGGATCGCCCGTCTCGGCTCAATTGAGGCGGCGCTCGCGCTTCTCTCCACCGTCGCGGCTTCCCCGGGAATAAACAGCCGATCTCCATGAGCCGTTTGAAGAACAAGATCGTTTTCGTCACCGGCGCGGCCGGTGCCATCGGCTCGGCGGTCGTCGAGGCGATCGTGCGCATGGGAGGGCTTGCGATTGCCTCCGACCTTCCGGGGCAGGCCGGGATGGATCATCGGCTCGATGTAACGTCGGAGACGGATTGGCGGCGCGTCGCGGACGCAGTGCAGGCCGCCGGCGTCGGTCTCGACGGGCTCGTCAACGCGGCCGGCATCGCCTCCCTGGGGACCGTGGAGGAGACCGATTTCGCGACGTGGCGCCGCGTCATGGCGGTCAATCTCGACGGCACTTTCCTGGGTTGCAAATACATGCTGCCGTTGTTGCGGCCGCGCGGCGGCGCCATTGTCAATATCTCGTCGGTCTCGGGACTGGTCGGCGGTCACAACCTCGCCGCCTACAATGCGTCGAAGGGCGGCGTCCGGCTGCTCAGCAAGTCGGTCGCGCTGCACGGCGCGCGGCTCGATCCGAAAGTGCGATGCAACTCCATCCATCCCGCCTTCATCGAGGGGCCGATGGTTGACGGCATGATCGCCGGTACGCGCAGTCCGGACGATGCCCGCAACCGGATGGCCCGGGATATTCCGCTCGGGCGGTTCGGCCGGCCGGCGGAGGTCGCCGAGATGTGCGTCTATCTTCTCTCCGACGAGGCCGCGTTCGTGACCGGCGCCGAGTTCGTGATCGATGGTGGATTGACGGCGCGATAAGCCGTTCGAACCGTTGCTCCTCGCTCCCGGGTGTCGCCGTTATTCAGGTGGCAGGGGATGGCCGGGCATCAGGGGGCTGCCAGGCGGGGAGCGCCGGCATCAGCGCCGCCTTATTGGGCGAAACAATAAAGCCGCGGGGCGGTCACACGGCGCTTACCGGACGAGAGACAGTTGTTGGCCGCTCGCGGATTGGCCTTCGTAACGTGTCGGCGAGATCGCCGTGAGGCGCGCGAGCGGTTCGTTATTGTGGTTGCGGATCACGATGGCGCCGCCTTCGATCGACCATTTGCGGCTGGTGAAGAATTTTCCGGGGCACCCGCCCTCCGGCTGAACGGCGCCGTCGCTGCCCGCCCCGGCGACGAAGGTCATCGCGCACGCCCCTCCCGCGGAGGAACTCAGGGTCCAGCGCCCGGCGAGGTCGCTCGAGGCGACGCCCGGACCGGTTGCGGAGTGGCTCGACGTCAGATTTGTCGTCGTGGGCGTCCCGTTGCTGACGCAAGCCGCCATCGAGAGCAGGGCGGCAAGAACGCCGCCGACGCGGATGCCGCCCGACGCGCGCGAACGGGCCCAGCCGGTGTCCGAGCCGGATCGGCCTGTTCCGCTTCCTGCCCGAGCCGCCGCTGGCGTCCGCGATTTCATCGCCTTCTCCTTGGATTTTCAGAGCTTTTCCCGACCGCCGGGGTCGGAGACGGCATCCCGCTGTTTAGCGCAGGCGCGCCCGGACGCAAAGCGCCGGGCGCAGTTGCGGGCCGGAATTTCCGGCCGGTTAGGCTTTACGGCTTCGAAATATCCGTCCGCTAAAGTTTGCCATCGGGCTCGTTTCGGGCCCGCTGTTGCGTTCTGGAGTAGGCGTATGGATATCGCCACGGGGCTTGGCCTCCTCGCCGGCATGATCGTGGTCATCGCCATGATTTTCATGGGCGGCGACCTGCACATGTTCATCAGCGAACATGCGATGATCATCATTTTCGGCGGGTCGTTTGCGGCGACGCTAATTCGATTTCCGCTTGCCTCCATCATTCATGGCCTGCCCCTCGGGGCAAAGTTCGCCTTCACGCTGCGCAGCGTGACGCAGCGTGAACTGGTCGACCAGATCGCCGGGCTTGCCGAGATCGCGCGCAAGCAAGGGCCGATGGGCCTCGAGAAGGTCGAGGTCGCAGACCCGTTCCTCGCCAAGGGCATCCGTTTTGTCGCCGACGGCTACGACGCTGATTTCATTCGCGACAACCTTGAGCGCGACCGCGACAACTTCCTCACGCTCCTCGACGAGGGGCAGAAGATCTACCGCGCGATCGGCGACTGCGCGCCGGCGTTCGGCATGATCGGCACGCTGATCGGCATGGTGCAGATGTTTGCCAACATGACGGACCCGTCGAAGCTCGGCCCGTTCATGGCGACCGCGCTTCTCGCAACCCTCTACGGCGCGCTCGTCGCCAACATCTTCTGTCTGCCGATCGCCGACAAACTACATGTCAAGCTCGGCGAGGAAGAAATCAATCGCACCCTGATCATCGACGGCATCCTGATGATGCGCGATTCCAAGAGCCCGACGCTCGTGCGCGAAATGCTGATCGCCTACCTTCCGGAGAAGCATCGCGCCGAGCCGGAGGAATTGGCGGCGGCAGCGTGACACCGAAAGACGGCGGCAAGCATGGCTAAGAAGCGCGGCGGCCACGCCGGCGGTCACGGCTGGTTCGTGACCTTCGCCGACCTCATGGGCCTCATGATGAGCTTTTTCGTCATGTTGGTCGCCTTCTCGACGCAGGATCAGCAGAAGCTGCAGATCGTGGCGGGCTCGATGCGCGACGCGTTCGGCGTGCAGACGGAGACGCGCTATTCCGGAATGGTCGAGGTCGATGGCCTTCCCACCCGTCCGCGCATGAAGAATGTCGAGCGCAATCCTGAACAGTCCGAGCAGGTGACGACGCCCGACGAAAAGGAGCGCAAGCGTGACCGCGGCATGCGCATCCCGGTGGACCGGGCCTTTGCCTTGGCCGCCACGTCGCTGCGGCAGGCGATGCAGGACCTTCCCGAACTCACCGAGCTCTCCAAGAACGTGATGATCGAGGAGACGAAGGAAGGTCTCAACATCGAGATCACCGACCAGGATGGCCGCTCGATGTTTCCGGAGGGGGCGAAGACCCCTTACGAGCGGACGCGGCTTCTGATTCAAAAGCTGGCGGGACCTCTCAAGGCGATGCCGAACCGGATCACGGTGAGCGGCCACACGGCCGCGAGCCGGCTGCCGCCGCGGCCGGGTTATGGACCGTGGGAGCTTTCGGCCGACCGCGCCAACGCCGTCCGCCAGATTCTCGAGGGGGAAGGTGTTTTGCCGTCGCGGCTCTTCATGGTGGCGGGGCGGGCCGACACGCAGCCCTTGTTCCCGGACGACCCGTATATCGCCGCCAACAGACGCGTCACCATCACCCTCATGCAGGAAGCGCCGCCGCTGCCGGCCGGCTTCGCCAAGTAAGATTCGTCAAATAAGCCAAGGCGATCGGACGAATCGTCCGGCGCTTCCGTCATTCCGGGCGCGTTGGTGTTTTCCTTTCGGCGAGGAGTGATATAAGGAGCGCCCTTTCCCAGAGGTTCGGCGTTCGCCTATCAGCATGACCGAGGTCGCGCGTGAGACTACGCACCCTCCCTCACCCAACGGGGAGGAAGCGGAGGGGCCGCATTCAGGCAGCGTCTGGGCGCTGGCGCTGGGCAGCCTCGGCGTCGTCTACGGCGACATCGGAACAAGCCCGCTTTACGCTTTCCGCGAGGCGGTGACGGCCGCGGCAGGCAAGGGGATGATCACGCGCGAAATCGTTCTCGGCGTGCTGTCGCTCATCCTGTGGTCGCTCATCGTCGTGGTGACGTGCAAATACGTCCTGCTGCTTCTGCGCGCGGACAACAACGGGGAGGGCGGCACGCTCTCTCTCACCGCGCTGGCGTCGCGCGCGATGGGGCGGCGCACGACGCTGATCTTCATTCTCGGCAT
>JBDHSU010000173.1:0-6812 GCA_039808325.1 Variibacter sp. | reverse complement strand
TGCGGATGGCTCGTGCTCATCGGCCTCGATGCGCGCTTCCATGCGATCCATCCGTCCGTTTGGACGAGCGCTTTCGGCGTGCTGGCGATGGGAGCCTGCTATGCGCTCTCCTATTGGACTTTTCGCGAGAACACCTTCGCCTCGCCGATCGTCAGAGTGCAGCGGGAACGCCGGCAAAAGACGATCACCACGGGACCTTACGCCTATGTGCGCCATCCCTTGTATGCCGCCGCCATTCTCTTCTTCTTCGGCGTGCCGCTCCTTCTCGGGTCGCGATGGGGCTTATGGGCGGCGCCGATCGCCGTCGCGATCCTCGCCGTGCGTGCCGTTCTCGAGGAAAGGGAGCTTGCCGCAGGCTTGGAGGGATACGAAGCCTACAGGCACGCCGTGCCGTACCGGCTCATCCCCTATGTGTGGTGACGCTCAGAACAGCGGCGCGATCTGCGCGATGCGCACCGGGCCGAGCATGACATTGCCGTCCTGGATCTTAAGCGGCAGTTTCACCGCGCGCTTGCCCTCGAGTTCCGCTTGCGGCCCGAGCAACGCAAGTCCGGCCATCAGGCCCGCCTGTAGACCTTGATTCTTGTTACCGAGCAGGCCCTGCAGAACCTGGTCGAAGCCGGCCATGGTGATCTCGAACGCACCGTCCGGACGGCCATTGGCGGTCAACCCGACATCGCCCTGGGCCACGGCCACCGCCGTTCCCTGCTGCGCCCGCAGGGTCGTGAGAAGAAAGCGGCCGCCAGCCGCCTGCCATTCCCGCATCCGCTGCGGCAGCGGTTTCACGTTGAAGTCGCCGATGCCGCTCAACGTTCCGACCGCATCGAGATTGAGGGTGCCGTTGATCCACGCCGCGAGCGCGGGCAGGAGCGCGTCTTGCGCGCGCACGGCGAGTTCGAACGCCGGAACATCCGAACTGTAGCCCACGGCGTGCCGGACGTGGAATTCGAGATGCGCGGCCTGGAACAACGGCGACGCGCCGGCGCTTCCGCCGCGCACGAGCTTCACCTCATCCGTCGCCAGCGACAGGCGCTGCGGCGCCGCGGGCGAGCCGCGCAAACTCGCCTGCAGCAACCGCCAATCGGCATTGAACGTCGTCTTCGATTCGGTCTCGACGACCGTCATCGGCCCGGTGACTTCGGCGATGATCAGGTCCGGCTGATAGACCTGCGCGACCGCGACCAGGCTTCGCGCCTTGATGCTGACCGCGACGTTCGGGTCCTTGACGACGGCGGTCGGCTCCTCGCAGCGCACCTCGATGCGGAACGGGTAGCCGCCCACCGTGCGCGACGCGCAATCATACGTGCGGCCAAGCTGCCCCTCGCGCGCGATCCACGCCGCAATGACCTCTTCCGTCTTCTGGGCAGCGAAATACCAGAGAATGCTCCATCCCGCGGCCAGCACCAGGACGAACACCAGAGGCGCCACGATCCAGCGCGCCGTCTTTGCGGGCGAATAAGGTTGCGTCATTTCGGTTCCAAAAGCGGCTGTTGCGCGCGATCCGTGCGCTTGTTAGGCGAGCGCCATCCATAGCGCCAGCCCCATTCCTCATTGGCCTTTCATGCTCCCCGACAGCGCCCACCCCGAAGACCTCTGGGTTTTTGCCTACGGATCGCTGATGTGGCGGCCGGATTTCCCCTTCCTCGAGCGGCGGCCGGGGCGGCTGATCGGCGCGCATCGCGCGCTCTGCGTGTTTTCCCACGTCCATCGCGGCACGCCCGAGAAGCCCGGCCTCGTTCTCGGCCTCGACCGCGGCGGCGCGTGCCGCGGCATTGCCTACCGCGTTTCCGTCGAAAATCGGGCGCGAACGATCGCTTACCTGCGCGAGCGCGAGCAGACCACGATGGTCTATCGCGAGGTGACGCGCGCCGTCTGGCTGGAAGGCTCGCCGGCGCAACGCGTTTCAGCGCTGTGCTACGTCGCCGACCGTGGACATCCGCAATATGCGGGCCGCCTCTCGATCGAGGAGCAGCTCCGCTATATCCGCCAAGGACACGGGCGTTCCGGCGCCAATCCCGAATATGTCATCGCGACCGTTCGCGCGCTCGAGGCCCTGGGTTGCCGCGACGAGACGCTGCACATCCTGGCGGAACGGCTGAGCGGCGCGCCGGAGAACCATCGCGAGGGGATTTAGGGCATGCCCCCGAAAGCGGGAAACCGGTTTCGGGGATCATGCTCCGGCGTTCAGCGCCCACTCACGGCGACGGCGAAGCGGCGCGCCCGGCCGCGTCGATCCCGGCGCTTTGCGCTTTCGCTTCCGCGACCAATCGGGCGGTCGCCGACTCGATGTCCGCCTGCAGCCGATCGAAAAACGCACGCGAGTCGAGGCCGGGCGGAATCGGATCGAGAATATCGACTACGATGGTGCCGGGGTAGCGCATGAAAGTGCGGCGCGGCCAGAAGATGCCGGAATTCAGCGCCACGGGCACGCAGGCCGCGTCGATAATGGCGTACATGCGCGCGACGCCGAATTTGTAGGCGGGCTCCGCGCCGGCCGCGCGCCGCGTGCCCTCGGGGAAGATCACGATCTGGCGGCGCTCCTCGATTCTTTGCCGCGCCTGCTTCAGCATCGCCACCATCGCGCCGGCGCCGCCGCTGCGATTGACAGGGATGGCCCTCGTCTTGCTCGCCATCCAGCCGAACACCGGAATCCACATCAGCTCCCGCTTCACGATGAAGACCGGATCATCGAACAGCGTTGGGAGCATGAACGTCTCCCAGATCGATTGATGCTTCGCCGCGACCAGGATGCCGCCCGCGGGTATTTTTTCGCGCCCGCGCAGTTCCATCTTGAGATCGCAGATCACGCGCAGCAGCCAGAGGCTGGTATGCCCCCAGGACTTCACGATCCGCACCGTGAGGGCGCGCGGCAGCACCAGCGCCACCAGCCCCACGAGAAGATGCAGGATGAGGTTCAGATAAAACGCGATATTGAAGGTAAGGGAGCGAAGAAACAGCACGGATGGTCATGACGGCCGCGACGCCGTCAGCTCCCCATCCGGCCGTGGGCGCCGGCGACGTCTGTCGTATCCGGGCCGGGCGCGATCCGCATGCGGATCTGGGCGTAGACGTATTTGAGGTATTCCGACATCAGGAGCCGCGCCGTCGGCAGACTGTCCCACCACGCTTCGTCGCGCATTTTCTCCGTCACGACTGGAAACGCAATCAGCCGGACATCGGGAAGCTGGCGGCCGAGTTCCGCCATGCTGCGCGGCATGTGATAACTCGAGGTCACCACGATCACCGACGTAAAACGCTGATCCTTTACCCAGCGCCGCGTTTCCGCGGCATTGCCGACGGTATTGATCGCGGAGTGATCGAGATCGACGCAACATTTAAGTAGTTGCTCGTAGCGCGGAACGAGGCGCGCCAGCTCGCGCTGCGATGTCGTCCTGTGCACGCCTGTGATCAGCAGGCGCTTGCCGTGCCCGGCGGCAAGCAGCTCGATGGCGTCGGGAATGCGCGAGGCGCCGCCCGTCAGCACGACGATGCCGTCGGCGTCGCGATTCAGAGTCACTTCGCTCTTCGGCACGCTTTCAACGAACCAGACGAAGCCGCTGGCCAGCGCCAGGAATCCGAAAAATGCGAGAACGCCCAGTCCACCGGCGAGACCGCGCACGACACGATAGATCGTTCCCGGCGATGCGCGCGCGCCATCGCGCGCCGCCTCGTCCGGCCGGCCCTGCCCGTCGGTGGAAGGTCCAATTGACATGGTCCGCCTAGCTCATCACCCGAGTTTAGCCCAAATAAGATCGCGCGGGCGAGAACCGCGCGGGCCTATTCGAGCGCACCGAGGGTCCGGACAACCGTCACGCGAGAGGTGAGCGCGGTTGCCGCCGCCACCAGCACCACGAGCCCGAAGACGCCGGCATATCCGTCCGGCCCCAGCACCACGCTGCCGAATAACGCCTCGGCGCCGCCGGAACCGCCGACGAGGCGGTCGAGATGCGGACCGAGGAAACTCATCGCAACGAAGAAGGCGGCCGCCACCCCGCCGCCGATCGCGGCGCCCTTGAGCCCCAGCAACAGAAAATGCCGCTGGAACTGTGCCGAGATGTAGCGGTTCTTCGCGCCCACGAAATGCAGCACCTCGATAATGGACTTGTTCGTCGCCATCGCCCCTTGGGTCGCGAAGATAACCATAAGGATGGTAGCCGCGAGAACAAGGCCGAGCACCGCCATCCCGGCGACGACCGCCACGCGCGTCATGACCCGCATGCGGTCGACCCACCCGCGATGATCGTCGACGCTCGCGCCCGGCACGCTTCCGGTCAACGCCTGGCGCAAGCGGTCGAGGTCGGGTTGCGCATCCGTCGCGAGCGTCACCACGATCATGCGGGGCACCGGCAACTCGTCGAGCGACAGCCCGGTGCCGAGCCATGGCTCCAGCAGCTTCGCGGACTCGGTCTTCGAGAGCGCGTGCACCTTCGCGATGCCCGGCGTCGCCTGCACGATCGCGACAGCCTGCGCGACATCCTGCTCGCTGTCGCGGCCGTCGCTCGGGCGGATCTGCACGGTGATCTCGCGGGAGACCTCAGTCTGCCACGCGCCTGCGGCGTTGCGCACCAGCACCACGGCGCCGAGCGTCAAGGCGGCGAGCAGGCTCATGATGGCGACGACACCGACCAGCGCACGGCCTGCGATGGAGTCGGACGGCATCACCGGCGACGACGTGCGGGCCTCCGACGCGGCGGCGATCTCCTGCGGCTTGCTCTCCTGTTCGCGCACGGCCATTTCGACCAGCTCGCGCGCGGCGATGCGCAATCGCGCCTCAGTCGTAGGCATGCAACCGCCCCTCATGCAGCACCAGGCGGCGCGCGTCGAACTGATCCATCAGCGCGATATCGTGGGTCGCGATGACGATCGACGTGCCCGAACGATTGAGCTCGACGAAGAGGCGCAGCAGCCGCTGCGCGAGGCTTGGATCGACGTTGCCGGTCGGCTCGTCGGCGAGGAGCAGTTCCGGCCGTCCGATCACCGCGCGCGCGATCGCCGCGCGCTGCTTCTCACCACCGGAAAGAACCGGCGGCAGGGCCCAGATGCGGTCGCCAAGTCCGACCCAGCGCAAGAGCTCGATGACCTCCGAGCGATACTCCTCTTCGCGCCGGCCGATCACGCGCAGCGGCAGCGCGACGTTCTCGTAGGTCGTGAGATGATCGATGAGGCGGAAGTCCTGGAAGACGAGCCCGATCCGCCGGCGCAGGCTGGCCAGCGCATCCTTGTCCAGCCGCGATACGTCGTGCCCGAACAAGGTCATCAGGCCGCGCGTCGGCTTGAGCGCCAGGAAGAGAAGGCGCAGCAGCGACGTCTTGCCGGCGCCCGAGGGCCCGGTGAGGAACTGGAACGAGCTTGGCCGGATCTGGAAATTGAGGTCCCGCAAAACCTCGGAACCCACTCCATACCGCAAGCCTATGTTTTCGAATCGGACCACAAGCAGCTCCCGGTCTCGATCCGATTCTTCGCGCCACCTCGATTAAGATTGCATTAACCGCGTTTGCGGCGACGACACAGGACTATTTTCCTTAAAATGCGATCTTGGCCGGGGACCCTCATGGTTTCCGTTTCGTTAACGGACGAACGGATAAATTCGGGCAGCCCAAGCCGGTGGAAACGCCATGCTGATCGTCTGTCCGAACTGCGCCACGTCCTACAAGGTCGAAGAGACAAATCTCGGCTCCGAGGGGCGCACGGTCCGTTGCGCGCGATGCAAGGCCGCCTGGTTCGCGGCGGCGACCGCGTCCACGCATGCCTTGGCGTTGCATGCTCCGGCCATGGCTGACGTCGGCTCCGGCCCGCGCGACGGATCGGCCGCCCCCTCCGGCCCGCCTTCCGATTGGGAAGCCGGCGCCGTCGCGGTCCTGCCCCCCGAGCCGTTTCCCCAGGCGGTCGAGTCCGATTCGCCGCCATTGGTGCCGGCCGCCGCCGGAGAAGAAGGGGCCGAGGCGCGACCGTCCGATGACATCGAATCCGTTGACGCGAAACGGCAGGCGCAACTCGTTCCGATGTCGCCGGCGCGGCCGAGCCGGCGACCCCGGCTTGCATTCTATATCCCGGTCCTGCTGGCGATCATCGTCGCAGCGATGGCGGCGCGCACGCCGATCGTCCGCCAGTTCCCGCAAACGGCGTCGCTCTTCGCGGCCATCGGCCTGCCGGTCAATCTGCGCGGTCTCGAATTCGACGACGTCGTTATCTCCAACGAGATAGAAAACGACACTCCGGTCATGGTCGTGCGGGGCAAGGTCCGCAACATCACGACGCACAAAGTGCGGGTGCCGTACATCCGCTTCGGTGTACGGAACAATGCGAACGTCGAGGTGTATGCATGGACGGCGCCGCCCGACAAGGCGACGCTTGCCGCCGGCGAAGCGCTCGCCTTCCGCTCGCAACTCGTCTCGCCGCCGCCCGAAGCACAAACGGTCGCGGTGCGCTTCGCCGACGCGCACGACCGCGGGCCCGGCCGCTGACATGGCGCGCATCCTCATCGCCGAAGACGAAGAGACGTTGCGAAATCTCCTGCGGCGCGCGCTCATCGAGGTCGGCCACAGCGTTCTGACGACGGCCGACGGCGCCGAAGCGCTCGACATCCTCACGCGCGAGAAAGGTGACTTCGATCTTCTGCTCACCGACATCAAGATGCCGGTGATGGACGGGATCGCGCTGGCGCTGGCGGCGGCGCGCGATTTTCCCGACGTCGTCATCCTGTTGATGACGGGCTACGCCGATCAAAGGGAGCGCGCGAACGGGCTCGACGCGTTGATCCATGGCGTCGTGACGAAGCCCTTCTCGCTCGCCGACATCAAGTTCGAGGTGGC
>JBDHSU010000172.1:0-6874 GCA_039808325.1 Variibacter sp. | reverse complement strand
GCCGTCATCCGGGGCGCGGCCGTTTCGGCGCGGGCCCGAAATCCATAACCCCGGTGCTGCGGCGTATGGATTCCGGACTTGCCGCTTTGCGGCAGTCCGGAATGACAGAAGGCGTGAATGTCCGCGACAAGCGCGGGCATGGCGCAAAGCTCATCACACCTTGAAGATCACCGAGCCGGTCGTCTTGCGGCTCTCGAGGTCGCGGTGCGCCTGCTGCGCGTCCTTCAGCGCGTAGGTGTGATTGACGGGGATTTTCACGTAGCCCTTGCCGACGACGTCGAACAGGTTGTTCGCGGTCTTCACCAGGTCCTCGCGCGAAGCCGTGTAGGTGTTGAGGGTCGGGCGGGTGACGTAGAGCGAACCTTTCGCCGACAGGATGCCGAGGTTCATCCCCTCGATCGGCCCCGAGGCGTTGCCGAAGCTGACGAACAGTCCGCGCGGCTGCAGACAGTCGAGCGACCCCGGGAACGTCGCCTTGCCGACGCCGTCGTACACGACGGGACAGAGCTTGCCGCCGGTGATCTCCTTGACGCGCGCGACGAAGTCTTCCTCCCGGTAGAGGATCGTATGCGCCGCGCCCGCGGCCTTCGCCAGCTCCGCCTTCTCTTTCGAGCCGACGGTGCCGATGACGGTCGCGCCGAGATGCTTCGCCCATTGGCAGGCGATGAGGCCGATGCCGCCGGCCGCGGCATGGATCAGGATCGTCATGCCCTTCTCGACCTTGAAGCAGCGGTTGAGCAGATACTCGACCGTCATGCCTTTCAGCATCATGCCGGCCGCCTGCTCGTAAGTGATGTTGTCCGGCAGCTTGACCGCGCGCTCGGCCGGCAGCAGGCGCTCGGCGGCATAGGCGCCGAGACCCACGACATAGGCCACGCGGTCTCCGACCTTGAGGTCGCTCACGCCCGGCCCCACGGCCGTCACCTCGCCCGCCCCCTCGTTGCCCGCGACAAACGGCAGCGACGGCGCCGGATACAGGCCGCTGCGGAAATACGTGTCGATGAAGTTCAGGCCGATGGCATGCTGCTTGATCTTGACCTGCCCCTGCCCGGGCGCGCCGATCTCGATGTCCTCATAGGTCAGAACCTCGGGGCCGCCGGTCTTATGGACTCGAACCGCCGCAACCATACGCATCTCCATCAATCGAAATTTGTTCGGGATTTTTCGCCCGCGCAACGGCGTACAGCCACACGGTGAACGAAAGGATGATAAGCGCCTCGCCCGGAGGCGACAAGGGAAGCCGCCGCCAGTCGCGTCCGTCCGTGACGTCGAGGTAGTCTCAGGAAAAGCGTTCCCGCGACGCCATGAATGGGAGAGGAAATCGACCGGGCCGCACCTTTAACGCCCGCCGGTGACGCGCAAGACGGTGCCGGTGACGTAGGATGCCGCGTCCGACAACAGGAAGACGACGCCCTCGGCCGTCTCGTCCGCGGTACCGGCGCGGCCACCGAGCGGAACCATCGACACCAGACGCTCCAGCCGGCCCGGCGTGTGAATCTCGGTCTCGATCAAACCCGGCGCCACGGCATTCACGCGGACGCCCTCCCCGCCGAGCTCCTTGGCAAGCCCATAGACCATGGAGTCGATCGCGCCCTTCGATGCCGCGTACCAGACGTATTCGTTCGGGCCGCCAAGCCCCGCAGCCGCGGACGAGATCATGACGATCGCTCCCCCCTTGCCGCCGTGCTTGGTCGATATCCGCCGGATGGCCCGCCGCGCGCACCAGAACGCGCCGAGAACGTTGAGATCGAACACGGCGCGCAAAGTCTCGGTCGTGACCTCGTCGACGCGCGAGGGCCGGCCGGTGATGCCGGCGTTGTAGACGAGATGCGTCATCCGCCCGAGCCTGGAGTCGATCTCGGCGAAAACACGCTCGACATCGGCCTCCTTCCCCATGTCGCCTTGCACGGCCACCGCGCGGCGGCCGGCGCGCTCGACATCGGCGACCACTTTCGCGGCGGCTGCGGCGTTGGTGTTGTAATTCACCGCGACATCGAAACCGCGGCGCGCCGCCAGGCGCGCACAGGCGGCGCCGATGCCGCGGCTCGCGCCGGTGACAAGTACAATGGGAGCCTGCGCCATTCTCACACCTTCTTCGATTCACTTGCGCGACGTTTCGCGCGATTGCGCTTGGCGAGCACATTGAACGTCTCGACGGCCGCCGCGAACGCCATCGACACGTAGATGTAGCCGCGCGGGATGTGGAAGCCAAATCCGTCCGCCATCAACGCCACGCCGATCATCACCAGGAAGGCCAGCGCCAGCATCTTCGTCGTCGGATGTTCGGCAATGAACGCCGCGACCGGGCCGGAGGCGATATACATCACGATCATCGCAACCACGATCGCGGCGACCATGATCTCGATGCGGTCGACGAGGCCGATCGCCGTGATGATGGAGTCAAGCGAGAAGATGAGATCGACCGCCACGAGTTGCAGAATTATCCAGAAGAATGCGCGGCCGGCCGCTTCCTCCGGGGTGACGGGAGCGGGCCCTTCGTCGTGCGCCTCCACCTCGTTGTGGATCTCATGCGTCGCCTTGGCGATGAGGAACAGGCCGCCGCCGATCAGGATGATATCGCGCCAGGAAAACTCGTTCCCCGCGAGCGTGAGGACCGGAGCGGTCAGTCCCATGATCCAACTGAGGCCGCCGAGCAGCACGATCCGAAAGATGAAGGCGAGCGATAACCCGATTTGACGGGCAAGCTTGGCGCGGCGCGCGTCGGTGCGCGCGATGAGGATCGAGATGAAGACGATGTTGTCGATGCCGAGAACGATCTCGAGCGCCGACAGCATCAACAGCGCGGCCCAGGCATTCGGATCGGCGAGGAGTTCCATCATTCAGGACGGCTCAGGCAGGAGGGGGATGTCGCCGCAGCAGCCCGGCGCCGAGGAAATAAAGTGCGATGACCGACAAGGCCGTCAGGATCGGGAGGCCGGGCGATAGGTCGCGGACCAGCGCCCATACTGCCAGGACAGCCCACAGCCCGACAATCGCCAGGTTGACAGTTCGCCGCTCGGCCACCCGGAAGGGATGAACGAACGGCCACGGCACAAACGTCATCAGCGCCAACAGAAATACGGCGCCGGCCGCCATGGCTGGCGGCGGCCGCAGTAAGAACAAATAGAACACGATGGCGTTCCATACTGCCGGAAAGCCGAGAAAATAGCTGTCGCTGGTCTTCATGCGGCGATCCGCGAAGTAGATGACGCTCGTCACCACGACCAGGAGCGCAAGCGGCGTGGCGGCGGCGCGCGGCAGAATGTCGCTCGCCGCCAAGGCGTAAGCGGGGACGAAGACGTAGGTCAGGATATCGACGACGAGATCCAACGTGTCGCCGGACCAGCGCGGCAAGGTCCGCGCGACGTCGAGCCTGCGCGCCAGCGGCCCATCGAGGGCATCGACGACCAGGGCCAGACCGAGCCATGCGAACATCGCCGACCATCGCGCGTCCGTCGCCGCAAGGAGCGCCAGCAACGCTAGGGCCGCACCCGACGCCGTCAGAATGTGCACCATGAAGCCGGCGATTCGGGTGCGGCTGCCCGGCGCAGACGGTTCGAGTGGCTCCAGCTTCATTGCAGGCATATCTTATCGCGAGCGTTGCGGTTAGAAACAGCGATCATGGCCAACGACAATGCTTCCTGCGGCGTGGCGGTCATCGGCGCCGGCCCTGCCGGCCTGACGGCCGCGATCGCGCTCGCCGGCGCCGGCATCGAGACTCAGCTCATCGGAGCGGCGCCAGCAGCCACGGACCATCGCACGACCGCCCTGCTCACGAGTTCGGTCACCGCGCTCGACGCGCTCGGCGTCTGGGAACGCTGCCGCGACAAGGCGGCGCCGCTCAAGGTCATGCGCATCGCCGACGATCGGCCGGTGCTGCTGCGTGCTCCTGAAGTCGCGTTCGAAGCCGCCGAAATCGGGCACGACGCCTTCGGCTACAACATCGAGAACCGGAATCTCGTCGCAGCGCTCAGCGCCCATGCGGCGACGCTTCCCGCCCTTAAACACATCGCGCGGAATGCGCGGGCCCTGGCGCTCTCCGAGGCGGACGCCACGATCACGCTCGACGACGGCGCGCGGGTCAAGACGCGGCTCGTCATCGCGGCGGACGGCCGCAACTCCCTGTGCCGCGCCGCCGCCGGGATTGCCGTGCGGAGCCACCGCTATCCGCAAACCGCGCTTGCGCTCACCTTCGATCACACGAGGCCGCATCGCGACACCTCGGTCGAGTTCCATACCGAGGCCGGCCCGTTCACGCTCGTTCCCCTGCCCGGCCGGCGATCGAGTCTCGTATGGGTGACGACGCCGGCGGAAGCCGAGGCCGTGATGGCGCTCGACGACAAGGCGCTTGCCGTTCGGATCGAGCAGCGCTCGCATGCGATCCTCGGCAAGGTGTCCATGCTCCCCGGACGCGGGCAATTCCCGCTGACGCTGCAGACGGCGGAGCAGTTTGCGGCCCGCCGCGTTGTGCTTGTCGGCGAGGCCGCGCATGTGATGCCGCCGATCGGCGCGCAGGGACTCAACCTCGGCCTGCGCGACGCCGCCGCGATCGCTGAGCTCGTCGTCGATGCATGCGGCAACGGCAGCGACCCCGGCGCACCGCAGGTCCTGGATGGTTACAACGCATCGCGGCGCGCCGACATCGTCACGCGAAGCGTCGCCGTCGACGCGCTCAACCGCAGCCTGCTGACGGCATTCCTGCCGGTGCAGGGCGTGCGCGGTGTCGGTCTCGCATTGCTGGATCGCGTCGGGCCGCTGCGGCGCGCGGTGATGCGCGAAGGAATCGCGCCCGGCGCGCACACGCCGCGCCTCATGCGCGGTGAAGCGCTGCGATCGTGATGCTCACTGAAACAGAACGTCCGGTAGCAGCCGCATCTTCACCATCAGCATCGCCGCCGTCAGCGTCACCACCGAGGCCAATGTTCCGATCAGCACCGCTCCCGACGCCTGCTGCACCCAGGTGTCGTATTGCCGCGCCATGATGAAAACATTGAGCGCCGGCGGCAGCGCCGCCATCATGAAGCCGGTATAGACCCAAACCTCCGGCATCGGCCCAAGCGCCCACAGAAGCGCCAGCACCGCGAGCGGGTGCGCGACGAGCTTCATCAGGACGATCGGCGGCACTTCCCAAGGCACCGATTCGAGCGGACGCAGCGCGACCGTCACGCCGAGCGCGAACAGCGCGCACGGCGCCGCCGCGTTCTGCAGAAACTCCATCAAGCGATCGATCGCAACCGGCGCCTCGAAATGCGTCGCCGCAGCGACGACGCCGGCGACCGTCGCGATGATGAACGGGTGTAGCGCGATCCGCTTGACCACATCGAGCGCCGCGGCTCCCGGCGGCATCTTGCCACGCTCGGCGAGCGCCATCAGGGTCGGCACCAGCGCGAACAGAAGCATGTTGTCGAAGCAGAAGATCAAGGCGACCGGCACCGCCGCCTCCGGCCCCAGCGTCGCGAGCGCGAGCCCCGGCCCCATGTATCCGACATTGCCGTAAGCGCCGGCCAGCCCGGTGATCGTCGCCTCGCGCGGGTTGCCCTTGCGCAGCACGAGCCCGATCGCGAACGAGACGGCGAAGATGCTGGCCGTCGCCAAGGTCGTCGCGACGACGAACGGCGCGTTGGCAAGCTTCTCGAACGGGGTCTTTGCCAGGATGCGGTAGAACAGAACCGGAAGCGCGACATAGATGAGAAAGAAGTTCATCCATGCGAGCCCCGCGTCGGGAATCTGCTTGATGCGGCCGCAGGCATAGCCAAGGAAGATCAGCCCGAAGAACGGCAACGCAAGATTGAGAACGTCCATCATAAGGGGGGAACCCGAGCGAGCCGAGGGCCAAAGGATCAGGCCGAGGCGCCGGCTGGCCTGAAATCGCAATCCGAACTATGTATGCCGGCATGAAGCAATTGCGCACGGCAAAGTACAAGATCGGCGAGGTCGTCAAGCACCGGCTCTACCCGTTCCGCGGTGTGATCTTCGACGTCGATCCGGTCTTTGCAAACACCGAGGAATGGTGGAACTCGATCCCGGCCGAGGCACGGCCGCGGAAGGATCAGCCGTTCTATCATCTGTTCGCCGAGAACGCCGAAACCGAATACGTCGCCTATGTCTCGGAGCAGAACCTTCTGCCCGACACCTCCGGCGATCCGGTCCGCCACCCGCGCGTCGCCGAGATGTTCGTACGCGGCGAAGACGGCGGCTATCGCGCGCGGATCAGCCAACTAAACTGACCTTTTCCCCGCGCCCCTCCCCGCGCGGGACGTGCCGCCAAAAGAAAAAGGCGCGCCGGACAGGCGCGCCCTTTCCCTCGATATGAGCTTCGCCTTACTTCGGCTTCGCGGGCTGCGATTGCTGCTGCTCGAGCTTCTTGCGGGCCTCTTCGGCGCGGCGCTGAAGTTCGTCCTGCAGTTTCTTCTGCTGTTCCTCGAGCACCTTCGGGTCGGTCGGCGCCCCCTCGTTCGATTTCGCGAAGTCCGCGAGCGGGAAGTTGAAGGTCGCGACCTGCCCGTTCAGGTTGAAAGCTTGCAGAATGAGCGCATTGCCCTTCTTGAGGGTGGCGACGAACGCGGGCGTCACCTCGAAGTCGGCCCAGCAGCCGTTCGGTAGGCAGAAATTGTAGACGCCGGTCATCGGCGGATTGTTGTCGACGATCATGCGCGTGCCGTTGCGCAGCAGCAGGCCGAGCGGCAGCGTGACGCGCAGGATCTTCTTCTGCTCGCCTTCCATCTCGATCAGGCCGGCCGACGCCACGAACTGTCCGGTATCGAGGCGCGCTTCCTTGATCGTGAAGCAGACCTGCTTCTTCGGCGCGGCGTTCGCCTGTTGCGGCTGGTTGTCGGCGCCGCAGACCTTGGTCCAGGGCGAATAGATCAGCGGC